>NZ_JBTJEP020000001.1:0-389935 GCF_054456635.2 Leucobacter faecis
ATCAAATCTCGTCGGGCATCATCTCGGGCACGTACGAGGTCACGTGCCGCTTCTTCCGCCAGAGTGGGCACACGAACGGCGGTGAGCTCGTCCATACGCAGGAGCCGCGCCAAGAGCAGCGCGTCACGGGCATCTGTTTTGATGCGGTCGCCTGAGGGGCGCAGGAGCTTGGACGGGGCGGCTACCACCACATCGATTTCAGCAGCGGTGAGTGCTCGTGCCAGGGTGAACCCGGTGGGTCCAGCCTCATAAGCCACCGCGATGTCATCGGTTGGTTGGGTGACCTCTGAGATCCAGGTCAGGACCGCGTCCGTAGATGCGGTCAGTGCGCTGTGATGAATGTCTCCGCGGGGAGAAATTGCGTAGGCGTGAATACTTCGAGCGTGCACGTCTAGACCAATACAAGTACGATCTGTAAACACCAGGGCCTCCGTTGACTGTCGGCACTCCAAGCCACTCTTGGGGTGATCCACGTATTTTCACCGTGGGGCTCTGGCCTTACAAGGCTTGTAATCGATTATTTATAAACCCCACACTCATAGGGTCTGCGCGGAGCGAGCTTGCGAGCGCAGTCGCAGGATCCAGGCGCAGCTTGACCGAGTGGCGGACAGCGCCTATTCTTCGTCATCCTGCGCGGAGCGAGCTTGCGAGCGCAGCCGCTGGATCCAAACCCCGGAACGTGGGTTACCCGAATCGACCGCTCACGTAGTCTTCGGTTGCCTGCACCGACGGCTGCGAGAACATCTTCGAAGTGTCGTCGTACTCGATGAGCTTGCCCGGCTTGCCGGTGCCCGCAATGTTAAAGAAGGCGGTGCGGTCTGAGACGCGCGAAGCCTGCTGCATGTTGTGCGTCACGATGACAATCGTGTACTGCAGCTTGAGCTCGGCGATCAGGTCTTCGATCGCGAGCGTCGAGATGGGGTCGAGCGCCGAGCAGGGCTCATCCATCAGCAGCACCTCGGGGGAGACAGCGATGGCGCGAGCGATGCACAGACGCTGCTGCTGACCGCCCGAAAGGCCAGAGCCCGGCTTATCGAGGCGATCCTTCACCTCGTTCCACAGATTCGCGCCGGTGAGTGAGCGCTCGACGAGGTCGTCGGCGTCGCTCTTCGAGATGCGGCGGCTGTTGAGCTTGACGCCGGCGAGCACGTTCTCACGAATCGACATGGTCGGAAACGGGTTGGGGCGCTGAAACACCATGCCCACCTGGCGACGCACGAGCACGGGGTCAACGCCCGGCCCGTAGAGGTCTTCGCCGTCGAGCAGCACCTCACCCTCGACGCGGGCACCGGGGATAGCCTCGTGCATGCGGTTGAGGGTGCGCAGAAAGGTCGACTTGCCGCAACCCGACGGCCCGATAAAGGCGGTCACGGTGCGCGGCTCGATGTTCATCGTGACGCCCTCGACTGCGAGAAACTTGGAGTAGTAGACGTTGAGGTCAGAGATCTCGATGCGCTTAGACATGCTGGGTGCTTTCTGTGGTGGTGAAGAGTGTGGGGCGACCGCTAGCGGCCGAACTTGGGGGAGAACCACTTCGCGATGAGACGCGCGAGCAGGTTGAGTGCCATGACGATCAGAATGAGCAGGAGCGCTGCGGCCCACGAACGCTCGATGAACGCGAAGGCCGGGTTGCCCTGGTTCGCGAACTGTGTGTACACGTACACGGGCAGCGACTGCATGCGGTCGGCGAACAGGTTGTAGTTCATTGACGCGGTGAATCCGGCCGTGATGAGTAGCGGTGCCGTCTCGCCGATCACGCGCGCGATAGCGAGCATAATGCCGGTGGTGATACCCGCGATTGAGGTGGGCAGCACCACCTTCAAGATGGTGCGCCACTTGGGCACGCCGAGCGCGTATGACGCCTCGCGCAGCTCGTTCGGCACGAGCCGCAGCATCTCCTCGCTCGAGCGCACGACGACGGGAATCATGAGCACAGCAAGCGAGACCGCACCGACGATGCCCATGCGTACGCCGGGCCCCAGAAACAGGGCGAATACGGCGTAGGCGAAGAGGCCGGCGACGATCGAGGGGATGCCCGTCATGACGTCGATCAAGAACGTGATCGTCTTAGCGAGCCGGCCGCGACCGTACTCGACCAGGTAAATCGAGGTCAGAAGCCCCATGGGCACGGCAATGATGGTGGCCGCGAGCGTGATCATGAGTGTGCCGATCATGGCGTGCAGCGCGCCGCCGCCCTCACCCGTAACGTTGCGCATCGACGAGTTGAAGAACTCGGTGTCAAAGCGCGCCAGGCCGTTCGAGACGACCGTGATTCCCACTGAGATGAGCGGCACCATCGCGAGCGCAAAGGCGCACGTCACGAGCCCGGTGATGAGACGGTCGACGGCTTGCCTGCGACCCTCAATCAGGCCCGCCATCAGCGTGATGATGCCAAGGTACCCGAGGGTGCCCACGAGCACCGCTCCCACGAGTGAAAACTCGGCGCCGCTCGCTGCGGCCAACAGGCCGAACAGCGCGAACGAAATCACGAGGCTCGAGCCCAGCAGGATCCAGGGGGTGCGGCGTGACAACCGGTTACCGGCGAGGCTCGAACCTGCCTGAACGGGGCGTACCGTGATGGGCGGGCGGGTGGCCCGATCCGGAGCGAGGTCAGTGTGCTGGCTCATTAGTTTGCCTCCCGGAATTCAGCGCGGCGGCTGACGATCCAGCGCGCAAGGGCGTTCACGAGGAACGTCACGATGAACAGGATGAGGCCGGTCGCGATGAGCACGTTGATGTTCTCGCCGTAGGCCTCGGGGAACGACAGCGCGATGTTGGCCGCGATGGTCGAGGGGTTCTCAGAAGTGAGCAGCTTGAAGCTCACGAGGCCGGTCGCCGAGAGCACCATGGCGACGGCCATGGTCTCGCCGAGTGCACGACCGAGGCCGAGCATCGCGGCCGAGACGATGCCGGGGCGGCCAAACGGCAGCACCGCCATACGAATCATCTCCCAGCGGGTCGCGCCGAGCGCGAGCGCCGCTTCTTCCTGCAGCTTGGGCGCCTGGAGGAACACCTCGCGGCAGATCGCGGTCATGATGGGCAGGATCATGGTGGCGAGCACGATAGCGGCGGTGAGAATCGTGCGCCCGGTACCCGAAGTGACGCCCCCGAAGAGGGGGATCCAACCGAGGTTCTCGTTCAGCCACACGTAGACGGGCCGAATCGCGGGGGCGAGCACGCCGATGCCCCACAGACCGAACACGACGCTGGGCACAGCGGCGAGCAGGTCGACGATGTAGCCGAGTAGCTGCGCGAGGCGGCGAGGAGCGTAGTGCGAGATGAACAGCGCGATGCCGATCGACAGGGGCAGTGCGAACGCGAGCGCGAGGGTCGCAGCCCAGACCGTGCCAAACACGAGCGGGCCCACGTACTGCCAGAAGTTGCTTGTGAGCAGCGACGCGGTCTCATCGGTTGCGCTGAAGGCGGGGATGCTGCGCACGATAAGAAACAGCGCGACCGCGCCAAGCGTGACGAGGATCATGCTTCCAGCGAAGACAGCCGCGCGCGAGAACACGCGATCACCGATGCTGAGCACCGGCCTGGTGTGTGTGCGGCGCGCAGGCTTCGAGGCTGCGGGCGCGGCGGGGGTGAGGGTCACTTAAGGCTCTCCAGAGTCGGATCGGGCGAAACACGTGGGCGGGCCGCGTCATCACACTCTAGGCGATGACACGGCCCGCGGGGTGCTAGCTGATGGCGTCGATCGCGGGGGTGATCTTGCTGCGCAGGTCGGCCGAGATGGGGGCGCTGCCCGCTGCTTCGGCGGCAGCCTGCTGGCCCTCTTCGCTTGCAATGTAGCCGAAGTACGACTTCACGAGCTCGGCGTTGGCGGGGTCTGCGTAGGCTTCGCAGCCCACGAGGTAGCTGACGAGCACGATCGGGTAGACGCCCTTGGCGGTCGAGCTGCGGTCGAGCGTGATCGCGAGGTCGTTTGCGCCGCGGCCCTCTTCGATGGGCGAGGCGTCAACGATTGCTGCGGCGGCTTCGGGGGAGTAAGCGACATACTCTTCGCCCACCTTGATCTCGACGGTGCCGAGCTCGCCTGCCTGTGAGGCGTCGGCGTAACCGATCGTGCCCACACCCGAAGTGACCGCTGCCACGACGCCCGAGGTGCCCTGGGCGCCCTCGCCGCCGAACTCTTTCGGCCACGACTCGATCGAGCCTACGCTCCAGTCATCGGGAGCTGCCGCGGCGAGGTAGTCGGTAAAGTTGCCGGTCGTGCCCGACTCATCTGAGCGGTGCACAGCGGTGATGGCGAGGTCGGGGAGCTCTGCGCCCTCGTTCTGGCTCGCGATTGCGGGGTCGTTCCACTTCGTGATCTTGCCCGCGAAGATCTGCGCCACGGTGGGCGCGTCGAGCTTCAGTGAATCGACACCCTCGACGTTGAAGATCAGGGCGATGGGTGAGATGTAGGCCGGAAACTCGACGATGCCGCTGTCGGCGGCGCAGGCGTCGAAGGGGCCAGCCGAGATTTCATCGAGCTTGAATGCGCGGTCAGAGCCGGCGAAGGCGCTCGCACCCTGCTGGAACGTTTCGCGGCCGGCGCCCGAACCCGTGGGGTCGTAGTTTACGGTGACACCCGAGTTGGCGGTCTGAAAACCAGCGACCCAGGCGTTCTGTGCGGCGTCCTGCGATGAGGCGCCCGCACCAATGAGCTCGCCCGAGAGTGACGAGTCGCCACCCTCAACGTTCTGTGCGGCGGGGGCCTGCTCGTTGGCCGCGCAAGAGGTCAGGGTGAGTGCCGCGAGACCGCTGATGGCTGCAACCTTGGTCAGAGCTTTGAGCTTCACTGTGGGGTGATCCAATCTTGAGAACGGATGAGTCGTGGCCGGTGCCACACCAACAACAGTAGGAAGCTCGGGTGTCTTGCGGCTCGCTAACGGGTGAACAGCGGGTGAACTCACCGGGCGAAAATGGTGTGGGCCGCGCGCGGCTGCACGCCCAGCCCCGCGCCGACTAGCATGGAACAGATGAACGGGATCAAGAAGTACGCACTGACCATGGCAGCGGCGCTGCTCGTCTTGGGCACCGCGGGCTGCGCGCCAGAGCCCGAGGCCGCGCCTCAAGCAAAGGCGCCCGCGAGCAAGCCAGCCCCCAAGGCCGAGGTGAAGGCCGAAGACACTGCGCCAAAGCCGCAGCCCGGCGCGGGGCCCGCATGCCCCACCGACCACTGCGTGAGCGTTGCGATGTCGGGCGACCTCTTGTTTCACGAGGGGCTGTGGAGTCCGTTCGCGATTCCCACGAACGAGGCGGGCGAGAACTTCGACTTCTTGCCGCTGCTTGAAGGTCAAAAAGCGTACCTCGATCAGACCGACCTCGCGATCTGCCAGATGGAGACGCCGCTCGCGCCGGTGGGCGGCCCCTACCTCGGCTACCCCGAGTTCAGCACCCCGCCCGAGCTGGCCAAAGCGGTGAAAGCGATCGGTTACGACGTGTGCACGACGGCGTCGAACCACACGATCGACCAGGGTACCGAGGGGCTCGTGCGCACCCTCGACGGGCTCGACGCGGCCGGGATCGCGCACACCGGTTCGTACCGGGCAGAGGGCGAGCGTGACGAACCGCTCATTGTCGAAGCCAACGGTGCAAAAGTTGCGATTATGACGTCGACGTTCTCGCTCAACGGGCTCAATGCCGAACACGACTGGCAGGTCGACTTTCGCATGGAAGAGCCGCGCGTCGACCCCGAGCGCATGATCGCGAAGGCCCAGAAGGCACGCGACATGGGTGCGGACCTCGTGATCGGTGTGCAGCACATTGGCGAGGAGTACTGGACCGAGCCGACGCCGGGGCAGCGCGAGCTTGCCATGCAGCTGCACGACAGTGGCCTGTTTGACTTCGTCTACCAGCACCACGCGCACGCGGTACAGCCCCTCGAGAACTACAACGGCAAGTGGATTCTCTACGGCACGGGCAACACGATTAGTGAGTCCGCACCGCCCGCGCAGAGCGTCAACAACGAGTTCTTAATGACCCGTGTGCAGTTCGCGAAGCAGCCAGATGGCACCTGGACCACGAACGACGTGGCTTGGAACGCTGCGACAAACACGCAAAACGGGGGCTACAAGTGGTGCTCGGTGATGCCTGACCAGCCGCAGGGCGTGTGCCAGTCGGCCGAGTTTGACGCGGGTGTGCTCGAGCGCACGCGCGCCACGGTGGACGCGATGGGGGCGGCCGAGGCGGGCGCTCACGAGTGGCTATTGGCGAGCCAATAGCCCGTTAGCTGCTGGCGGGCGCGAGTACTCTGATCGCGCCGGGCACCACCCGCACCTCGAACGGGCCGGTGCCCACCTCCTCGCCGTCGGCAAACGCGATTTCGCTGCCCGCCTCGATCATCACGCGCGTGAGCCGCGTGATGCGCACCTCGGGCAGCGCCGCGTGCTTGCCGCGGGCGAGCGTGCCCAGCACGCTGAACAGGCGCAGCTTGCTCGCGTGCGCCACCTCGATCAGCTCGAGCGCGCCGTCGGTGACCCGCGACTCGGGTGAGATCGGAATCCCGCCGCCAAACGTGCGAATGTTCATCACCGACGCGAGCAGTCCACTGTAGGCATGATCCGGGCGCTCCGGATCACCGTCACCAGGGCGTGCCAGCCCGGTGACGCGAAACGTGCGCGAACGCAGCAGCGCGACCTCGGCAAGCAGGGCCGCCGCATAGCGGAGTGGGCCGATCGGCAACCGCAGCGCGTTGGCGCGGCGGTTCACGGCCGCGTCAATGCCGATCGACAGCCCGCCCGCAAACCAGCGTTCGAAACGAACACCCGCCTGCCCCGTGTACTGCACGAGGCCGAGATCGACGGGCTGCGGGGTCGCGCGCAGCAGCGCCCGCACCGCCCGGGTGGGACTGCGCGGAAGGTCAAACTGGCGTGCGAAATCGTTGCCGCTGCCCGCGGGCACGATGCCAATGGGCAGTGCGCGGGCGGCCGCCACCTGCAGCACGGTGCTAATCAGCCCGTCGCCGCCCACGAGAATCAGGCCGCGTACTCCGGCCGCGCATGCGCGTTCGACGAGCACCCCGCACTCGGCGGCGTTGGGCGCCGAAATAGTGATTGACGAGACACCGGCGTCGCGCAGCGCGCGGCTCACCCGTGCGGCGACGCGGCTACCGCGACCGAGCGCCGAGGCGGGGTTCACGACGAGCGCGAACGGAGGGTGCTGGGCTTCGTGGGTGGGTGGGCTCAACGTTTGATCGGGTAGGTCTCGACGCCGAGAATGCCGGCGCCCGGCCGCGAGCGCGACAAGTGAAATACCGAGAATCCGGCGGGCGGTAGCGCGGCCGCCTCGGCGAGGTAGGGGCCGGGCACGCTGCCGGTCGCGAGCACGAGCTCGCGTGCCAGGTCGGGCAGCACAGGGCGGTGGCTGCACAAAATTGAGTTGCGGCCGCGCTTCACGATTTTGCCGATCAAGCGCCGCGTCTCGGCGAGATCGCCTGCGTCCCAGAAGTCTTGGCTGAGTGAGGCGTGTTCGCGCACTCGTTTGCCCGTGTGCTCGGCGATGGGAGCAATGGTTTCGAGACAGCGCAGCGCCGTCGAACTGTAGAGCCGGCGCGGGCCAAACGCCGCGAGCGACGGCACGAGCATGTCGGCCTGGTCGTCGCCCACTGTAGTCAGCGGTCGCAGATGGTCGGCGGGTGATAGTGGGCTGCGCGGCTCGGCTTTCGCGTGCCGCAACAGCGTGACCGAGAACGTATCGAGCAGGTCGTGGCCCGCGAGACGCAAGAAGACGTCAAAGAGCTTGCGGTCTGCTTTATAGCTCAGACGTGCGCGCGCCTCGTCTGCCCGCACCCACTCGAGCGCTTGTACTTCACCGTTGGGGGTGAACGTCGAGGCGAGCGCACGCTCGGGTGTCACCTCGGCCGCCCAATACTGCACGGTCTTGGTGGCGGTGTCGCCCACTGTGTATTGGATCGTGCCGAGGTTGACACCGAGGTGCACCTTGAGGCCGGTCTCCTCGCGGGTCTCACGCACGGCCGCCTGCGGCATACTTTCGCCGGGGTCCAGCTTGCCCTTCGGAAACGACACGTCACCCTGTTTGGTGCGGTGAATGAGCAGCACCATGAGCTGTTCGGTGGCGGTGCTGGGGGAGCCGCCTGCGCCCGGCGCGTCGGGTGCGACAGGCACGCGGCGCCAACAGACGGTGCCAGCCGCGAGCAACTCGCGCGTCACCTGGGCCTCCGCGCTCGCGCGTGCGTGCGGTCGCTCATCACGAGGTCCTGCAGGTCTGCGAGTTGTTCGCCCTGCGCGCCGACGATGCGACGCTCCCAGGTGCCGTCGGTGAGCATGCGCCATGACGACACATCGTCACTAAACGCGAATTCAAAGAAGCGGTCGATGCGTGCGAGGTGTTCGTGGTCGCTCAACTGCACGAGCACTTCGATGCGGCGGTCGAGATTGCGGTGCATGAGGTCGGCGCTGCCAATGAACACTTCCCTCGATCCGGCGTTCTCAAAAGCATAGATACGTGAGTGCTCAAGATAGCGACCCAAAATGGATCGTACGCGAATCGTCTCTGACAGCCCCGGCACGCCGGCCCGGATCGAGCAGATGCCGCGCACCCACACCTCGATTGGCACGCCCGCCTGGCTGGCGAGGTACAGCGCGTCGATGATGGCCTCGTCGACCATCGAGTTGGCCTTCAGTTTGATGCCGCTGGGCAGCCCGGCGCGCGCGTTGGCAGCTTCGCGCGCAATGCGTTCGAGTAGCCCCGCACGCAGCTGCAGGGGAGCAACGAGCAGCCGGTCGTAGTCGGTCTCGATCGCGTAGCCCGAGAGTACGTTGAACAGCTTGGTGACGTCGCGCCCCACCTCAGGCGACGACGTGAACAGGCCAAAGTCTTCGTAGATGCGGCTCGTCTTGGGGTTGTAGTTGCCGGTGCCGATGTGGCAGTAGTGGGCGAGCCGGTCGCCCTCGTCACGAATCACCTGCACGAGTTTGCAGTGTGTTTTGAGGCCGACGATGCCGTACACGACGTGCACGCCGGCCTGCTCGAGCTTGCGGGCCCACGAGATGTTGGCTTCTTCGTCGAACCTGGCCTTCACCTCGACTAAGGCGAGTACCTGCTTGCCAGCTTCGGCCGCCTTGATGAGCGCCGCGACGATGGGGCTGTCGCCCGAGGTGCGGTAGAGCGTCTGCTTGATGGCGAGCACGTCGGGGTCGGTCGCCGCCTGCTCAAGAAATGCTTGTACGCTCGTCGAAAACGACTCGTACGGGTGGTGCACGAGCACCTCGCGCCGAGCGATTGCAGTGAAGGTGTCGGGCTTCTCACTCGGCGATGCGGTACGAAACTTGGGGTGAGTGACCGGAATGTGCGGCGCGAACTTCAGGTCGGGGCGCGGAATACGGGTGAGCGCGAACAGCCCGCTCAGATCGAGCGGTGCGGGCAGGGTGTAGACCTGTTCGGCGTCAATGTCGAACTCGCGCACCAGCAGGTCGAGCGTCGCCGCGTCCATGTCGTCTGAGATCTCGAGCCGAATGGGCGGCCCGAAGCGGCGCCTCAGCAGCTCTTTCTCGAGCGCTTGAATGAGGTTCTCGGTCTCGTCTTCTTCGATCTCGACGTCTTCGTTGCGGGTCACACGAAACACGTGGTGGTCGATGACCTGCATGCCTGGAAACAGCCCGTCAAGCTGGTTCGCGATGAGTGCCTCAAGCGGAATATAGCGCACGCTGTCTTCGGTCTCGCGGCGATCGACCCGCACGTAACGCGGAATCATTTGCGGCACCTTGAGTCTTGCGAACTCGGTCTTCTCGGTGCCCGGATTGAATACGCGAATTGAAAGGTTCAGCGCGAGCCCCGAAATGTAGGGGAATGGGTGCGCCGGGTCGACGGCGAGCGGCATGAGGACAGGGTAAATATTGTGCTCGTAGTAGTTGGTGAGCACCTCGCGGTCGGCCGCGTCGAGCTCCTCCCACTTCACGATGCGTATGCCCGCGCCCGCTAGCTGCGGCATCACCTGCCCGTTAAAGCAGGCCGCGTGCCGCTGCTGCAGCTCGTACGCGACCCGGTTAATGTCAGCGAGCACATCGGTGGGCGCGCGCCCCACGTTCGTGGGGACGGCGAGCCCCGTGACGATGCGGCGTTTCAGTCCCGCCACGCGCACCATAAAGAACTCGTCGAGGTTTGAGGCGAAGATCGCGAGAAAGTTGGCGCGCTCGAGCAGCGGCACGGTCTCGTCTTCTGCGAGTTCGAGCACGCGCTGGTTGAACGCCAGCCAGCTCAGCTCGCGGTCGAGGTAGCGGTCGGCTGGCAGGGCATCGGTGCCCTCCACGACGGAGGTTTCTTCGCTCATGCGTCCATTCTGGCACTAGCCGCACCCGAATCGGGCCGGTGCCACTGCATGCTGCGTGAATCAATGGTGAACCCCGCGGTTTCGTAGAGCCGCACCGCCGCCGTATTGTCGCCATCGACGTACAGGGTTACGCGCGCGGGAGCGTGCTCTGCCATGCGCGCGAGGGTCGCGTCGAGCAGCAACCGGCCGAGGCCCCGGCCCGCATACTCGGGCCGCACCCCCACGGCATACAGCTCGCAGCTCACCTCATCGCCCCCGGTAGCGTGCCCGTCGCTTCGTAGCGTCTTCACCCATGTTGATCCGGCGAGTTCGTCGCCCGCGTCGAGCAGCAGCAGATCGCCGCTATCGAACCAGGGCTCCTGGCGCATGCGCGCGAAATCTTCGACCGTGATGCGGCCCTGTTCGGGGTGGCTCGCAAACGCGGCCGCGTTCGTCACCACCCAGGCGTCGTCGTCGCCCGGTTCGGTGCCGTACGCGCGCAGCGCGAGGCCGGCAGGGGTCGGCAGGGCGAGCGCGGGCCCTGCGCCCGCAGGCAGCAGATCCGGATCAAGGGCCATGCGGTAGAGCGACCGTGCGGGCGTGAAACCCGCGGCTGCGAGGGCGCTGGCGATGACCTCTCGGTCGCCGTGCACCCATGAGCGCAGCGAGCCTGCCGAGTGCGCGAGCAGCGTGCGCAGCGCCGCGCCTGTGTCTTCGGGGGTCTGGTGCGCAGGGAGCAGCGCCAGGTCGAGTTCGCCCTCCCCGATGACGCCTACGCCGATCGCCGCGCCGTCGAGCTTCGCGCCGTCGAGCTTCGCGCCGTCGAGCTCAGTCCCGTCGGGCGCGATGAGAAGCAGCCGGCGCGCGCCCTGCGATACTGCGAGCAGCGCCTGGTCAGAGACGGGTGAGGCGCCGTCGGCCTGTTCGATCTCGGCGAGAATGCGCTGGGCGACTGCGGGCAGCGACGAAAAAGACACGGTGGGGCTCCTTGAGTGAGGCGCTTTAGGGCGTGCGAAGCGCAGCGGGGTCTTGTAGTTCTTTGGCGCGGGCAAAGCCGTAACCTACGCCGCGCACGGTGCTAATGAGCCCGTCGTGCTCACCGAGCTTCGCGCGCAGTCTACGCACGTGCACGTCGACGGTGCGTGTGCCACCAAAATAGTCGGTGCCCCACACCTCGCTCAGCAGCTGCTCGCGTGTGAACACACGCTCGGGGTGGCCCACGAGAAAGTAGAGCAGCTCGAACTCTTTGTAGGTGAGGCCGAGCGGCCGACCGTGCAGTCGTGCCGTGAAGTTTGCTTCGTCGATGGTGACGCCGCCGGCGTGCAGCTCGGACGTCTCGGCGACGGCGACCTGGCCCGCGGCGGGGCGCAGCAAACGCAGCCGCAGTTCGATCTCGGCCGGGCCAGCTGTCGGCAGAAGCACGTCGCTCAGCCCCCACTCGGTCTGCACGACGCCAAGGGCCGACTCGGGCAGCACCGCCACCCGGGGGGAATGTTCGCCCTGCGCCAGGTTCTGGCACACCTCGCGGGCAAGTCGCACGTTGTTCACGCCGTCGATAATGATGCAGTCATACTGACTGCTCATGCTGGCCGGCAGTCGCACACCCAACGGCGAGGCGCGCACATCGTGTGCGAGTAGCTCGAGCGACGGTAAGGCCTCGGCCGGGGCGCGGTCAGTAAGGCAAAGAAGTTGCACGGTCGCGTCCCTTCACTGGCAGGCTGGGTCGTTCGTCTATAGTACTGGGCGTCGCCCCCACGGTGTCGCACCCAGGGCGTGGTGCGCGGGCTGTGCGACAATGGCGACGTGAACGACGCAACCGAGCCTAACTCGCCTGAGATGCCTAACGTGCAGGCCTGGCACATTCCGCGGCTCGTTATCGCGTGGGTAGCGGCGCTCGCGATGGGCGTGCTGGTGACGGTGCTGGTCGGAGAAGACGCCCGCTTCTCCTGGCTGGTACTGGCTGTTGGTGTTTCGACGCTTATCTCGTTCGCACTGCAGTTGGGCACGGCCGAACGAGTCGGGTTTATCACCCGACTGGCTTTTAGCGTCGCCGGATCAGTAGTGATCATCGCTGTGATCGACATCACGGGGCTGCTCATCGCGCACTTTGCGTAACGGCCGCCCCGGAGTTGCTAGACTGGCGACATGCTGCTTGCACTCGAACTCTTCTTCCTCGGTCTGCTTGGCCTCGCTTCGCTCGCGATTGCTTGGGTTTCTGGCACGGTTATCTACAAGCTGTTCAAGGGTCAGCGCTAACTAGCGCTTGCCCTTCCACGAACGGCCTGCCGCGATGAGCGCATTTCTGACCCTTCCCGGCGCCGTCGCTTGCGAGGCTGCCGGTGTGCCCGCACACTACGGGGAGCCGTTGCGTGAACAGCGCGCACTCGAGGGCGGCACCGCAATCGTTGACCTGTCTCACCGCGGCGTGGTGGTGGTGGCGGGAGCCGACCGTTTATCGTGGCTCAACTCGATGACGAGCCAGCAGCTCACCGGTCTACCCGCTGGGGAGAGTACCGAGACGCTGTTGCTCGATCCCAACGGGCGCATCGAGTACGCGATTCGGCTCGTCGATGATGGTGAGAAGTGCTGGCTACTCGTTGACGAGGGGCTCGCAGATGGGCTCACCGCCTACCTGGGCCGCATGCGGTTTGCGCTGCGTGTAGAAGTGGCGAACCGCAGCGCAGAGTATGCAGCGGTGTGTGCTTTTGGTGAGGGGGCGGCGGCGCGCAAGCTGCGCGAACACGATCCCGTTGTGACCTGGATTGATCCGTGGTCACAGGTGCAGCGCGGCGGAGTACAGTATGCCCGCGCCGACCACGCGGGCGGGCACTGGCAGGCGGTGCAGTGCGTGTTTACCCGCGATCAGCTTGCTGATCTAGTGGCCGACATGGGTGAAGAGGTGCGTGCGGCAGGTCTTATGGCGCTCGATGCGCTTGAGGTGCGAGCCTGGCGTCCCGCACAGCACGCCGACGTCGATGAACGCGCTATTGCGCACGAGTTTGACTGGCTGCGCACGGCGGT
This sequence comes from Leucobacter faecis, assembly GCF_054456635.2. Lineage (NCBI taxonomy): Bacteria > Bacillati > Actinomycetota > Actinomycetes > Micrococcales > Microbacteriaceae > Leucobacter > Leucobacter faecis. The sequence goes on from NZ_JBTJEP020000001.1 coordinate 13,280, forward strand.
TCACCTGACGAAGGGGTGTTACCGCGGGCAAGAAACGGTCGCTAAAGTGCACAACCTGGGACATCCACCGCGCAGGCTCACCATGCTTCACCTTGATGGCTTCGGCGGGGAACTGCCGGTCGCGGGCGCGCTGGTGTACCTGGCCGACACCTCTAAGAGTGAAGGGGCGAGGCCCGTGGGGCGCGTAACCCGGGCGGCGCTGCACTATGAATGGGGCGGTATCGCACTCGCCCTGCTCAAACGTTCGGTGCCTGAAGACGCCGAGCTCGAGCTGCGCGGCGGCGAAGCTGGGGCTGATCCGAAGTCGACCGACGGTGAGGTGATCGCGGCCTCACAAGAGGTGATCGTGCCGTCTGACGCGGGCGCTTCGCGTAACATTCCCCGGCTTAAACGGCTCTAACCGGCACCGCGCCGGTGATGTGTGCGCGGTAGCGTGTGCGACAAACTAAGCTGAGAGCATGACGAACAAGCTGATTTTGCTGCGCCATGGCCAGAGCGAATGGAACAAAAAGAACCTGTTCACTGGATGGGTTGACGTGCGACTTACCGAGCAGGGCCGCGGCGAAGCCGCCCGTGCGGGCGAGTTGCTCGCTGAAGCCGGTGTGCTGCCAGACGTGCTGCACACCTCGGTGCTGAGCCGTGCCATTCAGACGGCCAACCTTGCCCTCGAGGCTGCCGACCGCATGTGGATTCCCGTAGAGCGTTCGTGGCGCTTGAACGAGCGGCACTACGGCGCCCTGCAGGGGCTTGATAAAGCCGAGACGCTACAGAAGTACGGCGAGACCCAGTTTATGGAGTGGCGTCGTTCGTATGACACGCCGCCGCCCGCACTCGATGACGCGAGCGAGTGGTCGCAGGCACGCGATGCCCGCTACGCCGACATCGATGGTGAGCGCCCGCAGACCGAGTGCCTGCAAGATGTCGTCGCCCGAATGATCCCATACTGGGAGGGCACTGTACTGCCCGAGTTGCGGGCGGGAAAGACCGTGCTCATCACAGCGCACGGCAACTCGCTGCGTGCGCTCGTGAAGCACCTTGAAGGTATCTCCGACGAAGACATCGCGTCGCTCAACATTCCGACCGGCATGCCGCTCGTATACGAGATTGATGCAGACGGCCACCCTGTGGGTAAGGGCGAGTACCTCGACCCCGAAGCGGCGGCAGCCGGCGCTGCTGCGGTAGCGGCGCAGGGCAAGTAGTAGCTGCACGCAGCTGGCACGCCAAAGGGCCCCTCGTGAGAGGGGCCCTTTGGCTATGGCCTGAAGGTACTCGTAAACGAGAAGCCAGGCCGTGAGAAGAAGCTAGTGCTCGTCCTCATCGTCGACATTGTACTTATCAGCGTACTCTGCCCAGGGGTCTTCGTTGTTTTGAGCTTCGGCTTTATTCGCCGCGAGTTCACGTTCAAGCGCATTGTAGTTCGTGTCGGGGCTGAAATACTTCAGCTCCCTGGCGACCTTGGTGTGCTTTGCTTTCTGACGGCCGCGCCCCATGCGTGACCCCCTTACACATTCGGGCCCCGCGAAATCGTCGCGAAGCAAGTACCAATTAAAATAGACGTATGGTGGTGATTCTAGCATGAGCGCTGGGCCGTCTTGTGCGCGCCTCGGTGCGGTTACGATGAAGACATGACCAATTCGCGCACACGCCGCACTCGAATCATTCTGTTTGCGTTACTTACCGTGGCGGTTGTTGTGTTGGTTGCGGTGGTCGCAGTGTTGCTGCCCATACTGACGCACAAGAGCGCCGGCGGATCGGGGCAGCAGCTGCCCGAAGGCTACGTTTCAGAGGTGAGTGCAACCGGGGCCGACGATCGCACGCGCACGCTCAGTGTCACTGAAAGCGATGGTAAAACGTTTGATGCGGCAGCGGTGCGGCCGGGCGAGTCGTTGACTATTTCGGGTACTGGTTTCGATGCCGCAATCGGCATATATATCGCTGTGTGCGCGATTCCCAGTGATCCGGCGGTGAAGCCCGGGCCGTGCCTGGGCGGCATCCCCGAGGGTGCGAAAGAGGGCGACGTGAAGGCCGAGGACCTCACGAGCGTGTGGATCTCGAACGACTGGGCTTGGCGGGCCTTTGCGACGCAGGGCTACGACGACGCACAGACCGGCAGTTTCACGGCCACCTTGACGATGCCCGACGCCACGACCGAGGGACTCGATTGCACCGTAACCCGCTGTGCGATCACCACGCGGGCCGATCACACCGCGCTCAACGACCGAGTACAGGACCTCTTCATTCCCATCCGCTTCGCACAGTAACGCTTGAGGTCTCGTCTGGCGGTTACGAGGCGAGAGGCGCAAGCACTAGCGCAGCCACGGTGTAGATGGCCAGGCCCGCGAGAGCGCCGACGACGGTGCCATTGATGCGAATGAACTGTAGGTCGCGCCCCACCTGCAGCTCGATTTTCTCGGCCGCTTCGTGTGCGTCCCAGCGCTGCACTGTCTCGGTCACCACCTTGGCGAGGTCGTGGCGATACTCCTGCACGAGGTGCTCCACCACGCCCATCACCCACACGTCAATCTTGTACTGCAGGGTTGCATCGCCTTGTAGCCTGCGCCCAAAATCCTCTGCCGCGGCCGTCATACGGCAGCGCAGCTCGCTTGCCGGGTCGCTCAGCATCTCGACGATCGCGGCGCGGGCTGTATCCCAGGTGCTTGCCGCGAGCGAGCGAACGCGGGGGCTGTCAAACACTTCGTGTTTGAAGCTCTCAAGCTGCGTGCGCAGCTGATCCTGCTCTTGCAAATCGCGCCCCAGGTCGCGTAAAAAGCGCCGGATCGCTTGCCGGGCGGGGTGATCGGGGGTTGTCGCGACCGCGCGTGCAAACCGCACCGCTTCGCTGTGCAGCCGCTGGTCAATGAAGCGATCGAGCGCGTTTGGCAGCCAGGAGGGGAGCTGCGCTGAGAGTACGCGGTCGAACGCGTGCGGGTGCGTTTCGAGCCACTCGGCAAGACGCCCAGCGGCAACATCGATGAGTGTTTCTTCGTGTTCACCCGCCACAAATGAATCGAGAGCACGGCCCATGAGTGGACCCCACTCGGGGTCGAGAATGTGCGTGCGCACGAGCGTCTCAACGAAAGCTCGCACATCGTTGTCATCGAGCACGTCAAGAGCTCCGAGTGTGGCAGCCGCGACGAGATCACTCGTGCGTCTAGCGCCGTTCGGGCCGGTCAGCCAGGCACCGGCGGCCCGCGCACCGCTAATTTCGGCGAGTTTGTCGTGAACGACGTCTTCGGCGAGGAAGTTGTCTTCGATGAACGACCCGAGCCCCTCACCGATCTCGTCCTTCTTGCGTGAAATGAGGTTGGTGTGTGGAATCTTGATACCGAGCGGATGGCGAAACAGTGCGGTGACCGCGAACCAGTCGGCGAGCGCGCCCACCATGCCGCCCTCGCTTGCGGCGCGCACAAATCCCCAGGCGGGGTGGGTGCTCTGCAGCAAAAAAGAGACGACAAACACGACGGCCATGAATCCGAGCAGCGCGAGTGCGATTGCCTGCATGCGGCGCAGACCTTCGAGCCGCGCGAAGTCGTCGGGCGTGCGTGCACCGAGAGTGGACCTTGGGCGAAAGCGCAGCATACCTGACATTATGCTCCCGGCGGGTGTGCGGGCGCGCATGGAATAATCAAAGCCATGCATCTGCTCACGGCGTTCAGCCTACGAAACCGCGCACTGATTGCACTCGTGACCATCGTGGCTGCCGTGTTTGGGGTGATCGGGGCGGGCTCATTGAAGCAGGAGCTCATGCCGTCAGTTCAGTTTCCGGCAATAGCGGTTGTTACGAGCTACCCGGGGGCCGCCCCCGAAGTGGTGAACGCAGATGTTTCAAACCCCATTGAGACTGCCATGCGTGGGGTGCCACAGCTCGAAAGCACAACAGCGACATCGAGTACGGGAGCATCGATGGTGGTGGCCCAGTTCACCTACGGTGTTGACCTGGCCGTCACCGAGCAAAAGGTTGAACGCGCGATCAGCCGTCTGGGGGCTGCTCTGCCAGCGTCGGCCGACACTCAGGTGATGTCGGGCAGCATCGACGATTTTCCGGTCATTCAGGTGGCGGTGACACCGGGCGAGGGGCAGAGCGCCGAAGAAGCGGCGCAGCTGGTGCGACGTCTCGTCACGCCCAAGCTCAGCGATCTCGACGGTGTGCGCGACGCGCAGCTATCGGGCGATCGGGCCGAGCGCGTGGTGATCACCCCCGACCTCGTGACGCTGGCGCGCGATGGGCTTTCGCCTCAGACGCTCACAGACACGCTGCAGCAGAGCGGGGTGCTGCTCGCGGCGGGCACAGTCTCGGACGGTGACCGAACGCTCGCAGTGCAGGCCGGATCGACGGTTGATTCGGTCGAAGCGATTGCCGCGCTGCCAATTCCGGGCACGGCCGTTCCGCCGGTCAGCCCAGAGCTGCCCGCTGACCAGGCCGAGCAGCCCGCTGACCAGGCCGAGCAGCCCGGTGACGAGGCTGTGTTGCCAGAAGAGGTCGCTCCTGCCGCCCCAGCTGCGCCGCTCACGATTGGTGCGTACGCTACGGTCGAGCTCCAGCAGGCGCCAGAAACGAGCATTTCGCGCGTCGATGGCAAGCCGGCGCTCACGATCGCGGTGACTAAGATGTCGGCCGCCAACACGGTCGAGGTCTCGCACGCGGTACAGGCTGAGCTCGACAAGCTCGCAGACCAACTGGGGGGTGCGCAGCTCACCGTTATTTTTGACCAGGCCCCCTACATCGAACAGTCGGTTGAAACCCTCACTGTTGAGGGGTTGCTCGGGCTGCTGTTCGCGGTGCTCGTGATTTTGGTGTTCTTGATGTCGGTGCGCGCAACAATCGTCACGGCGATCTCGATTCCAGTTTCGGTGCTGTGCACATTTATTGGCCTGGGCTTCGCTGACTACACGCTCAACATGCTTACGCTGGGCGCGCTCACCATTTCTATCGGTCGGGTCGTTGACGACTCAATCGTGGTCATCGAAAACATTAAGCGTCACTTTGGCGAGGCCGGGGTAGACGCGGCCGGTGATAGGGCCGGCATTATCGTGCGCGCAGTGCGCGAGGTGGGCGGCGCGATCACCGCATCGACTGTCACGACGGTGGCCGTGTTCTTGCCCATGGCGTTTGTCGACGGCATGGTCGGTGAGCTCTTCAGACCGTTCGCGTTCACCGTGACCATCGCGCTCGCGGCTTCGCTGTTCGTGGCGCTCACGATTGTGCCCGTGCTCGCGTATTGGTTCTTGCGGGGCGAGTCTGCGCCCAAACGGCGCCGCGGGCAAAACCGCAGCGACGGCGCCAACAGAAGCCACAACACTCGCGAGGGCAGGGGTGTAACCAGCGAAGCACCTACGGCCCTGCAACGCGGCTACCGGCCGATCATTGAGTGGACACTGGCAAAACCCGCGGCCACGCTCATCGCAGCGGCCCTCATCTTAGGTGCAACGGTCGCCGCCACACCGCTCATGAAGACGAACTTCATGGGCGCTGCCGAACAGAACTCCGTTGGTCTGGTGCAGACTCTCGCGCCGGGCACGAGCCTTGAAGCGCAACTTGCTCAGGCCGAAAAAGTCGAGGCGGCGCTTGACACCGTGGCCGCGGTCGAGTCAGTGCAACTGACCATTGGTAGTGGCGGCGGTGGAATGGGCGCCATGTTCGGTGGCGGCAGTGGCGACGGAGCTGTGAACTACTCGATCACCACTGATCCGAGCGCAAACCAGCCTCGCGTGCAAGACGAGATTCGAGCCGCGGTTGAGGCGCTCGATGACGCGGGCGAGTTCGCGATAAGCGAGTCGCGCGGGGGAGCTGGCATGTCGTCGTCGATCGCCGTGAATGTGGCGGCCCCCGACCAAGCAACGCTGGCAGACGCGAGCAACGCGGTGCTCAACGCGCTCAAACAAGAGTCGGGCCTCAAGCAGGTTGAGAGCGACCTCGGGCAGTCACGGCCCTACCTCAGTGTGACCGTGAATCGCGAAGCAGCGGCGCAGGCGGGGCTCAATGAGGCGGCGGTCGCGGGCCAGCTGGCGCAGCAGATGCAGTCGCAGCAGATCGGCCAGATCACGCGCGATGCTAACGTCACAAGCGTCTACCTGAGCCTCGGCGCAGTGCCAACCGATGAGGCAGGCGTCAAAGCGATCACGATACAGACGGCGGTGGGCCCCATGCCGCTCGAGTCTCTCGCGACGGTTGAGGTTGCCGACGGCCCCGTCTCAATTCATACGGCAGACGGGGCACGCACGGTCACAGTGTCGGCGCTACCTGCGGGCGACGACCTGAACGCCGCGAGCGCGGCGGTGGACGCGGCGCTCGAGTCTGTCGCCCTGCCAGCGGGAGCCACAGCCGCGGTGGGCGGTGTGATGGCGCAACAGGCCGAAGCTTTTGAACAGCTCGGCATTGCGCTACTCGCGGCGATCCTGATTGTGTACGTCGTCATGGTCGCCACGTTCCGCAGTTTGCTGCAGCCGCTGCTGCTGCTCGCGTCGGTGCCGTTCGCGGCGACGGGCGCGCTGCTGCTGCTCATCGCGACGGGAATCCCGCTCGGTGTCGCTTCGCTCATTGGTGTCTTGATGCTCATCGGCATTGTCGTGACGAACGCGATTGTGCTCGTTGACCTCGTCAATCAGTATCGCGCGCGCGGCGACGAGTTGCGTGACGCGGTGCTGCACGGCACGATGCAGCGTTTGCGCCCCATTGTGATGACCGCGCTCGCGACTATCCTCGCGCTTACGCCCATGGGGCTTGGCATTACGGGGCAGGGTGGCTTCATTTCGCAGCCCCTCGCTGTCGTTGTGATTGGCGGTTTGCTCTCATCAACGGTGCTCACGCTCGTGGTGCTCCCGACTCTTTATTACGTTGTTGAGCGGGGGCGCGAGGGCCGCGGCGGCGGGAACGGCCCGCGGCGCGCGACGGAGGGCGGCTCCGGCGGTTCGGGAGGCTCCGGTGGCTCGGGAGGCTCCGGTGGCTTCGGTGGCTCGGGTGGCCCAGGCGGTGTGAGTACCCTGGTGGCCATGGTCGGGCGGTGGCCCAAACGGGCCCTCGCGCTGTTCGGCGCGGCGGCAAGCACGCGCGGCGGCGCGATCGCTGCAGCGGCTCCCGGCGCGGCTGCGGCGAGGGAGCCAGGGCCCAGGCGCTCCGGATCAATCCCCGTGCAGGCCACGGCTCCCGCCGAGACGACAGTGCGCGCTGAACGTACCCCGCGCACTGAACGCACCCCGCGCACTGAACTGATCCCGAAGACTGAGCCCATGACGGTCGCTGAGCCCGTTCCGCTGGCTGGGCCTATTCCGGTGGCCGAGTTCACTCCGGTGGCCGAGTTCACTCCTGTGGTTGAACCCGACCCGACGGTTGAACCCGACCCGACGGTTGAACCCGACCCGACGGCTGAGCCCGGGCCGATCGCTGAGCTCACGCCGACCGCTGAGATGCACTTAGCGCTTGAGGGGCTCGGGTTCGGCGCGGAGGCCAAAACAGCGGCGGAGGCCGAAGCGGCCTCGGTGCCCGGGGTTGCCGCGGATCCGGAGCCAGAGCCGCCGATGCGCGCCGAACGTGCCGCCCAGTCCCCAGCAGCCGGGCACCGAGGTTTTGCGTCTGACACGTGGAACGCGACCGACGAGATTGCGCCGCTCGTGCTGCCTGAGCCCCACGCCTCGCCGATTACGCGGCCACCCGCGGGCGCGCCGCCAGTCACGGGCGAGCTGAGCTGGGACGATCTGATGAAAGAAGCGACTTCGCCGGCGGAAGATTCCGACCGGCCAACCCCCACCGGCCACGCGCCGAGCGAGGAGCACTGAGACATGGCCAAGGGCCGACGCGGCGGGTTCAAGCCGCCCGCAAACTACGAACCGGGGCGTAACCCTCGCAAGAAAACGACACGCTACGAGGTGCAGGCTTCGAAGCCAGACGCCGATCGCGCGCCGCGAGAAAAACGCGAGACGCGAGAACCGCGGGTCACGCGCGAGAATCGCAACCAACAGAAAGCCGTGCTCGAGCGGCAGCGCGAGCAACACCGCGCGCCGCTGCCCGAGGCCGTGCGCACCACGGTGGCCGATGCGGCACAGGCCACGTTTGCGAGTCTCGGGTTGGGGGGCAACCTCGTGCGCGTGCTCGGTGAGCTGGGGGCTGAGAGCCCGTTTCCAGTGCAGGTCGCGACGATCCCTGACGCGATCGCCGGGCGCAACGTGCTCGGTCGCGCCAACACCGGTTCGGGCAAGACGATCGCGTTTGGGGCGGCGCTCGTGGAGCGCATGCTCAAGCTGAAGGCCGAGGGGCATATCGCTCGCGCGCCCAAGAAATCCGCGGGCAAGCGCGGCGTGCGCACTGAGGGTCCGCGCCCGCAGGCCGTGCGCCACCCCAAGGCGCTGATTCTCGCGCCGACGCGTGAGCTTGCGCTGCAGATCGACCGAACCGTGCAACCGCTCGCGCGCTCGGTGGGTTTTTACACGGCGCAGCTCGTCGGGGGGACCCCCATCGACGCGCAGGTGCACGCACTCGAGCGTGGCGTCGACATTGTGATCGGCACCCCCGGGCGCATTCAAGACCTCGTAGATCGACGCAGGCTCGACCTGCGTGAGGTGCTCGTGAGCGTCATTGATGAGGCCGATCACATGTGTGAGCTCGGGTTTCTCGAGCCCGTGCAGAAGGTGCTGCGGCAGACGGTAAACGGCGGCCAGCGACTGCTGTTCTCTGCCACCCTCGACGCCGACGTGTCAGACCTCGTGGCAGAGTTCTTGCCCGAGCCGGTCGTGCACGAGGCCGAAGAGAAGGCGCCGGGACGGGTCGACCACAGCGTGCTGCTGGTGCGCGGTACCGAGCGTGACGCGGTCATTACGCAGCTCGCGAAGCGGCGCGGCCGCACGATGGTGTTTTGCCGCACGCGCGCGAACGCCGAGCGGATTACGCAAATGTTGGGCGATGACGGGGTGCGCGCTGTCGAGTTGCACGGAAACCTCAGCCAGGCCCGGCGTGAGCTCAACCTTGAACGCTTCAGCGACGGTAAAGTCGCGGTGCTCGTCGCGACCGACGTCGCGGCGCGCGGCATTCACGTCGACGGCGTCGACCTGGTCGTGCAGGCCGACCCGCCGAGCGACTACAAGACCTACCTGCACCGTACCGGTCGCACGGGGCGCGCTGGCAGCGACGGTCGCGCCGTACTGCTGATCTCGCGGGCGCGACAGGAGCGCACCGAGGCAATGCTCGCAGAAGCGGGCGTGAAGCCGCGCTTCTTTGGCGACTTCGCCCCCGGTGACAAACTGCGGTAGCGGTGCACAAGGTGCGCTAGTTCTAGATGAACTCCACATAAACCGGTTGCTATTTATGTAGATCATCACCAAGCAGTGTGGCGGGGGCCCGGCCACGTTTGTAGCACGGCCCCCACACGCTTGAGCGTCGGTCACGCGCTCCCTAGGCTGACGTTAGAGCCGAGGATTCTTGAACAGTTGATTCAAGAACGCCCGGCGCGCACAGAGCTGACAAAGGAGCACCGATGAGCGACCACCGCACCCTCTCGACCCCCGTACAGGCCGCAAAGATCGATGTGGGAGAGGTGGGTGACGCGCTCCTCGGCAGGTGGAAGGCCGAGCGACTCGAGTCGCGGGCGCTCGCCCAAGACCCGCGACTGCACACGATTGCCGGGCAACCGATGGCCGAGCACCGCGAGCGTGCACTGGGGCAGCTGAGCATTCTCGTCGAAAACGGGGCCATTCAGCGCGCATTCCCGGCAAGCGTCGGCGGCAGCGACAACCACGGCGGCAACATTGCGGCGTTTCAAGAGCTCGTGCTGGCCGACCCCTCGATGCAAATTAAGGGTGGCGTGCAGTGGGGTCTCTTTGGCGCCGCTATTTTGCACCTCGGCACAACGGAGCACCACGAGAAGTGGCTGCCCGACGTGATCAGCCTGAAGCTACCGGGCGCGTTTGCGATGACCGAGATCGGGCACGGGTCAGACGTCGCCTCAATCGGTACGACGGCAACCTATGATCCGGAGTCAGAAGAATTTGAGATCCACACGCCGTTTGCGGGCGCGTGGAAGGAGTTTCTCGGCAACGCGGCGCTGCACGGGCAGGCCGCGGTCGTGTTTGCACAGCTCATCACGAACGAAGTGAACCACGGTGTGCACGCATTCTTCGTGCCAATTCGTACGCCTGCCGGTGACATGCTGCCAGGTGTGGGCAGCGAAGACGACGGAGTGAAAGGCGGGCTCAACGGCATCGATAACGGCCGGCTGCACTTTACGCGCGTGCGGGTGCCGCGTACGAACCTGCTCAATCGCTATGGCGATGTGGCGCCTGACGGCACCTACACGTCACCCATCGAAAGCCCGGGTCGCCGCTTCTTCACGATGATTGGCACGCTCGTGCAGGGGCGCGTATCGCTCGACGGCTCGGCCGTGCGCGCGATGCAGGCGGCGCTCGCAATCGCGATCACGTACGGCAATGAGCGGCGGCAGTTTCCGGGGGCCTCGGGGCGCGAGACCGTGCTGCTCGACTACGGTCAGCATCAGCGTCGGCTGTTGCCTCGCCTTGCGCAGACCTATGCGATGGCATTTGCGAATGAGCGGTTGCTCACCGTGTTTGACGAAGTGTTCTCGGGCGCCCGCGACACCGAAGAAAACCGCGAAGACCTCGAAACACTCGCGGCGGCGTTCAAACCCCTATCGACCTGGGCGGCGCTCGACACCCTGCAAGAAGCGCGCGAGGCGTGCGGAGGTGCCGGGTTTATGGCGAAGAATCGGTTCACGAGCCTGCGCGCCGACCTCGACATCTATGTCACGTTTGAGGGCGACAACAACGTGCTGTTGCAGCTCGTAGGTAAGCGGCTGCTGAAGGACTACGCGGCACAGTTTGCGGGCGGCGATAAAGCCGCGATCGCAAAGGCCGCGGCGACGCAGCTGGGCGATCGGGTGAGCAGGTTCGGCCTGCGTCAGATGGGGCAGAGCATCGCCGACCTCGGGCAGGTGGCGCGCTCGGTGGAGAGCCTGCGCGCACCCGAAGCGCAACGCGCGCTGCTCGCCGACCGCGTTGAGACAATGGTTGCCGAGATCGCAGGTGTGCTGCGCGACGCAGGCAAGGGGATCGACCGGGCCGACAAACAGGCGCGCGCCGCCGCGCAAGAAGAAGCGTTTAACGCGCAGCAGCACAAGCTCATCGCGGCCGCCCGGGCGCACGCCGAGCTGCTGCAGTGGGAGGCGTTTACCGAGGCCGTCGACGCGCTCGCAGATCCCGGCTCCAAGCAGGTGCTCACGTGGTTGCGCGACCTGTTTGGGTTCTCACTCATCGAACAGAACGCGGCGTGGTACCTGATCGCTGGCCGCCTCTCGGGGCAGCGAGCCGAGGCGGTGACCGCTTACGTCGACCGCTTGATCGGGCGGCTGCGCGACCACGCCGGTGACCTCGTCGATGCGTTTGGGCTCACTCCTGGCCTGCTGCGCGCCGAGATTGCGACGGGCATTGAGGCAGAACGGCAGGCCGAAGCTCAGGCGTACGTCGAAGCAGAGCGCGATGCTGGCCGCTGGCCGATTCACGAGAAAGAGCTGCACAAGCAGGCGAAGGCTCGGGCGGCCGCGCGCAGCTAAGCTGGGCGGGTGCGTAGCGAAGACCATCTCTCAGACTCGCCCCTGCCCGGGGCGCGGCAGACAAACGAGACTGCAAGTGGGCCTGCAAGTGTGTCTGCAAACGAGCCTGCAAGCGAGCCAGCAAGCGAGCCAGTACGGCCGCTAGATACCAGTCGCGCGCACAGCGACACAGTGCGCGCGATGGTCGCGCTGGCGGTCTCGTTTGTCGTGTTGCTCGCGCCGCTCGCCATCGCGGTAGTACGCGGCGCTGACCTGACCCCCACGCTGGGGTTTGCGGCACTGTGCGGCTCGCTGTCGACGTTTTCAGTGCTGTACACGGTGTGGACCTACCGGCTCTACCGGGCAACGCCACGGCCCGCGCTCATGGCACTTGCGTCGACGCAGCACCACCGGGGCCCGAGCGTAGCGGCGAAGCTGCTCGGCTTCGGCGGCGCAGGCGACTGGGCGCTCTCGGCCGCGGGAGCGTCGCTCGTCGTTGCCGTGGTGGCCACAATGCTCGGCAACAGCAGCAATATGCTGTGGCTAGCGGCGCTCGTCATCATCACGGTCGGCTCGTCGTGGGCGTCTATGGTGATCGCGTTTGCCCTGCGCTACCTGCGGTTGCACGCGGCGGGCGAGACCCTCGAGTTCGATATCACCGAAGAACCTGTGTTCACCGACTTTGTGTCAATGGCAGTGATGATCTCGTCGGTGGGGGCGATGACAGCCGCCACGCCGCGCACCTCGGCGGCGCTCGCCGCCGTGCGCACGCACACAATCGTGAGTTTCGCGTTCAACGCATTCGTGATTGCGATGGTCATTTCACTGATGACGGGCCTCGTCGGGGCGCTGTAGACGCTGTAGACGCTGTAGCCTCTGCAAGCACTGGCTAATGGCTACAGTGGAGAGTATGACCGAACTGCGCAGCCTGTACCCGCCCATCGAACCCAACGCCCACGGCCTGCTGGCTGTGGGGGACGGCCAAGAGGTGTACTGGGAGGAGTGCGGTAACCCGGCGGGCAAGCCCGTCGTGTTTGTGCACGGCGGGCCCGGCGGTGGCTGCGGGCCCGATCAGCGACGGTTCTTTGACCCCGCCAGGTACCGGATCGTGTTGTTTGATCAGCGCGGGTGTGGGCGCAGCTTGCCGCACGCAAGCGACCCCGCCGCCGATCTCGCCGCCAACACGACCTGGCACCTCGTGGCAGACATGGAGGCCCTGCGCGAGCATCTCGCAATTGACACCTGGCAGGTGTTTGGCGGCTCGTGGGGGTCGACGCTGTCGCTCGCCTACGCGCAGACTCATCCGTCGCGTGTGACCGAGCTCGTGCTGCGCGGCATCTTCACGCTGCGTAAGACAGAGATCGACTGGTTCTACCAAGACGGCGCCTCCCACCTCTTCCCCGACGTGTGGGAGGAGTATCTTGAGCAGATTCCCGAGGCTGAGCGCGCAGACCTGGTAGCGGCGTACCACAGGCGTCTCTTCGATGTGGACCCCGCCGTGCACGTGCCGGCGGCGGTCGCATGGACCGTGTGGGAGAAGTCGACGGTCAAGCTACACCCCGACTTGGCGGGCATCGCCGCGACAAGGCAGGACGCGCCGGCGGCGGTCGCGTTCGCGCGCATCGAGAACCACTACTTCACGCACGGTGGCTTCATGGAAGATGGGCAGTTGATTCGTGACGCGGCCGAGAAACTGGCGGGCATTCCAGGCGTGATCGTGCAGGGGCGGTATGACGTGTGCACGCCTGCGCGCACGGCCTGGGACCTGCACCGCGCGTGGCCCGAGGCGCACTTCGAGATGATCGCAGACGCGGGCCACTCGTCAGATGAGCCCGGCATCGTTGACGCGCTCGTACGCGCGACCGACCGATTCGCCGACAGGTAGGGTCCTGCGGAGCCTAGCCGGGCACAGCACGTAACTGTGCCCGGCTACACCGGCACCACGATGGGAGCCTTGAGCGTTTTCATCACGATGGTCGATGTGATTTTGCGTACTCCGGGCAGGCCGGTGAGCACCTCATCAAAGAACCGTTGGTAGCTCATCAGGTCGGGTGCCAGCACGCGCAACAGATAGTCGATGTCGCCAAAGAGCCGCTGGCCCTCCACCACCTGCGGCTGCTCGTCGACCTGCCGCTCGAACTCGCGAATCGTGTCAGAGTCGGTGAGGTTCATCTGCACAAACACGATCGCCTCAAACGAGAGCCCCACCCGCTCGGGGTCGATATCGGCGTGGTAACCGCGAATCACCCCCGAAGTTTCGAGATCCTTCATGCGTCGCAGGGTGGGCGCGACGGTGAGGCCCACGCGCTGTGAAAGCGTGGTCGCACTTTCTCTGCCCGATAACTGCAACTCGTGCAAGATTTCTCTATCGATCGCGTCCATAGCGATAATAATATGCGTACGGTACGGGGTTTCGTGGTGAAACACACAAGCACTTGTCGCGCCTAAATCTCTACGCTTCAGAGCATGGACATGGCACTGTTTGGCGCATTCGCTATCTCGAGCATCGGGTTCGCCTTTCTCCCCGGCGCAGACTGGGGGTACGCAATCGCGACGGGCGTGCGCGGGCGTGGCATCTGGCCCGCCGTGACGGGGCTGACGCTCGGATACCTGCTGCTCACCGTAGCGACCGCCTTTGGCATCGCGACGCTCGTTTCGACGACGCCCCGCGCGCTCGACGTGATCACGGTCGCGGGCGTTGCGTACCTCGGGTGGCTCGGCGTGCAAACCCTGCGCTCGGCGAACGAGGCGCGCTACGCCGAGGCCGCGGGCACCCCCGGATCGCTGCGGCGCATGTTTGTGAAGGGCGTTGCCACGAGCGGCACGAACCCGAAGGGCCTCCTCTTGTTCGTGGCGCTGCTGCCGCAGTTTGTGTCGCTGCGGGCGGCGTGGCCGGCGAGCGCGCAGATGCTCGTGCTCGGCGCGGTTTTCACACTCACCGTGTTCGTCGTCTACACGCTCGTCGCATTCACCTCGAAGCGTGTCATCGCGCGGCACCCTGAGCTCGCCAGGTTCGTGTCGTACGCGAGCGGCGCCATGATGATCGTGCTCGCGGCGCTGCTCGTGGTCGAGCGCTTCATCGCCTAGCGGCGCTTGCCACCGCCCTTCTTCGCCTTGCGCGCCGCCGCCCGCTTCTCGGCCTTCGCTCGCTCGGCCTTTTCGCGCACAGCTGCGAGCTGCGCGCCACGCGAGTTGGGCTTGAGCTTGGGCTGCTGCTTCTTGGGCGCTGGCTGCTTTTGCTTGGGTTTCGCTTCGGTGGGCGAGCCCGCCGCTGGCGATCCCTCGCGCGAGCTGCGAGCGGTGCGACCACGCAAGATACCCGCGAGCTGCTGCACGTCGGCGTCATCGCGGCTCACCTCCCACGTCGCCCACACGGTCGTCGCCGCGGGAGCTCCCTCGCCTGTCACAAGCAGCAGCGCGTGCTGTTTCTTGCTCGACAGGTGCCGCGCGAGCGGCATCGGCAGCAACATCGCCCCCGCTCCTGTGGCCACGAGATCCAGCGCGGCCCGGGCGTTCCGCGGTTTCCAATCCGGATCCGCCCACGGCTGTGCGGCGGGCCACTCAGGCGCGTGATCCGGGTGGTCAAGCAGCGGCACGAGAGCGAGGTCGGCCGCGGTGATCTCGGTCTCGCTGGCCAGTTCGTGATCGACATTCACGACGAGCGCGATGCCCTCGTCGTAGAGCCGCAGGGCGCGCCGGTCGCCCGAGTTGCCCGCGTCGCCCGCGATACCTGTGCCGTCAGGGGTGATGCCGGGCGCCGTGCGCTCGAGCAGCATGTCGTAGTCGGGGCTGGCTTTCGTGCGGGGGCTAAACGCGGCCGCGACCGGCACGAGCTCAAGCCGCGTGTGCGTCGCCACCAGGTAGCGCTTCGCCCACTTGGTGGGAGCGATGCCGCGCACGAACCCGAGCCGCAGCCCAGCTTCACCGCCGGGGTGATCCGGAGCGGTCCCCGAGGTTTCGAAATCGGCCGCGGGGACGGTCTCGGGCTCGGGGGAGTGGGTGACGTGTTCGCTCACAGGGCGACCTCCGCGTAGATTTCGTGCGTGTAGGGCAGGCGCGCGCTAGAAAGCGCAAGCCGGTATTCGGGGTCGGTGGGTGACGTCGTCGTCGGGTTCGGGGCAGCCTCGCCGTGGGGTCGCGGGTAGCGTAGCGGCGTGCCCTCGGCGAGGTAGTGCGGCAGTGCGAGACGCGCGTGGCCCTGCGGTGGTAGACCGCTGGCGGGCACAACCCGCCACCAGGGCACCGCGTGGCCGTAGAGCGCCATCACGCGGCCCACCGCGCGGGGCGCGTTCGAGCCGACCGCGAGGCCCACATCGCCGTACGTCATGACGCGGCCCGCCGGAATCCGGCGCACCACATCGAGTACGGCGTCGACGAACTCGGGGCTGGGCATGGAATAAGCCTACGCGCCCCGAGCGGGTAGGCAGCGCCAGATGCTGCGGTTAGCGTCCGTACTGTGCCGAAACCGGGCACGCAAACGGGTCGCGGGCGGCAAGACCCACCCGGTTGAGGTATGCGATGACGATTGCGTACGAGCGCAACACCGACGTTTCGGTGTAGGGCACGTCGAGTGTGCGGCAGTGCTCCATCACGATCTTGCGGGCCTTCGCGAGGTAGGGGCGCGACATGCTGGGAAAAAGGTGGTGCTCAACCTGATAGTTGAGACCGCCAAACATGGCCGTCGCCCACCAGCCGCCACGAATGTTGCGTGAGGTGCGCACCTGCTTTGAGAAAAAGTCGAGCTTCGCGTCGTGGGCGATGACGGGCATGCCCTTGTGGTTCGGGGCAAACGAGGCACCCATATAGACGCCAAACACGGCGATCTGCACGCCCGCAAACGCGAAGGCGAGCCCAAGCGGCAGAAACATGAAGATGGGGGTGTAAAACAGTGCGAAGCGGGCTGTGATGAGCGACAGCTCGATCCAGCGACCGCGCACGGGCCCGCGCTGCAGCAGGTGCTTAAACCCGTGCAGGTGCAGGTTGAGGCCCTCGAGAGTGAGCAGGGGGAAGAAGAACCAGCCCTGGCGCTTCGTGATCGCGCGCACCAGGCCGCGTGAATTCACCGCGTCCTCTTCGATAAACGAGATCGTGTCGACCTCGATGTCGGGGTCTTTGCCGACCTTGTTGGGGTTCTGGTGGTGGCGGCTGTGCTTCGAATCCCACCAGTCGTAGCTCATGCCGACAAACGCGATGAGCACGCGGGCGAGCCGATCATTAGCCGGGCCGGTCGCAAGCACGGTGCGGTGTGCCGCCTCGTGCGCGATGAACGCGACCTGGGTGAAGAGCAGGCCTACGCCCGCTGCAATGAGCAGCTGAAACCAGCTATCGCCCAGCAGAATGAAACCGGTCGCAGCGGCGGCAAACCCGAGAGCCAGTGCCACACCCACGACCGCGTAGAACCCCTGCGCGCGCTTGAGTAGCCCCGCCTCGCGCACCTCACGCGAAACATTCGTGTAGGCCTTGGCGATCGGCGGAAAATCTTCGGTGCGTGCCCGCGTGTACTGCAGCGGGCCGAGGCCGTTCTTGGGGGTTTGCGTGCGCGCGTGGGTAGACGTCAGCGACATAATCGGCACCTGGTTCCCTTCGGGCGGTGTGACAACGCCCGGTTGTGAAGCTAAAAGGCAATTGCCGATTGCTTTGGCCAATGTATCCGCTGGAGCATACGGTCACCGGTATGCGAGCCGTGTATCTGGTGAGAGCCGAGCTCTTGGGTTAGCTAAATTCAGACACGCCAAGCATTGCGCCTATCGTGTAGGTCGCGGCGACCGCGACACCGCCAAAGACGAGCTGGCGCACCGCTCCCTTGAGCCAGCTGCGCCGGGTTATGCCGGCTGCGAGGCCACCCGCCACGAGCAGACCAGCCCCACCAAATGCGAGGCCCCACCACAGGTCACCAAAGCCAAAGAGGAAGGGCAGCACCGGAATGATGGCGCCGATGCCAAACGAAATAAACGATGACACTGCGGCGACCCAGGGAGACGGCTTCTCTTCGGGGCTGAGCCCGAGCTCGTGAGCGAGGTGCACACGCACAGCCTGCTCGGTGTTGGCGTGCACCTGCACAGCGGCAGACGTGGCGGTGCCGGGCTCCATGCCCAAACGCTCAAACAACACGGCCAGCTCTGCCTGCTCACCCTCGGGGTTGCGGGCGTGAGCTTCGCGCTCGACCTCCACCTCGGTGTCGAGCTGCTCGTTCGCGGTGCGCACCGATGTGAACTCGCCGAGCGCCATTGAGATCGCGCCCGCAATGAGGCCCGATACGCCTGTGAGGGCAACAACACCGGTGGGGGCTCCGGCCGCTGCGATACCAGCGATCAGGCCGACGTTTGAGACGAGCCCATCCATGGCGCCAAAGACGCTCGCGCGCAGCCAGCCAGAAGAGACATCGGCGTGGCGGTGGTCGTAGTCATGGGGGTTCGCGATATCGATCTCGCTCATGCTCACTCCTCGGGGGCTCAAACTACACAAAAAAGCGCTGCGGTCGCACCAACACACAGCGCTACCGCGCTGCCACCAGCGCGCGTCGCAAGTACGAGATGCAACGTTAGCAATGATCCGGAGCGAGTGAGAACCCCAGATCAGGCCTCGATTGGCCGCGATCCTAAGTTCGCTATGGCGAACATTCTCGGGCAGGGATGGCGCCTGCCAGATACGCTGAGTGAGACCTAGAGGAGGCACCCCATGGAAGCAAGTGGACGCGTCGTTGTAAACGAGGGGCGTAGGTACCTGCAGATCGCGCGGTCGCTCGCGCTGCCGATCGACGAGGCGTGGCAGTTTCTCACCGAATCAGACCTCACTGAGCGCTGGTTTGGGCCGTGGGAGGGGGACGCGCAGCCGGGTAGCGGTGTACGCGTGCGCATGCGCTTCGAATCGCATGAGCCCGCTCTGCGCGTCGGAATTCGTGCGTGTGAGGCGCCAAACAGGCTCGTGCTGCACGTGCTTGACGAGGGCGTTGACTGGGAGATGGCGTTTGCGCTCGAGGCCGACGGCGACGACGACACGGTGTTGCTGTTCACCCAGCTGCTCACCGAGCGCGTCGAGCTTGGCGAGATCGGCCCGGGGTGGGAGTACTACCTCGACCTGCTCGTCGCGGCGACCGAAGACACCGAGGAGCCCAGCTTTGAGCACTACGTCGTAGGAATGAGCGCCGCGTACCGCGCGATGTAGGAGCTACCGGGGCGCTCGGTCGCCCTGCGGCTGGTTGAACGGTTGAACGGTTGCTCGCTTGCCCTGTTGTTTGCTTGCCGTGTTGCGCGTCTGCAGAGCGTCAGCTTGCCAGCTCAGGTGCGGTGCCGAGCACAGTGCCGAGCATGGCGTCGAGCACGGTGTCTAGCACCAGGCGCGAGTGGGTCGACAAGAGCGCGCCGCCCGCGTCTTGGAGCACGGTGCGGGTGGCGCCCGTGATCCGAGAGGCGAGCGTGGCCCCGTGATCCGGTGAGTGTGACAGGTCGAGCGCGCCAAATAGCATCGTGACCGGGCATGCGATGGTGTCGAGCTCTATGCCCCATGGGCGCATAGCGATGAGCGTGTCTCGCGCATAGCCAGCGCCATCGCATGCGAACCCCTCGGCGAGTGCATCGCGATAGCGGGTCGCGAAGGGCTCGCTGCGATAGAACGCGGCATCGGACGGATGTGAGCCTGCAAGGACCATGCTCTCCATGGCCTGCATGTCAAGCCCGGCTAAGATCGTTGCGGCTTGATCCGGATCGTGCCGCGCAAGGTCAGCGAGTGCGGTGGCCTCAGCGGGCAACTGGGCGTGGATCGCGGGGTGGGCGAGCTCGTCAGCGGGCGAAACCAAGGTGAGGGACTCGAGGACCTTGCTTGCGGCGAGCTGCAGCGCAAAGACCGAGCCCTGGGAGTTTGCGACGACGTGAAATGGGGCGTCTGAACCGGTGACCTCGCGCATGAAATTACGGTAATCGTCGGCGGTCGATGCCAGCGTGCGTGTAGTGTCGGGCGTCGAACCGCCGATGCCGGGCCGATCCATTGTGACGAGGAGTAGGCCCGTTTGGCTGAGATACTCGTCACCAAAAGTCATGCTTTTGCCGGTCGCCGCACCTGAGATAAACAGCACAGGGTGGCCATCGGTCGGGCCGATGGAGGAGCCTGTGAGCGTGCGGCCGTCGCGGGTATAAACGAGGTGCGTGCGTGCTTCAAACATACGGACTCAGCCTAATGCCGGTGGGCGGGAGCTGATTTACAGCGTGGGGTTGGCCGCGCGCAGCCCCTCGATCGCGGCGGGAGCGTAGTCGAGCTCACCGTTGTCGAACAGGGCGATCCATGCGTTGCCCATAAAGATGTAGTTCACCCTCGTGCTCATCGGGGCGCCGCGCTGCCCCTCGTAGTACTGGTCAAATGTGAAGTGCACCACGCTACCTGAAGACTTCTCGGTGATGGTGGGGTCGTCGCGCAGCGCAGAAATAAGGGAGGCCTGATCGGCGGCTGCTATCTCGATTACATACTGGACTACAGCGTTGTGGAAATAGACGGGGTACGAACAGCTCTCGAAGCGGACCGCTTTTTGCATCGTGGCCTTCGCGACCTCACCCGCTGTGAACTCAAAACTGTCGAGGCGTGCTTGTTGAATAGGCACTGTGAGGTTGAGGTTGGCGATTGCCGCGGTGGCCTCGTCGTATGCGGTCGAATTCATGGCGTCGCAGGCGGAGGGGAGCACGAGCCGGGCGCGTTTGGCTTCTTCAGCCTTTTTGGCTTCTTCTGCTTCGCGCTGAGCGTCTTCAGTTTTTTGTTTCCTCTCTTCGGCGGCCTGCTTTGCATCTTCTTGCTCTGACGTGGAGGACTGCTCAGAGGGCTTCTTAGCGCTGTTGCGGGGGCCTTCGCTCGACTCGGCACTCTTGTCACCAAAAAGATCTGTGACGTTGGAAACGATACTGCAACCCGGAAGTAGGAACAGGGCGGCTGCACAGGTGAGGGCCGCTGCCGCAAGGGTTCTGGGCTTGTAACGGTGCATCATGTTCCCCCTGGTGTGAGACGCGAAGGTCGGCTGAACTGCATTGTGTCCAATCCTAATCAGGCTCTTCGTGATGAATGTTCGTGATGAATGTTCGTTATGAAGGCGCGTGATGGATGTTCGTGATGAAGGTGCGTGATGAAGGTGCGTGATGGAGGTGATAACAGGGCATCTTCTGCTGGGCCGGTGTGTGCGGCGCTACCCCGGCGGGGCGCCTGGCTCGCTGTTCGCGATGCGGCGAGTGCTGGACATGGAGCGACTCTGAGCCGGCACCAGCCCTTGACTCATCTGGGAGAGCATGCTCGCCTGAGGGGCGGGCGTGGCCGCGGGGCGAGCCGCGGGTTCGATATTGGGGCTGGCCGGGGGGTGGCTCAGTTGGGGTTGGAGTTCTCGGTGGTGGCGCCCAAGCTGATGCGGTCACCGTTGGTGTTGGTGTTGGTGTTGGTGTTGGTGTTGGTGTTGGCGTCGGCGAAATATTGAAGTTCGTTGCGGTCAGTGGCTCCTGCTGTTCGATGAAGATCGGCAGCTGGGTTGGCAGCTGGGGTGGCTGCTGGTCTCGTTGAGCGGGTTGCTGTGTGCTTGGCGCCTGTGTCCTTGGCGCCTGTGTGCTTTGCGCCTGTGTCCTTGGCGCCTGTGTGTTTGGCACATGTGTGCTTGGCGCCTGTGAGTTTGGCGCCTGTGTGTTTGGAGCCTTTGCGTCCGGTGACCACGCAGGTGGTTCCTGCGCGCCCGGTGGGGTATCTGGGTTGGGCGGAGTGTCTGAGTCCGGTGGGGTGCCTGAATCCGGTGGGGTGCCTGCACCTGGTGGCGTTCCTGAATCCGGTGGTGCGCCTGCACCCGGTCGGGTGCCAGAATCCGGTGGGGTGCCTGCACCTGGTGGCGTTCCTGAATCCGGTGGAGTGCCCGGGCCTGGCGGTGTGCCCGGGTCTGGCGGTGTGTCTGGGTCTGGAGGTGTGTCTGGGCGTGGGTAGAGCCGTGGCGGGAGCGGGGTGAGGTCGGTAAAGTTCCACATCGTGGACCGGTCGGCGCGCACCGGTAGTTCATGCGCGGTGCCGTGTTTGTCGTGCAGCATGAAGGGGCCGTCGCCGTCGCGGGTGATGCGCCAGCCACCGTGGTGGAGCTGCCCGTGGTGGTACCGGCAGAGCAAGATTCCGGTAGCGATATCGGTGCGGCCGTGGCCCGCGACCCACTCGTCAATGTGGTGCGCCTCGCAATATGATGCGGGCCGGTCACAGTTCAGCCACCGGCAGCCCCCATCACGCAGCGACAAGGCGACGCGTTGGGCGCTCGTGTACAGGCGTTGGGTGCGGCCCATGTTGAGCGGGTTACCGGCGTCGTCCACGATCACGTTGATGAGTCCCGTGTTACACAGGTGCCGTGCGAGCGTGCCCGCCGGGAGCACGCTGCCGTCTGCTTCACTGATGCCCTGCCCGGGCTGTGCCGGGGCGGGCTGGGTGAGGAGCTGCTGGGCCTGTTGTTTGAGGTCTGTCAGCGATCGTGCCGCCGGTGTGGCGGCCGGTGGTGCTGTCGGTGATTCTGCTCGCTGCGCTGTGGGTGAAGGCTGCGCCTGTGGTGGCGCCGCCGGTGAGGCGGCCGGTGAGGCGGCCGGTGCGGCGGTCGGTGGTGTGGAGCGGCTGCCGCGGTGGAGCACGGTCACCACGCGTACGCTCGGTTTCTGGGCGGCGAGCGTGGTGGCGGGGTCGGCGGTGATGCCGCTCGAGACGGCGTCGATCATGAGGTCGTGGGTGAGTTGATCGTTGGTGCGCGGGTCATCGATAAGCTGCTGCGCGCGCGCTTTGTCGGCCGGGTCCACAAACCGGGGACCGCCCCGGCGGGGGCGTAGCGCAGTGTCGATAAGGCTGCGTATGAGCGCCCCGGATTCGTCATCGAAGGTGAAGGATCCGCGCCAGGCGCCGGCCGCGTCGCGCCACAGCCTGAACGAGCGGGCCTCGTAGCGTGCCCGTGACCGGGCCTCGGCGCCTGCCGGGTCGAGGATGTCGCGAATGTTGCGGGCGGCCTGGCGCAGCTCTTCGACCGTGCGCAGTGGCGCTTCACGGATGAGTTCTTCGGCGGCGAGCCGCCACACCTCGGCGAGCGCTAACGCTTCGTGTTGCAGCTCGGCGAACGTGCGCGCCCCCGTATCGCCACCGCCGGTGTCGGTGTCGGTGTCGGTGTCGGTGTCGGTGTCTGTGTCGGTACAGGTATCGGTATCGCCCATGTCGGTGACGGTATCGCCATTGTCGGCGCCCGTATCGGTGTCGGGGGTTTCGCGCTGCAGAGACGGCGCGGGTGGTTCGCCGAGTCCGGTGCGGATCGCGTCGTGCTGCGACTCGTACAAGGAGCCCTCAAGGAGCGCCGCCCGCAGGGGGGCATGCCACGGCTCGGGTGGCGCCAGGGCGGTACCGGCGTCACCGCTGCCGTCGGCACTCCCGGTGTCACCGGCAGCGCCCGCACTATCGGGGGCAGTGCCGTCAGTCACCCCCGCGCCAGTGTTTCCACTGCCGTCGGCGTCGTCGCCACTCCCAGCGTCATCGCCAGTCCCAGCACCATCACCGCCGCCCGGCACTTCGGCCGGTAGCGGCATGCCCTCGGGCCAGGCGGGTGCCTGCTCGAACAAAGACTCACCCACGCGCACCCCGCGCAGCGCCTCGGCACGGGTGGCACCGGTGAGCTGCTGAATCAGCGTCGCCGGGTTACGAAACCCCCGCGACTGTGCAAGCCCTGCATGCCCGGCCTCACGGCTCGAACGCTCGACCACGACACCGGTCGCGGCGAGCTGCAACAGTTCGAGCTCGTGCACGACCGCGGCTGCCGAGGTGAGTACCGCGAGCACCTCGTCGTCGGGCAACTGGCGCACAATTTCGGGGATCTCGCAGGCCGCGGGCACCTCACCAACCAGCTGGCGTACCGCTGCCAGCTGCTGCGTCAGTGAGGCGAAAAGTTCCATGTCTCTATGGTCGCTTGGACCACCGACATTGACACCGACATCGCCTCGCACCCGCCGGCAAAAGCACTCGGAAACCTGGCGAAAGCGACCCAAAACAACCCGAAATCGCGTCAGAACAGGCCCCAGCAGCACTATTTATAACAGAAATATAACGACTGCGTTTGGGTTAAAATACCTGATCCGGAGTTGGAGCCGGGTATTAGTCAACTAAATGAGGCGCGGGGCGGCGTGATGCGTACCAAGCGATCGCGCAGAATGCCGCGAGCATGGTGAAGTCGGCGATGAAGACAAAAGGGAAGTCGCGGGTAACCCTTGCGATGGGAAACGCGATAGCTGCGAACATGAGCAGGGCCGCCGCCCAGCGTGGCACGAGGCCGGTCTTCCAGTACATGGCCCCCAGGATGAAAAGCGCGAGCGGAAAGGCGGGCCCGGCGGTCATAAGTATGAGGGTTACAGGAAGCGGATACGTGTCGAAAGTCGCAGCCCCGCGCCATTCGCCGAAACCGAGCAGACTCTCGAAGACTCCCTGTATGCCGAACGCGACGGTACCAAACGCTCCAATGAGGGTGAGCAGCATCCAGAGCCCCGACCACACTGGAAGCTTCGCACGCAGCGCGTCGTACTCACTAATGAGCCCGAACAGCCAAGGCACGGTGGAGATCGCGACGAGAAACCCGCCGACGACGCCATAGTGTTTGCCCACCCAGAAGAATGGCGAAAGAGCAAAGAGTAGCGGCCCGATCATAAGGGCGAGGCTTGCCAGGCGGCGCATCAGCATGCGCACAGGCTAACTCACGATCGCACTTACGGCCCTGATGGGCGCTAAGTGTGGCTTTCATTGAGCACCTTGCGCATTCGATAGTTCACGAGCTTTACTCCATGCTTGACGGGCTCCTGTCGGCGCTCGACGCAGAATCCGTGTTTCTCGAAGAAAGGCCGGGCGGTGATGCTGACATCAGCCGTCAGACTTGCCGCATGGAGCTCCCTCGCTTGTCTTTCCGCCTCGGTAAGAAGTGTGTGCGCGACTCCTTGCCGCTGGTGTTGGGGGTCCACGAACATCATGTCGATGTGCCCATGCTCATCAACATCAGAGAAGCCAACGACTTCATCGTGCAAAGTGGCGACAAAACTGTTTCGGTTGTGCATGGCGAGGTGCCATTCTGTGGCGTCTCGCAGGCCAGGTTGGGCCCAAGCCATAATCTGTTCTGGAGAGTAATCAGCTGCCGCGGTCCTTGTAATCGCCGTCGTGAAAATTCTCAGCGTGGGCGTAGCGTCGTCGGCTTGGTAAGGGCGAATCCTGGGGTGTTGCGGAGTCGTGCTCACAGTCTTGTCAGACTACCTGGATTCGAACGGGAAATGACGTCAGATCGCATATTAGGCTCACTCGTCGATATTGCATCGATAACCGATTTCGATAGTAAGGATGACGAGTTCGGCATCGCGTATCTCGCAGAGCACGCGATAGTCACCGATGCGGTAGCGCCACTTGCCCGACAAGCTCGCTTTAAGCCCTTTACCGGTCGCGCGGGGATCATCGCACCCATCGAGGTTCTTATTGAGCCAAGCCACAATGACACGACGGACCCCGGCGTCGAGTTTGCTGAGCTGTCTATCGGCTCGCTGAGAATAGAGCAGTTGCTACATTCAAAGGTATTTCGCTGCGATCTCGTCAGGAGTCAGTGTTCTCGGGTCGTTGTCGAATTCGCGTTTCGCGTCTTCCCATGCAACGAGGTCGAGTTCATCCTCAATGCGAGCGAGCGCTGTGTTGCGTACAAACTCAGAAATGCTCACACCGAACGTCGTTGCGTAATCTGCAAGCAGTTACTTCTCGGACTCTGTGAGGCGCAGAGTGATAGTCGTTGTTGACATCGAATCCTCCTGTGTTACACGGTGACACGTAGCTGTGGCATGTGACTGAGTTTCTGGCGCATCGATTGTCATGATGAGTCTTTTGCAATCCACACCACTCCGCTAGCGCGCTAGATCGCGTACCCCTGCACAGGCCCCTCGGTGTTCGGCTTCCAGCCCAATGCAGGCGCGACGTGCTTCGCGAACGACTCGAGAATGTGCAGGTTGTACTCGGGTCCTAGCTGGTTGGGAATCGTCAGCATGAGGGTGTCTGCCGCCATCACCGCTTCATCGGCGAGGAGCTGCTCGACCAGCTGATCCGGCTCTGCCGCGTAGGTCTTGCCAAACGTCGAGCGGAACCCGTCGATCACACCGATCTGATCGCCGGCATCGCGTGAACGCAGCCCAAAGTAGGCCTCATCATTCGCGTTCATGATGGGAAACACGCTGCGGCTCACCGAGACGCGCGGTGGGCGAGTGTGACCCGCGTCAAAGTAGGCCTTGCGGTAGGCGTCGATCTGCTTGCGCTGCAATATGTGAAACGGCTCGCCCGTCGCCTCCGTGAGAAGCGTTGAGCTCATCATGTTGAGCCCCATCTCGCCCGTTTGGATGGCGGTGGGGGTTGATCCGGCGCCCCACCAAATGCGGTCGCGCAGACCGGGGGAGTGGGGTTCGATCGCGAGCTTTCCTGCCGGGCCCATTTGAGGATCTGCCGAGGCGATGCCCTCGCCGTCGATCGCGCGCAGAAATAGCTCGAACTTGTCGCGGGCGATGTCGGCGCCGCGAGGGTCCTCAGAGCCCGTGTAGCCGAACGCTTCGTAGCCGCGAAGAGCGGGTTCGGGTGACCCCCGGCTCACACCGAGGGCGATGCGGTTCATTGCGATCTCGTCGAGCGCCGCGGCCTCCTCAGCGAAGTACAGCGGGTTCTCGTACCGCATGTCGATGACGCCAGTGCCCACTTCGATGCGCTTCGTGCGGGCGGCCATCGCCGTGAGTAGCGGCATCGGCGATGCAGCCTGGCGCGCGAAGTGGTGCACGCGCACGTATGCCCCGTTTACGCCGATCTCGTCGGCGCCCTCGGCGAGCTCGATGGTCTGGCGCAGCATGTCGCCCGCGGTGCGAACGCGCGACCCGGGTACGGGGCCGTAGTGGCCGAAGGACAGGAAACCGAACGCTCTCATGCCGGGTGCAACCTAGATGCATGCGCATCTATTCCCGGTTGTTTCGAAACCCGCAGGAGGGCCGGATCGTGCCCCAGCAGAGTGGGCGATACGATGACTTTCAATATGGGAACCTCACGAATCGCAAATGTGGTGCTGATCGACGTCGCCACCCTCGATAGTCTGAGTGACGCCGAGGTTTTTAGGCGGCTGAACTGGATTGGCGGGCGCATCTCGTTGGCCTCGACAGCGGTGCTCTTCAAAGCCAACCGCGTGAACAACATTGTCAACAACCTGTTCGGAGTGGCTGACGTACACCGGGACTTCGGCCTCGCGCTTGATGCAATCAATGAGGTGCGGGTGCGTAAATGGGGCGCAGTTACAGCGGCGTTTCTGGTGTCAGCCGACGGTAAAACTGCGATGGGCGTGCGGTGCTGGAAGATGGCCGACTTGCTCAGCGAGATCTCGGCGCTGCGCGAGGAGTCTGCTTAGGCTTGCCCGGCAACGCTAGCTCGGCCCCGCGCAACGTGCGAACGCGCGTGACTGAGCGCCGGATCCAGCTGGGAGAACAGGTGGTTGGGATGCCGCAGCGAACTCATGACCCCGAGCTGCTCAAATAGGGCACGGTGTTCGTCTCTCACGCCCTTAATGAGCACGGTGACCCCGCGTCGTTCGAGCGTGCCGACGAGGTCAGCGAGCGCGTGCGCGCCAGTAGCGTCGACGAGTTGCACCTGCGAGAGCCGCAGCACGACCACTTCGACACCGTATTCTTGCGCGACCGTGACCGCGTCGGCTAGACGATCTGCCGCACCAAAAAACAGGGACCCCGAGATGCGAAAAAGTGCGATGCGGTCGTCGCCGAGCTGGGGAGTGCCCGGCAGTCGTTCGCGATGTGCACCGCTCATGCGGCTGAGCGCGCGCAGCGCGAAGAAAGCCGCCGCCGCCAGGCCGATGCCCACCGCGATGATGAGGTCGAATGCGACCGTCACGCAGAGGGTGAGCGTGTAGATGACGAGGTTTGAGCCGCCGGCCCGCGCTACCCGGCGAAGCGTTGATAGCGACACCATTCTGGCAGCCGTCATCATGAGCACGCCGGCGAGGGCCGCTAGGGGTATGCGGGCGACAACGCTAGCGGCCGCAACCACAACGACAATGAGTTCGAGTGAGTGGGTGATCGCGGCTACCCGCGTGCGGCCACCGCTGCGCACATTCACGGCTGTGCGGGCGATCGCCCCGGTGGCAGGCATACCGCCAAACAATCCTGCCGCGAGCGACGCGAGACCCTGGCCAACCAATTCACGGTCGGACTGCACAGAGCCGGTATCGGCTAACGATGCCGCCACGCGCGCAGACAAGAGCGACTCAATCGCCGCCAATGCTGCAACGGCTAACGCGGGCCCGGTGAGGCTCATTATGAGCGAGAGGTCAAACTGTGGGAGGGCCGGCGCCGGCAGTGAATGCGGTAGTTCACCGATCGAGGGTAACGGCAGCACCGCGAACAAGGCGACGAGTGAGACGATGATGATCGCGATGAAAGACCCGGGCACGCCGGGGGCGAATCTTGCGAGCAGCAGCATGATAGCGGCCACGGCTGCCACTGCCGCGACGGGTAGCGCAGCTGCCGGCCACGAAGCAGCCCCGATTGCCTGCACCGCGGCAACAAGCGCATTCGTCGACAGGTTCGGGTCACTCACCCCAACCGCAGCGGGCACCTGCTGCATGAAGATAATGATGCCGATACCGGCGGTAAACCCCTCGATCACCGGCCAGGGAATATAGCTCACCGTGCGGCCAAGGCGCAGCAAGCCCGCAAGGAGCACAAAAACGCCCGCCATAACACTCACGAGGGCAACGACCTGCGCGCCGTGGGCCGCCACGATCGGTGCGAGTATGACGACCATGGCCCCGGTCGGCCCAGACACCTGCACGTGTGAACCACCAAACACCGCCGCGACGATGCCCGCGACGATTGCGGTGATGAGCCCCGCTCCTGCCCCAACCCCAGAGCTGACACCGAACGCGAGCGCCAGCGGCAGCGCAACGATGCCGACGGTGAGCCCCGCGGCTAGATCGCCCCTCCAGCTGCGACGCACGCCGCTGTAGTCTGCGCGCTGGGGAGTAGCGAGCTAAGCCACGAACTGCCGCGTGCACCGGATCCGGCACTCGCGGTCATGCTGCCCCCTCCTCGGAACGCGCAATGCTGGGCAGGGTGGCTGCTGCCGTGCGTGCCTCGTCGCTGCTGAGCAGCTCATGCAGTAGGCCGCGAGCGACGCGCAAGAGATCGGAGATCTCCGGGTACGCGAGCTGGTAGTAGACGATGCTCGCGCGGCGCTCAGAAACCACGAGGCCGTATCTGCGCAGCACTCCGAGGTGCTGCGACAGGTGCGAAGGTTCGAGCGCCGTCTCTCCGAGCATGGTCTGCACCGATACCTCGGGTGCGTTGCTCAAGAGTTCAAGGATGCGAATGCGGTACGGGTGGGCGAGGCCTTTAAAGAGGTTCGCCTTGATCTCATACAGGGGGCGTTGCGCATCGCCGAGTGGCATTAATACCTCCACGAGTTTGTGGGTTTATAAACTCATCATATTAGTGCGAATTGCGGGGCTGTTTGGTGACCCCTGGTCTCACGTGGCGTCGGTACCTGAGTGCTATTACTGCGGTACCCCCGGCCGATGTGTGTATGCCACGCGATTTCTAGCCTGGAGGCATGCATATCAAGTCCAGCGATATCGGCGTCGTCGCACGCGTCACTCACCTCAGTAAGCACTTCGGCCCGGGCGGCCCTGGTAGCAAAGGCGGCCAGCGGGTCACGGCCCTCGACAATATTTCGATCGGCATCGGCCGTGGCCAGTTCACCGCGATCATGGGGCCCTCGGGGTCTGGCAAGTCGACGCTGATGCACGTGATGGCGGGGCTCGACACCGCGAGCGAGGGGCAGGTGTGGCTCGGCGATGACGAGATCACACGCCTCGGCGATGCCGCGCTCACGAAGCTGCGCCGTCGCCGAATCGGGTTCGTGTTTCAGGCCTTCAACCTGGTGCCCACGCTCGACGTGATGGGCAATCTGCGGCTGCCGTTCGAACTTGACGGACGCAAGCCCGATGTCACCGAGCGCGCCCGTGTCGAGGCGCTTATTGATGCCCTCGGCCTGCGTGAGCGCCTTGGCCACCGGCCCCACCAGCTTTCGGGCGGCCAACAGCAGCGCGTCGCGATCGCACGGGCGCTGGCGACGAAGCCAGACGTGATCTTTGCCGACGAACCCACCGGGGCGCTTGACTCGCGCACCGGCCGCGACGTGCTGCAGTTGCTGCGCGCCGCCGTTACCGAGACCGGGCAAAGCATCGCGATGGTGACGCACGACCCGGTTGCGGCGAGCTATGCCGACCGCATCCTGTTCTTGGCTGACGGGCAGATCGTGTCAGACCGCGGGGCCATGTCGGCCGCCGACATCTCGGTCACCATGCTGGGGCTCGAAGATCGCAGCGCCACGGCGGTGCGATCATGAGCACCGGATCCCAGATCAAGGATCACGCCGCCACCATCATCGTGACCGCGCTGAGCTCGCTCTTCGCCGTCACCCTGATCCACATAAGCGGCATTATGACCGCCGCGATCGATCCGGCGCTCGCCGAAGAGTCGAGCACGTTCAAGGCCCTGCTGCTCAGCGTCTCATTCGTTTTTATTGTCATCGCGCTGTATGTAGGTGCGATCGTCACCGCCAACACGTTTGCCACGATCATCGCGGGCCGCACCCGCACGATCGCGTTGCTGCGACTCGTGGGTGCGACCTCGAAGCGAGTCCGCGCTCGAGTCGCGGCAGAGGGTCTCGCGATGGGGGCCATCGGATCCGTCATCGGCATGATTCTCGCGACCGGGCTCGTCATCGCGATCGTGCAGTGGGGCACAGGCGCCTGGGGTGGCACCGGCTTCCTGCCTGCAGGCCGCGACTACCCGCTGTTCGACCCGCTCACGATCGGGGCCGTCGTGACAGTCTCACTCACGACCTGGGTGGCCGCCTGGGCCGGATCGCGCCGCGTCGGCACCGTTTCACCTATTGCGGCCACCGGCGCTGCGGTCGAACTCACCACCGAACAAGCGAAGAACCGCACTGGCCGCACCGTGATCGCGATTTTGTTCTTGGTGGGAGGCGCGGTGCTGCTTGCGCTGGGGCTGCTGCTCAGCCTGGGCTCGCCCTTCGCGCTGCTCGTCTCGTTCTTTGGGGGTCTCTTCTCATTCACCGGCATCGCGATTGGCGCCCACTTTGTGATGCCGCCGCTCCTGAACCTCACCGGTCGCACGCTCGGGCGCGGCCCGGTCGGCACGATAGCCGCCGGCAACGCCGTGCGCTTTCCAGAGCGCAGCGCCCGCTCCACCATCGGCCTCGTCATCGGCGTCACCCTCGTCACAATGTTCGCTGTCGCACTCGAAAGCTACAAAGACATGGCGTTTCAGGCCTTCGGTGGCGCGCAGCAAGACATCGAAACACTCAACCAAACCCTGGCCATCACAACCGCGGTGCTTGTAGGGCTCGTCGGGTTCTCGGCGATCATCGCCGCAGTGGGCCTCGTCAACACGCTCTCGCTCAGCGTGCTGCAGCGCACACGCGAACTCGGCCTGCTGCGAGCCCTCGGCTTCACGCGCGGCCAGGTGCGCCGCATGGTGATCGCCGAGAGCGTGCAGATGGTCACCGCGGCGCTCGGTCTGGGGCTCGTGCTGGGCGTGTTCTACGGCTGGATCGCGGCGCAATCGATCTTCGGCGCGAGCCTAGGTCTTGCCGCGCCGTCGATCCCGCTGCCGATCATCGGGGGCGTCGCAGGATTCGGCGTGCTGCTCGCCATCGGGGCCGCGGTAGCACCGGCGCAGCGCGCGATCCGGATCTCGCCCGTCGCCGCGCTTGCCCAGGGGTGAGCCCCACGCGAACAAGCACCGAAGCGCGAAGCCCGCGGCGATAGGCTGGTCGCATGAGTGTTCAGATTGATGCAGCCTTCGATCCCGTCCCTTCTCTCTCACGCACTACGAGCGTGAGCCTCACTACAGAGGCCACCACCGGCCACGGCGCGCAGGCCGTGTTCGTGGCTGCTGAGGGCGATCTGCCCGCATCAGTGGGTGCCCTAGACCGCGAGGCGCTCGCCGCCGCTGGCTTCAAGGCTGGCTCCAACCAGACCCTCGTGCTGCCCGGCAGCCCCCTCACGGTTCTCGTGGGCACCGGCAAGACCGGCATCGAGACCGACGCTGAACTGCGCGATGCTGTCGCCGCGTTCACTCGTGCGGCCCGCGAGTGCGGCCACATCGCGGTCGATCTCACCGAACTACTGGGCACGGGCGAGTGGGATGCCGGCGTCGCTGTGCAGGCCGCCATTGAGGGCGCGGCCCTCGCCCGCTACCGTTACGACGCGCTGAAGAACGAGCCGGTCACGGTCGAACTCGCAGAGCTGACACTGCAGGTGCCCGCCGAGTACACCGAAGAAGCAGAGCAGGGGGTCGCCCGAGGCCTCGTGCTCGCCCGCACCGCGGCCATCGCGCGCGACGTCGCTAACACGCCGCCGCGTCACCTCAACGCCGACAAGTTTGGCGAGATTATCGAGCAGATCGCCCCCGAGTTTGGCCTGGGCGTCGAGGTCTTCGACCTGAAGCAGGTCGAAGAGATGGGACTGGGCGGCCTGCTCGGCGTGAACGCCGGTAGCGTGCAAGAGCCGCGCATGATCAAGCTGAGCTACCGCCCCGCCGACCCCGAGGGGCACCTCGCGCTCATCGGCAAGGGCATCATGTATGACTCGGGTGGCATCAGCCTGAAGCCCTCGAACGCGATGCACGCCGCCATGAAGTTCGACATGATGGGCGCGGGCGCGGTCTTCGCCGCCATGACCTCGTTCGCCGAGCTCGGCGTGCAAAGCGCCGTCACCGGCTGGCTGATGTGCACCGACAACATGCCGTCGGGTAGCGCCATGAAGCTGGGCGACGTGCTCACCATTCGCGGCGGCAAGACGGTTGAGGTGAAGAACACCGACGCCGAGGGGCGCCTGGTGCTTGCCGACGGCCTGGTGCTCGCAACCGAAGACACCGCGATAGGCGGCGAGCGCCCCGACGCGATCGTCGACATCGCGACGCTCACCGGCGCGGCAATGGCCGCGTTTGGCACCCGCACCGCGGCGATGCTCGCTAACAACGACCAGATCGCGGCGCAGCTCGAGGCCGCGGCTGAAGCGACCGACGAGAACATCTGGCGCATGCCGCTCGACCACCGTTACCGCGAACAGCTCAAGTCGAACGTGGCCGATCTGTCGAACATGGGTGGCGCATACGCCGGCGCGATTCTCGCGGCCCTGTTCTTGAACGAGTTTGTCGACGGCACCCCCTGGGGCCATCTCGACATCGCGGGCACGATGCAGTCTGAGAGCGATGACCTGTGGCGCTCGGTCGGCTCGACCGGTTTCGGCGCGCGTCTGCTGGCCGAGTTCGCCGCCGCATTCGAGGCGCCCGAAAAGCCCGAGGCCGCAGAAGCTGTGAGCGCCGAGTAACCAATGACCGCACTATTGGGCGACCAGAACGCCTACATCGACGCGATCGCCAAGTTCGTGGCCGCATCGCCCAGCTCGTACCACGCAGCCCACGAAGCTGCCGCGGCACTCACTGCGGCCGGCTTCGTCGGGCACGACGAGGCGGTCGCCTGGGCTCCCACCCAATCGGGCGCCCGCGGTTTCGTCGTTCGTGACGGCGCGATCATTGCCTGGCGTGCCGGATCGGGGGTGGGGCCGCAAAGCCCCGTGCGCATTCTCGGCGCACACACCGACTCACCCGGTTTTGTGCTCAAGCCGCAGCCCGATTTTGTGGCTGACGGTTGGGCGCAGGCGGGCGTCGAGGTGTACGGCGGGCCGCTCATCAACTCGTGGCTCGACCGTGACCTGGGGTTTGCCGGTCGCGTTGTGACGCGTGACGGCGCCGAGCACTTCGTGTGCACGGGAGCGGTGGCGCGCATTCCGCAGCTCGCGATTCACCTCGACCGCGAAGCGAACGAGGGGCTCACGCTCAACCGGCAGCGTCACACGCAGCCGGTGCTCGCAGTGCCGGGAGCGACGCCGGGCGAGGTGTCGGTGCTCGAGCTGCTTGCTGCCGCGGCAAACGCAGGTAACATCGCAACCAGTAGTGCTGACAGCAACGCTGGCAGCGGCACGAACGTGCGCGCGAGTGACATTGCGGGCACCGACGTACGATTGTTTGACACACAGCCGCCCGCCCGCATCGGGGCGACCGGTGAGTTCTTTGCCTCGCCGCGCATGGACAACCTGAGCTCGACGTTCGCGGGCCTCGTGGCGCTCATGGAGGCGGAGCCGCAGCCCGGCACCATTGCCATACTCGCAGCTTTCGACCACGAAGAGCTGGGCTCCTCAACGCGCTCAGGCGCCTGCGGGCCGTTTCTTGAAGACGTCCTGGCGCGCCTGCGCGCGGGGCTCGGGGCGACGGTCGAAGACACGGCGCGTGCCAATGCGTCGTCGTGGTGCGTCTCGGCAGATGCGGGGCACTCGGTGCACCCGAACTACCCCGAGAAGCACGACCCCAACGTGCGCCCGCTAGCGGGGCGCGGGCCGATGCTCAAGGTCAACGCGAATCAGCGCTACGCGAGCGATGCCCACGGTGCTGCCCTGTGGCAGCGTGCGTGTGCGGCGGCGGGTACGCCGACACAGGAGTTCGTGTCGAACAACACCGTGCCGTGCGGTTCAACCATTGGGCCGCTCACCGCGACGAGACTCGGCATTCGCACCGTCGATGTGGGGGTGCCGCTCTTGTCGATGCACTCGGCACGCGAGCTCGCCCATGTGAACGACCTGCACGGTCTCGCGCGCGCGACCGGCGCGTTTTTCGCAGGGGCGTAATCGGGCAAGTAAGCAGGGCCTAGAGGGGGCGCGCCGCGCTCCCTCTAGGCCGCAGGGCTGATCTTTCGCTAGGATCGAGCTATGAGTGAGATGCAGCAAACGGGATCGGGCGGTGTCGCCCTCTCACGGGAGACGCTGTCGCCGAGCGTGCAGCGCATCGGTGACCGCGATATCGAGTTCACCTACCTGGGCACGAACGCCGACGGCCAGCCCACCTGGATCATGTGGACCCCCAGTGAGCCCTACCTCATCGGCATGCTGTGCCAGGGACGCATGGGCTACCACTTCGAGCAGCGCACCAGCACGGGCGTGCTGCTGCACGAAAATATCTCGCTCAGCCGCGTACAGCGCGCTCTCGGCGGCTAGACTGCGAGCCTCACGCGCATCTCACCCGCGGCGCGGTTCGCGCGCTCCCAGCGTGCGGGCGTAGTCCTCTTTCACGATGTCGAGGTGCGTCCACGACTCAATCGCGGCGACCGCGGATAGCGCCCGCAGATCCTCTAACGTTGCCAGCAGCGTGCCCGCGCTCGGGCCCACGAGCGTCGCGATGAAGTCAAAGTTCCCGTGCGCCGACGCCGCAAAATCAATCGCCTGGGACTCCATAATGAAGTCGCGAATCTCATCGGTCGCACCGCGCGCCGTGATCCCAATGCCGATCGCGAGGCGACTGCGTGAGATGCCACCGGCCTTGATGGCCGAGATCCGGATCACGCCCGAGGCGATGAGTCGCTGCACCCGGGCGCGTACAGAAGAGGGTGACAGGTGCACCAGGTCTGCGAGCGTGCGGTAGCTGGCACGGCCGTCGTGCTGCAGATGTCCGATCAGCTCGTGGTCGAGCGCGTCGAGTTCGATTTCTGAACGCTGCTGTGACACAAAGAATCCCTTGAGGATCTCACCGTAGGTGGTCACGCGAATGCGCTCCACCCCGGGTAGCCTGCGAGCGTGCGCGAGCGTCTCGTGCAGCTCTGCTTGCCCAGCGTTGCGCGACTCGAATACGAGGGGGCAGGTGCCGCTCACGAGTGACACGAACACGGCACCCTCGAGGCGTGCTAGATCGGTGGCAACGGGGCGCGCGGGCCCATCGAGATCGACCATCGCGTGCGTGAGTAGGTGGTGGCCCGCAAACCCGGGATCAACGGCGGCGACTACGCGCAGCCCGCCCTGCGTGAACAAGAACTTGAGTCGGTGCGACACGAGGTCGCGTGAAACTCCAAACTGCTCGGCGAGGTCTTGAATGCTCGCACGGCCGTCGAGCTGAAGCGCATGAACTAGCTCGGCATCGAGACGATCGTGGTGGGCGTCTGCGCCTGGGCCGAGCGGCATGCGTGTCTCCTTCTCGCTGAAATACGCGGTAGTGTCAGTCAGTCTACGCATAAAGTTCGTAGAACTTGGCGATTCTGCACGCTTTGAGAACAAATGAGCGCGCAATCGTCGCATAACAAGTGTCAACGCCTGTAGTTCTGTGTGTATATGGGTGGCCGCGCGCCACAATCTCGCCTAGAGTCGCAGCTATATTCGTGCGCTCGGTACACCGGGCCACGCGCTTTACTTTGAAGCGAAGGAGCTTTGCATGTCATCAACAGCCGCGCCCATCCAGGAGCGCACGCACAAACGTGCGCTTCGGGCAGGGTTCGCCGCACTCGTCGGCACCTCGATCGAATGGTACGACTTCTACATCTACGCGACCGCTGCGGCGATCATTTTTCCGCACGTGTTCTTCCCCGAAGACCTCGATCCGGCGCTCGCGACCCTCGCTTCGTTTGGCACGTACGCGGTCGCGTTCTTCATGCGCCCGCTCGGTGGCATCATCTTCGGTCACATGGGTGACAAGCTGGGCCGCAAGCCCGCGCTCACGATCACGCTCATTCTCATGGGCATTGCGACCACGCTCGTCGGCCTACTGCCGAGCTACGCGACGATCGGCATGTGGGCGCCGGTCATGCTGATCCTGTGCCGCATGGTGCAGGGCCTGGCCGTCGGTGGCGAGTGGGGCGGTGCGAGCCTCATGGCGGTCGAGAGCGCACCGTCGAAGTGGAAGAACTTCTACGGCGGCTTCACCCAGGTGGGCAACCCGCTGGGCGCGCTCATGGCGACCGGTGCATTCTGGCTGCTCGGTTCGTTCGGCAACGACTTCTTGCTCGAGTGGGGCTGGCGTCTGCCATTCCTGTTCAGCATCGTGCTGATCGGTGTCGGCTTCTGGGTACGATTCAAGGTCGAGGAAACCCCGGTCTTCGAAGCGAAGGTTGAGGGGCAAGAGCAGTCGAGCCCGCTGCTGTTCTCACTCAAGAACAACTGGTTTCCCATTCTCATGGGCTTCTTGATCATCGCAATGTCCTCGGGCGGCTACGTGGTCGCGACGACGTTCGTGCAGAACTACGCTGACACCCCCGAAATCGGTCTCGATCCGATGATTCTGCTGGGCGCGATGACGATCGCCTCACTCGTTGAGATGCTCGTGACGCTGCCGATTGCGGCCCTCGGCGACAAAATCGGCTCCAAGACGGTCATGTACCTCGGCATCATTCCTTCGTTCCTCGTGATGATTCCGCTCGTGATGTCGATTCAGGCGAAGAATGTGGCGCTGATCTGGCTGTTCGTGATTCTCATTCGTGTCACGCTCAGCGGCGCGTGGGCGCCGCTGTCAACGCTCATGGCGCAGATGTTCCGCCCCCAGGGCCGGTACACGTCCATGTCGCTGTCGTACGGCATTGGTGCTGCAGTGTGGGGCGGTCTGTCGCCCGTCATCGCTTCGACACTGCTCGTCGTCACCGGCGGCAACTTCTGGTCGGTCGTCGCGTTCTTTGGCGTATTGACACTCGCCGCCGCGATCGGCGTGAAGTTTGCGCCGCAGCACTCCGACCTGGCACCCGTGACCAAATCTTTCAAGGCCCGCCTTGACACCACCCACATCGACACCGCAGGAGGAACCAAGTAATGCGCACGCTCGCAACCTACGACGCACGCGACTCGCAGCCCACGATCGTCACGGCACAGGCGATCCTCACCGTCGATGAGGCTCGCCCCACCGCAGAAGCAATGCTGACTGCCGGCGGCAAGATTCTTGCGATTGGTTCTGTGGCCGAGGTTGAGGCTGCCGCGGTCGCGGCGGGCGTTCAGCCCGAGCGCGCAGACTACCCCGACGCGACGATCGTGCCCGGGTTCATCGATGCGCACGCTCACCCGCTGATGTACGGTCAGCTGCTCACCTGGGTCGACATCACCCCCGCAGAAGTCGCCTCGATCCCCGAGATCGTGACGCGCATGCGCGCGGGCGCCGAGAAGCTCCCGGCAGGTGTGCCGGTGCGCGGGTTCGGTTACGAGCAGCGCAACCTCGCCGAGCGTCGCCACCCCACCCGCTTCGAACTCGACGAGATCGCGACCGACCGCGAGGTGTACATCATGAACGCCTCTGGCCACGGTGGCGTCGTGAACTCGTACACGCTCGAGAAGTACGGCATCACAAAAGATACCCCGAACCCCGAGGGCGGCGAGTTCTTCCGCGACGCTGCGGGCGAGCTCACGGGTGAGCTGTCTGACGCCGCCTGCAACGTACTCACGGGCCTGCACGGCGTGAAGATCGGCCACCACGGCCCCAACTTTCACCTGGGTGATGAGCCCGCCGAGCACCAGCGCCAGCTCGACCTCGTGCAGCGCGAGTTCCTCGCCGGTGGTGTCACCGCGATCGGCGACGCCCAGGTGTCGCAGCGCGAGATGGCGGCCTACCTTGAGATGGCAGGCCGCGGCGCGCTCAACATGCGCGTCTCGGCCTACTTCCTGTCGCACCTGCTCGACCAGGTGATCGAGCTCGGCATCACCGGCCCGTTCGGCAACTCGTTCCTCTCGGCCACCGGCATCAAGCTGTACGCAGACGGCACCCTGGGAGGCTGGACCGCCTACTTCCCTGAGGGCTACGCCGAAGACCCGTGCCGCAAGGGTCAGCTCTACCACGAGCCCCGCGAGTACACGGAGCTCGTGCGCAAGGCGCACGCGGCCGGTCTACAGACCGCGACCCACGCCCAGTCGCCCGTTGCCATCAAGATGGTTGTCGACGCGATCGAGGCAGCGCTTGAGGAGCGACCAGACGCAGACGCCCGCCACCGCATCGAGCACTGTGGCCTGCCCGCCGCCGAAGAGATCGCGCGCATGGCGAAGCTCGGCATTCGCCCCGTGAACCAGACTCAGCACTACTACAACTGGGGCGAGGGCGTCGAGCAGGCCATCGGCACCCCCGGTGAACGGTTCAACCCGCTCGGCGAGTTTCGAGACGCTGGCGTGCCGATCACAATCTCGTCTGACGCGCCGGTTGCCGAGCCACGCCCGCTCGAGGCAATTCAGGCGGCCGTGACCCGCGTGACCCGCCGCGGCAAGAAGCTCGGCCCCGACTCGCTGTGCATCAGCGCGGCGGAAGCACTCAAAGCGCATACGCTCGAGGGAGCAGTGTCGATCGGCCGCGAGAACGAGCTCGGCTCGCTCGAAGCGGGTAAGCGCGCTGACTTCGTGGTCCTTGCGGGCAACCCGCTTGAGACCACAGGCGCAGAAGTTTCACAGATCCAGGTGTTCGAGACTTGGGTGGACGGCACGAAGCGGTTCGCCGCCGAGGAGGCATAACCAATGACGCAGATTGAGCTAAGCGCGAAGCGACTCACGACCGGTTGGCTTGTGATGGAGACCATCGCGGGCTACGGTGTTGACGCGATCTTTGGGATCCCCGGCACCCACAACCTTGAGTTCTACCGGCCGCTGGGGGCGCTCGGCATTCGTCCCGTGACCACGCGTCACGAGCAGGGCGCCGGCTACGGTTCTGACGGCTGGTCGCTGCAGACGGGCAAGCCGGGCGTCGTCATCACGACGAGCGGCCCGGGCTTGCTCAACGCGCTCTCAGCTGCGGGCACCGCGTACTGCGAGTCGCGCCCCATGATCATTTTGGCGCCCGGCCCCGCCCGCGGCGCCGAGTTTGCTGACAAGGGCACGCTGCACGAGACGAAGGATCAGCTGGCTGCCGCCGCCGCGATCGTCGAGTGGGGCCGCCGCGTACAGACCGCCGCAGAAGCGGTGCAAGCGGTGCACGATGCGTTCGAGCTGTTCGCGACGACGCGCCCCCGCCCCATCTACATTGAGGTGCCGCTCGACCTGCTCGAGGAAGAGAACGACATCGATGCCGCGATCCTCGCAGCACGCGAGTTCGAGGCAACCCCAGCTCCGGATCAGGCGCTCGTCGCCCAGGCCGCCCAGTTGCTTGCGGGCGCCCAGGACCCCGTGATCCTCGCGGGCGGCGGATCGCGCGGCGCGGCAGCCGAGCTGCGCGCGGTGGCCGAGCGGCTGCAGGCGCCGGTCGTGACGACCCTCAACGCGAAGGGCGTGCTCGACGAGCGTCACCCGCTCGCCATCGGTTCGGCGCTGCGCCTGGCCGCCGCCCGCGACCGTGCACAGAACGCAGACGTGCTGCTCGTTGTCGGCTCGAAGCTGGGCGAGGCTGAGCTGTGGGTCGACGAGCTCGAAGCGCGGGGCACCGTGATCCGGATCGATCTGCTCGAAACCCAGCTGCACAAGAACCAGCGTGCCGACGTGGGGATCGTGGGCGATGCGCAGGCCGCGCTTGCCGCGATCGATGCCGAGCTGGCCACGGCAGAGCTCACGCCGCGCGACGCGGCGGCAGTGGCGGCGGGCGTCGAAGCGACTCGCGCCGCGGTGCGCGCCGAGTCCCTCGAACTCTCGGCAGTGAACACGCTGCTGGCCGAGGCGATTGCGGGCGCGCTGCCAGACAACGCGATCGTCGCGACTGACTCCTCGCAGGTGGCGTACTGGGGTCTGCTCAACACGCTGCGCGTGGCCACGCCGAACTCGACGCCCTACATGGCCACGTACGCGACTCTGGGGTACGGCCTGCCCGCGGCATTTGGCGCGCGCATTGCTGCTCCGGATCGCCCCGCGTTCACCGTGACCGGTGACGGTGCGCTCATGTTCTCAATGAACGAGTTCATCACGGTGATCGAGCAGCGCCTCGACGTGACCGTGATTGTCGTCGACAACGGTGGCTACGCCGAGATCAAGCAGAACGAACTCGACGCCGAGATCGCGCCCGTGGGGGTCGACCTCGTGCAGCCCGACTGGGCGGCCGTGGCGACTGCGTTCGGTGGCAATGGTCAGCGCGCAGCGAACGTTGCCGAGCTGAACGCAGCGGTGGCCGCAGCCGTCGCAGGTGGCGGACTGCAGCTGATCCACATCGACCAGGCAACCTTCGACGCCTCGGTGGCTGCCGCATGAGCGCCGTGAAGCCGATCGCCGTCTACACCGACGCCGACGACACTGACATCACGCCGGGCGTTGCGCTGCTGGAGGAGGCTGGCTTCGAGGTGCGCGTGCTGAACACGCGTGACTCACAAGCGATCATCGCGGGCGCACAGGGGGCAACCGTGCTGCTACCCGGCTACGCCTCCGTGACCCGCGAAGTGATCGAGGCACTGCCCGAGCTCAAGATCGTGGCGCTCATGTCGATGGGCTTCGACTACGTCGATCTCGATGCCGCCACTGAACACGGGGTGTGGGTGACGAACGTGCCCGGCGCCGCGACCGAAGAGGTTGCGACCCACGCGCTCGCGCTCACCCTGCACGCGGTGCGCCAGCTCGACTTCTACCTGGAGTCTGCAAAGCCCGGCACCTGGAACGACCGCGCCCCCGTGGCGCCCCCGCGCATGAGTGAACTCACGCTCGGTGTGGTGGGCCTCGGCAAGATCGGCCGCGAATACATTCGCGTCGCAGGGCCGCTGTTTGGGCGCGTGCTCGGCTATGACCCGATGCTGCCCGACACCCCTGAGGTGCAGGCCGATCTGGCTGCAGCCGGTGTGACCCGTGCGAGCCTGGAGGAGGTGCAAGCGCAGACGAACGTACTCTCGCTACACCTGCCGCTGTTCCCCTCGACAGAGAAGATGATCAACGCCGAGTTTCTGGCGGGCATGCCCGCGGGCGCTGTCATCGTCAACGTGTCGCGCGGTGGCCTCATCGACAGCGACGCTCTGGCGGCCTCGCTCGACGCCGGGCACCTGGCCGCTGCTGCGCTCGACGTGCTGGAGGAGGAGCCGCCCTCGGCTTCGCACCCACTCGTTGGACGCAGCGATGTCGTGCTCACGCCGCACATCGCGTACTTCTCGACTCGCACCGAGATCGAGTACGTGCGCATCCAGGCGCAGAACGCGGTGTCGGTGGTGTTCTCGGGCGCTCCTGATTCGCCCGTCAACACGCTCGCGTGAGCCGGGCAGTGGCCCGTGCGAGCCGTTCAAGGCCCGCAGCGATCTGATCCGGAGCTTCGAGTGAGAACGAGAGCCGCAGGTGCCGGTCTCCCGTGCCATCGGCAAAGAAGCCGGGTCCGGCGATGAACACGACGCCCTCTTCCACCGCGAGTGTGAAGAGGGCGTCTGCGCTGTAGCCCTCGGGCAGCGTGGCCCACACGAAGAAGCCGCCGCTCGGGCTAGTCCAGGTGGAGCCCGCGGGGAGCGCCTCGGCTAGCCCCGCGAGAAGCGCCTCGGCGCGCTCACGGTAGAGCGCGATGGTCTTGTCGAGCGTCGCGCGCCAATCGAAATCGCGCAGGTACGCAAGCGCGAGGTGCTGACTGATGAGCGAGGGATGAATGAGAGTCGCCTCAGACAAGAGCAGCAGCCGATCGCGCAGCGCACGCGGGGCGTACACCCACCCGATGCGAATGCCGGGGGAGAAAATCTTGCTCATCGAGCCGAGGTAGATCACGTCGTCGTCGTGGGCCTTGATCGGAGCGATGTGCGCGCC
The DNA here is from genome assembly GCF_054456635.2 of Leucobacter faecis. Classification (NCBI taxonomy): domain Bacteria; kingdom Bacillati; phylum Actinomycetota; class Actinomycetes; order Micrococcales; family Microbacteriaceae; genus Leucobacter; species Leucobacter faecis. Next base: position 55,379 of record NZ_JBTJEP020000001.1, read on the forward strand.
GGCGAAGCGCACGAGCCCGTACGGATCGTCTTCGATCACGGTGACGCCGGCGTCCTTGCAGATCTGTGCGATGACGGGGCGGCGAGCGGCAGACAGCGTCACGCCCGCGGGATTGCTGAAGTTGGGGATCGTGTAGAGCGCTTTGACGGTGCGGCCGGCCGCGCGCAGCTCGATGATGCGGCGCTTGAGTTCGTTGGGAATCAGGCCGTGCTCGTCGCACGCGACATGTTCGACGGCTACCTCCAGCCCCAGAAACGTGCTGATCGCGCCCACGTAGGTGGGGGCTTCGGCCAGCATCACGTTGCCCGGGTCACACAGCATCGCCGTCACCAGTTCGATGCCAAACTGCGAACCGGCGGTGATGAGGATCTCGTCGGGGTCGGGGGCGAGGCCTGTTGTGCGCATCAGTAGCGCGAGCTGCTCGCGCAGCGGGGCAATGCCCGACCCCGCCCCGTACTGCAGCACCTCGAGGCCCTGCGCTTTGATGAGGTGGGCGGCCGCCTCACCGAGCGCGTCGAGCGGCAGCTGCGTGAGATCGGGGTTGCCGCCGGCGAGTGAGATCATGCCCGGTTCCATCGAGACGTCCCACACCGACCGCACGGGGGAGGGGCGAAAGAAGCGCTCGCGCCTTGCGAACCTTGCGTGTGGGGCCGGGGATTGCATGGCGCAGCTCCTCTCGAGCAGGCACTGGTCGATACCCCCATGCTGCCAGCGTGCGCGGCGTTTGGGAAGAAAGTGGCGCAATTATGCGGATCCCGCACTGCGACCCGCCCGGGAATCGCCGTTTTGGGGCCTCGATTTGCGGGGGTGGGAGATGGTCGCGTAAAGTCATATCTTGTTAGCGAGGAAGTCAAGAAGAAGTTCAGAATGAATCGCTTCGGCCCCATCGTTTAGTGGCCTAGGACACCGCCCTTTCACGGCGGCAGCACGGGTTCGAATCCCGTTGGGGTCACTGAGGAACTTGCTAACACACAATTGAATATGTAAGGCCCTGTAGCGCAGTTGGTTAGCGCGCCGCCCTGTCACGGCGGAGGTCGCGGGTTCAAGTCCCGTCAGGGTCGCCAGATGAAGAGCCCTTCTTATGGAAGGGCTTCTTCGTCTCAGGTGACAAATTCTTGAATGAGTCGCCTGGCTCTGTAGCTCAGTTGGTAGAGCGTTCGACTGAAAATCGAAAGGTCACCGGATCGATGCCGGTCGGAGCCACGTAGCGGAGATTACACCGCTGCTGAACCCCCAAGAGGCTTCTACTCTTGGGGGTTCCTTTATTTTTCGGCGCTGGTAGCGTGGGGCCCTGTGTTGCGGTCGCCAGCCTGCGTACTCTCTTCTTCTTGTGTACTCCCGTCGCCATCCTGCGCGACGCTGCTTACGGGTCATCCTGCGCGACGAAGGAGTCGCAGGATCCACGTCGGCCCGAGCCGGACACCTCGGCTCTTTGGGCACTCATTCACCATCTTGATCCATGATCACGACACAACTTGTGCTATCTTTGCGCTACAAGAAGTTGAGAATGGAGTGATGACATGGATGTTTTGTACTGGCTTGTCTGGCAACTCAAGGAAGTGTTTCCCGTTGAGATGGCGCTCACGCTCGGTGTCGTGTTCTTCGGGCTTTCGTGGATTCGTCCGCGCAGGATCATCTCGTTCTCCCCGGGCACGAGGCGTCTCTCGGTGCTCACGGCGACGGGGGTGGCGGGGTCGCTCGCGGTGCTCGCTGTTGCTTCCTTGGCGAACGCGCTCGCTCTTACCGATCCTTTGCAAACGAACTGGGGCGGCTGGTGGCAGCGCCCGCTCCCTCTGCTGGCCGCGGCGTGCGTCATCGCTCTTGCTGCGATCGTTATGAAGCGCGCACCGATGCCGCCGATGACTCAGGGCGCGATCGTGCCGCGTCGCCATTGGTGGGCATTCGCGTCGCCCACGCTGCTCTGGCTTGCTGCTGCGTGCGCCGTGGCACTTCTGCTCACCGTCACGTGGCACTCGGCTATCGGGGTGTCGGCTCCTGCAGGGGCCGACCGTTACGGAATCGGCCCGCTGCAGAAAGACCTTCCGGTGTACATGGCAGCGCCCGATGGGGTCGGGTACATCTGGGGTGCGGGCTGGCCTCACCACCTCGCTACTATGGTCGTCTTGCTCCTCGCCGCTGCGGTGTCCATGCGGGCGCTGGCGAGTGACGCGAATCGTCCTGGCTTCGCGTTGGGCGCAGCCGGCGGCGGGTCCGAGGATCGCAGAGTAACCGCGCGCCTGTTCACCCTCGTTTTTCTCGGCGGTGTGCTGCTCACCCTCGGCGCTGTGTGGGCGCACATCGGGTTCATCGGCGAGTTCATCGTCGGCATCTATCCTCAGGTACCAGGCAGGGGCGGGCAGCCGATCGTCAATGTCGGCACGGGATACGGAGACTTCGCGTTCCTGATGCACAAGGGCGGGTACGTCCTCCAGGGTGTTGGCGCCGCGCTCCTGCTTCGGCTGGCAATCGATTCCATCCGTGCTCGCCGAGCCGTGACCAGGGACCGGCAGGCCCCTGCTGAGCGCGCGGAAGCCTCAGTAGACACGAGCACGGAGATCGTGCAATGACACCCTCGGAGTCGCCCTCGCTGCGTACCGCCGAAGACATCACGGACCTCTTCCGCGGTGCTATCCGTTCAGGGCAGCTCGGCGGTGGGGAGCGCCTCCCGACCGTCCGGCAAACCGCCCGCGACTTCGGTATCGCCCAGGGTACCGCTGCAAAAGCCTACCGAGCCCTCGAGCAAGAAGGACTCGTCGTGACTCGAACTGCCGCAGGAACACGGGTCGCCCCCGGGGCCGCACGCGCACCGCAAGCAGTCGTCGAACGAGCACGCGCACTCGTTGAAGCCGCCTATGAATCGGGCACCAGCTTCGACGAAGCAACGAGCGTATTGCGCGCCCTCTGGCCGACCACCACCGACTGAACCGGAGCCGTGCGCCCTCAAAGATCTATCCCACCGCTGCGCGTTCGTGACGCTGGCTGCGCGCGATCAGCAGCGCGGCCACCACAAGCCATAGCGGCAGCAGCAGGTAGCCGATCATGCCGCCCGGCGGAATATGCAGTGCGCCGAGCGTCACAAGCACTCCGAGTATGAGCGTGACGATCGCAAACCAACGTGGAAGCGCGCCGCCCCGCAGAGCACCGATCCCGATCGAGACAAACACGGTCGCAAGTCCCGCCAGCATCCCCACCCAGCCGGGCCAAGCGAGGTAGCCGATCGCGGTCGTGGCGGCGGCGTTGCCGTCAGCCGCCGCCGACAGTAGCGCGAAGTCGCGCACCGCCATCTGAGCGAGGGCGACCGCGACGAGGAGCCAGCCGCCAAACGCAACGGCAGACGCGCCCGCCTCTGCGGCCTCAGTGGCCCGCAATGCGGCGCGTGTAGCGGCCGCAAAGTAGACGAGCGACATCGCGGTCGCCATGAGTAACGCCATGTGCACCATGTTCGCCAGTGTGTGCTCGCGTAGCACCTGCACGCTCGCGCCACCCGGATCATCGGTCTCGCCAACCACACCAACAAACATTTGTGCCGTCCAGCACACCGCCGCAATCACCCCAGACCACGGTAGAAATCGTTCGAATCGACTGCGTGACATGATCTGCTCCTTTCGTATCTTTCACTGCGTTACTTGCGTTCTGAAGGCCGGTTGCCCTCACCCACAAGCGTGCGCTCAGCGTGGGCCCAGGCGCATGGGGCACCTTCCCGCTGCTGCCGGGAAGAAATCCCGGGAGCATAGCCCGGCGAGATCGGCGCGGGTACATTGAAGCCATGAACGCCGCCGCCAGCACCTCGCTGATCCCCCTGGGGTTAGGCGTGCTCGTGCTGCTGTGGCGCGGCCCCGCAACAATCGGCTGGCTGCTCATCGCGCACGCGCTGTCAGTGGCATTGCTGCTCGGGCCGCCGCTCGCCCTGCTCCCCAGCGCCATCGCTGGCCCGCTGCGCCAAGCGAGCCAGGGCGCTTGGGTCTTCTTGTATCTGTGGCTCGTGCTCATCGCCTATCTTGTGCCAAGCGGTCGCCCCGCATCACGCGCGTGGCGACGCTGGCTCTGGCTGTGCATGGCGGGTACGGTGCTGTTTCTTCTCGGTGCAGCTGCAGCGCCGGATCCCGGGTTTGCGCAGCTGGCACCGGTAGTCAGCGGTTCGCAGTGGCTGCCCGAAGTCGTGGCGAACGTGCTGGGGGTCGTGGGGCTGGTCAGTGTGATTGCGTTTATCGGTGGTGCGGTCGTATCGGTGGGCGTACGTATGCGCGGGGCCGTGGGAGATGAACGACGAAGCCTGCTCTGGCTGGTGTGGGGTGCGCTGTCGCTGCCGCTCGGGCTGCTGCTGTTTTGGCTTAACGTCTGGTTCTTTGCCGAGCAGACGTGGGTGATAGAGGTGACACTCGTGTCATCACGGTGGGTATGCCGCTCGCGATCACAGGCAGCGTCTTCGCTCACGGGCTGTTTGACATTCGGCCAGTGGTGAGCCATTCACTGCTCTGGCTGGCGCTCACTGGTGCGGTGTTGGCGCTCTACGCTGCCGCCTTATGGGGTGCCGCGCGCCTGCTTGGGAGCAGCGGGCTGGGCGGCATCGTCGCCGTCGGAGTCGTGGCGATCGCGATTCATCCGGCCGCGACGTGGCTGCGGCGCCGCATCGAACGCTGGGTGTACGGCTATCGTGCCGCGCCGGGGGAGGCCCTGAGGCTTCTCGGTGAGCGAGTAGACCAGGCTGCCGGGGCAGACGTGACTGAACTCGTCATGGTGACCGTCGCTGAAGCGCTGAACGCAGAACGGGTGTGGCTGGAGCCATCCGGGTCGCGTGCTGCGAACGCCGATGTAACCGGGCTGAGTGCAGTACAGGCGCACCCCTCGGTGACCATTCAAGCACCCCTCGTGCATAGCGGTAGGCCGCTCGGTACCGTCGTAGCGCGGGCACGAGAGGGCAAACGATTTGCTGCGGCAGATGCGCAGTTGCTCTCAGACCTAGCGCACTATGCCGCCGCGCTTATCGCGGCCGAACAGCTCGCAGTCGATGTGGGGGCGTCTCGTGAAGCGATCGTCAGAGCCCGTGAAGAAGAACGACGCAGGCTCCGCCGAGATCTTCACGATGGGGTTGGGCCGGCGCTCGCGGCCGTGTTGCTGCAGTTGGCTGCCGCGAGCCGAGGGGCACCGCCAGGCAGTGACTCGCTGATTCGCGAAGCCCGAAAGGAAGTGCGCGAAGCGATCCGGGAGGTGCGCAGGTTGGTGAACGACCTTCGACCTGCTGCGCTCGATGAGTTAGGACTTGTCGGGGCAGTGCGAGCTCGAGTCGCGGGCATGACTGCGGGGCTGGGTGTCGATGTTGAGGCAGGCGCTGGTACAGGCGCTGGTACAGGCGCCGATACAGACGCCGATGCGGGCGTCGCGCAGCTGCCCGCGGCTGTTGAGGTCGCGGCCTATCGGATCGCCCTGGAATCGGTAACCAACGTGGTGCGCCACGCGGCGGCGAGCCACTGTAGAGTTTCGTTCCACATCGCTTTTGACGTTGCGTTGGGTCGTGTGCTGGTGGTGGAGATCGCAGATAACGGTCGCGGACTGCAGCTGACCCAGTCGCTTGCTCGAACCGACTCGCTCGCCGGGGTGGGTTGGCGGTCGCTACAAGAGCGTGCGGCAGAACTCGGGGGCAGCTGCGAACGTTACGAACGACCAACCGGTGGGCTTGTGGTCACTGCGAAGTTGCCCTTACACGCTACGGTAACCGAGGAGAAGTCATGATCACGGTGTTGATTGCAGACGATCATCCGGCGTTTCGGCGAGGGATTGCGTTGATGGTGGGCGATCTTGCGGGCGTCGAGCTCGTGGGGTCAGCGCATGATGGGGAACATGCGGTGTCGCTTGCGCAGCAGCTTCGGCCAAGCGTTGTGCTGATGGACATCAAGATGCCGGGGCTCGACGGTATTGAGGCAACCAGGCGAATCGCGCAGATGAGCCCGGCCCCTGCGGTGCTCATACTCACGATGTTTGAAGACGACGATTCCGTGTTCGCGGCGATGCGCGCGGGGGCGCGGGGATATCTCCTCAAGGGGGCCGAGGAAGACGCAATTGAGGCGGCGATTCGTGCCGCAGCTGTGGGCGACGCGGTCTTCGGAGCAGAGATCGCCGACCGGGTAATCGGCCACTTTGCCTCGGGAGCTACCGCGGCTGAATCGGCGCTCCCAATGTTGAGCGCCCGCGAACGTGAGGTGCTGCAACTCATGACGCTCGGTAAGACAAACGCGGCAATTGCACACGAACTCATGATCAGCCTGAAGACCGTGCGCAACCACGTGTCAAATATTCTGACGAAGCTGCGAGTCCCGGATCGAGTCGCTGCGATTACACGGGCGCGGGCGTCACGAGAGCCCACCGCTTCGGGAGGTCGCGACGACGGCCCACTATAAGAGTGGGCCGATGCATTTTAAGCACCCCGCGATAGAATTAGTGACTATCGGCGAAGGAGGTATGGGGATGAGTGCACAGGATCAACGAGAAACCTTGGTTAATCAGACGGTACACAGTGCCATGCTCGAAGGGCTCAATGTCAGCTCGGCGTTCCGAGAAGATAGTGACAAATACGTCGCTGGGGTGATCAGTGCTGATGAGCTCGTAGAGCTTACCCGCGAACGGTTCGGACTTGCCGCAAACACCTGATCCTTACTTAGACCCCCATACAGGGGTGCTGCGTAATAAACCCGGAGCCGATACTGCAGAAGCGCTTGCGGCAATCGAGGTTGACCTCACTGTGAGTCGCACGATCCAACTTCAGACTTACAACCTTGTGCCCGGCACTCGGGACTTGGCCGAATTGCAGGCGCTCCATCAGCACATCTTCCAAGACCTATTCGACTGGGCTGGGCGCCTCCGAACTATCGATATGCGGCGAGGCCAAGGGCAGTTCTTCGCGCCACAGGCGGGGCTCGAGACAAACGCATTCCACGTCTTCACATCACTGAAAGACAAAAAGTTCCTTCAAGGCCTGGGTCGAGCATCGTTTGTTGATGAACTTGCAGTATTTTATGACCAACTCAATTACATTCACCCCTTTCGCGAAGGCAATGGGCGGACTCAGCGATTGTTTTGGTCGAGAGTCGCGCACGACGCAGGCTGGGTGCTTGACTGGCGCCCAATCCATGGTGAGGAGCTTAACGAGGTCAGCAGAGCGGCACGGGAAGAGGGAAAGCTTGCAGCCCTTCGAGATGCTCTCGCGCAGTGCGTAGCGCCAACTTGAAGGCGTAGGGTTGCAGCAGCAAAACACGTCTTCTCGTATGTCGACGTTTCCGGAATAAGCCGGATCCCTCGTTGATTCTTTGCACCAAAGACTTGGCCATCAGGTCGGTGGTCACAGCGCTGACACGAAGACGCTCGGGGGCAGCGATGTGCCGAAATACCGTGGCAAGCGGCATCATATGGCCGTCAATGACGCGATCGCCGCGGGCACGCTGTTTGCCACGTCAAGCGCCGTGATCGGTGACCCTGTGCACAACGCTGGGTCAACAGTGTGATCGCCCGACGCAATGCGTGCGGCCGCGTCATGAACGAGGGCAGCGGTGGCCGCCAGCGGGCCGAGTACCTCGGGGTCGGTGACTACCTGGGGCGCATGGCGCGCGACCAGTGCACCGAGGATGCCGGCGAGTACATCACCTGTGCCAGCCGTCGCCAACCACGGGGTGGCCGGGCCCACCGATAAAAGCCGGCCGCTCGGGGTTGCGACAATGCTCGTCGAACTCTTGAGTAGCACAGTTGCTGAAAGGTGAGCGGCAAGGCGTGCGGCGGCCGCAGCTTGATCGGCGTCGGCAGCTAACTCAGGGAGCCCTGTGGCTGCCCAGAGCCTGCGAAACTCTCCGATGTGCGGGGTGAGCACAGCCGGGGCGCTGGTGATGTCTCGAGTGAGCGTCGTTGTGAGGGCGCCTGCATCGACCACGAGCGGCGCGTGCCCCTGATGAAGGGCGTTGAGCTCGGTGGTCTCAGCGTCCACCCGGTCGGCCGGGTCGGTGCCCGAACCGAGCAGCCAGGCATCGCAGGGCCCTGCGCCAAACAAAGTTTCGGGCCTGGCGGCGAGCACTGCCGCCGCAGCTGAGGGAAGCCCCTGGGCGACGCCTCCTAGCGGTTCAATGGGCGAAATGTATCGGAGCATTCCTACGCCGGTGCGCCAGGCTGCGCTCACACCCAGCACCGCGGCTCCCGGGTATCGTGCAGACCCGATGCGTGCCGCGAGCACACCGCGCGTGAGCTTGTAATCCTTGGGCCCGGGCGGCCTGAGCCAGGAGCGAGCATCTGGTGCTTGCCACGAAACGAGTGCTGCTGTGCCCATGATTTCCTCTCGCTCAGCGCCGCGTCCAACTGGCATCACGCTAACACGAGCAAAGCCCCAAGCACCGAAAAGACCAATCCAAAGGTGCTACCATCATAAATGTTCGGCATGTCGAACTTTTTGAGTTAGGCACCTGTTTTGATTCGAATGGAGCGGTAACAACGGTGAAGACTGTGGCCAATCAGGCAGCGGGGCAGAAGACTAAATCAGCGCCGGTCTGGCTGCTCGGCCCAGCGATGGTGGCGGGCGTCGCCTACCTTGACCCGGGTAACGTTGCGGTCAATATGTCGGCGGGGGCCCAGTTTGGGTTCTTGCTCGTATGGGTGCTCGTGGCGGCGAATGTCGCGGCATGGCTCATCCAATACCTCTCTGCAAAGCTGGGGCTCGCCACGGGGTCGAGCATGGCTGAGCTGCTGGGTGCGCGGATGAAGACCCGCCGCGGCCGCATTCTCTACGGCCTGCAGGCTCAGTTTGTGGCGATCGCGACTGATGTCGCAGAAGTGATCGGCGGCGCTGTCGCCCTCTGGATCCTTTTCGATATTTCACTCGTCGCGGGCGCGATCATCACGGGAGTGGTTTCGACGGCGTTGCTTTTTGTGCAGGCCAAACGGGGCGCCAAAACGTTTGAGTTTGCCATCATGGGGCTCATCATCGTGATCGTGATCGGGTTTTGTTACGGCCTCTTCGTCGCACCACCCGCCCCGGGCGACGTTCTGGGTGGCATGGTGCCGAAGTTTGACGGTGCGCAGTCGGTGCTGCTCGCCGCGAGCATTATGGGGGCGACCGTTATGCCGCACGCCATCTACGCTCACTCGTCACTCGCACGCGACCGATTCAGCACGGGGCCGCGCGTGCCCCTGCCCAGGCTGATTCGAGCGACCCGCATTGATGTCACCATCGCGCTCACCATTGCGGGGACGGTGAACCTTGTGATGCTGCTCGTGGCCGCCACCGTGCTTCCTGGAGTCGATGGCACAGATACGCTCGAGGGGGCGCACGCCGCCATCGAAACAGCACTCGGCACGACGGCCGGGCTGCTGTTCGCGATCGCACTGCTTGCGTCGGGGCTCGCCTCGACCGCGGTGGGCGCTTACGCCGGCAGCGACATTATGGGCGGTCTATTTCGCACGCGGTTGAAGCTCATTACGCGCAGGCTCATCACCATCATCCCCGCGATCGTCGTGTTGGCGGTGGGGGTCGACCCCACGTTCGCACTCGTATTGAGTCAGGTGGTGCTGTCCTTTGGTATTCCGTTCGCGCTCGTGCCGCTGGTGTGGCTCACCTCGCGCCGCAGCATCATGGCTGGCGCCACGAACGCGGCGTGGACGACGGCCGCGGGTTGGGGTGTCACAGCCGGCATCGTGGCGCTCAACGTTGCGCTCATCGTGCTCGAACTCGGCCTCCTGTAAGCGGGCGTTGCTCGCGTGCCGCTCCCTGAAGTTGGGCGGCATTGCTAGCGAAATAGATTTCGAACTCAGTCAGCTTTACTGGTCTAGGAACGACCTCGCCGCGTTTCCTGTTCATAGTCTTAGGGGCGTGGAGCCCGACGTGGCGGATCAGTAAATTCAACCGGATCAGTGGGCGTCATATCCATCGCGTATGCGGCGGCGGTTTCGCGCCACTCCGTTTGCACGCGCAGCAGTCGCTCAAAACTGCCGAGCTCACTGGCGGAGTATAGGAGGCTCTCGATCTCTGTCGCGTACTCAGCGAGTTCACTGTCTTTGAAGTCGTTGGCCCAAGCAAATAGTTCGGTGAGCGCGACTTCAACGTTGCCGCTATTGCGGTGGATCGCTCTGATGAGTTGACTTGAGAGCGCTACGCCGCTCTCGAGCACATCGAGGTCATGGCCCCGCAAAATAACCAAGTCGTCGCCGTCTCGGCGCGTGATGCGCACCTGCTCTTCGTTGATGCGCGCAAGCACCTCTTTTGGCCTACGCAGAAGGTCTGTGAATGTGGCAGTGCTCATACCCTCAGGGTACATCAGACAAACATCAGATATCTAGTGTCACCCGGGCCGCAGGTCGAGTCTGCGCAACAGCTGCGCGTTCAGCGCCACGACCACCGTCGAGAGCGACATTAACACCGCTCCCACCGACATCGGCAACACGAACCCCACGGGCGCGAGCACGCCCGCCGCGAGCGGCACCGACACCAGGTTGTACCCGGCCGCCCACCACAGATTCTGTTTCATCTTGCGGTACGTGGCGCGCGACAGCGCGACCACCTGCAGCACCGAGCGCGGGTCGTCGCTCGCGAGGATCACGCCCGCCGAAGCGATCGCGACGTCGGTGCCGGCCCCAATAGCGAGCCCCACATCGGCCTGCGCGAGCGCGGGGGCATCGTTCACGCCGTCACCCACCATCGCGACGACTCGGCCTTCGCCCTGCAGCTCGCGCACCTTCGCTGCCTTGTCTTCGGGGTGCACGCCCGCAAACACGCGATCGATGCCCAGGTCGTGTGCAACCGACTGCGCAACGGCCCAGGCGTCGCCCGTGATCATCACGACTGTGACGCCTTGGGTGTGCAGGGCGTCAACGGCCTGACGCGACTCGGGGCGCGTCTCGTCGGCGAGCGCGAGCGCCCCCACGACCGCGCCGTCTCGCAGCACGTGCAAGATCGTCGCCCCGCTCGCGCGCCACTCGTCGGCGGCCGGGTGCTCCGCCGCGCCCTCCTCGGCGAGCAGGTGCGGGCCGCCCACGCGCACACGGCTCCCCGCCACGGTCGCGGTCACGCCCACCGCGGGCGACGACGCAAATTCCGAGCTCGCGGGCACGTCGAGGCCGCGGTCTGCCGCGGCCCGCACGATCGCCTGCGCGAGCGGGTGCTCGCTGTCTGACTCGGCGGCGGCGGCGAGCGCGAGCATCTGATCCGGATCAATGCCCGGCGTCGTGTCGAGGTGCGTGACGACCGGGGTGCCGCGAGTGAGGGTGCCGGTTTTGTCGAACAGCACGGTGTCGACGGTGCGCATGCGTTCGAGGGCGAGGCGGTCTTTGATGAGTATGCCGCCGCGGGCGGCGCGCTCGGTCGCGATCGATACGACGAGGGGGATGGCGAGGCCGAGGGCGTGCGGGCAGGCGATGACGAGCACGGTGATGGTGCGTATGACGGCGTCGTCGGGGCGGCCTGTGAGGGTCCAGATGATCGCGGTGATGATGGCGGCCCCGAGGGCGAACCAGAATAGCCAGCCGGCGGCGGTGTCGGCGAGGCGTTGTGCGCGCGATGACGATTGTTGCGCCTCGGTGACGAGGCGCTGAATGCCTGCGAGGGCAGTGTCATCGCCGGTGGCGGTGATCTCGATGCGCAGACCCGAGTCGGTGGCGACGGTGCCGGCGGTGACGTGTTCGCCCTCGCTGCGGGTGACGGTGTGAGATTCGCCCGTGACCATCGACTCGTCCATGGCCGCGCTGCCATCGGTGATGCGGCCGTCGGCGGGCACGCTGGCGCCGGGGCGCACGATCACGACGTCACCGACGTTGAGCTCTGCGGGCGAGACGGTGACGACTTCACCGCTGGGCTCGACTCGTTCGGCTTCGTCGGGGAGGAGTGCGGCGAGTGAGTCAAGGGCTGAGGTGGTTTGGGCGAGCGAACGCATCTCGATCCAGTGCCCGAGCAGCATGATCACAATAAGGAGCGCGAGCTCCCACCAGAAGTCGAGCTCGTGGTGAATGAGGCCGAGGCTCGCACCCCACGACGCGAGAAACGCGACCGTGATGGCGAGGCCGATGAGCAGCATCATGCCGGGCGTGCGAGACCGGATCTCGGTGATGGCTCCGGTCAGAAACGGCCTGCCACCCCACGCATACATCAGCGTTCCGAGGGCGGGGGAGACCCAGGTGAGGGCTGGCAGATCGGGCAGCGGGTACCCCACGATCATCGCGAACATGGGTGACAGCAGCACGGTGGGTATCGCGAACACCAGCATGATCCAGAACAGGCGCCGATACTGTGCGACGTGATCGTGGTGCATGTCGTGGTGCATGTCGTTGCTCATGGTGACCTCGGTGGAGCGCTCGCCTAGCCGCTCAGCGCGGCGGTGATTGCCGCGGCGGCGGTCTCGTGCTCGAATGTGAACCCCGAGCGGGTGAGCTGCTCGGGTACGACGCGGGCGTCGGCCAAGAGCAGGGAGTCGGCGGCATCGCGGCCGAGTCCTGCGCGCAGCGCCCAGGCGGGCGCCGGTAGCAAGTAGGGGCGGTGCAGGCGGCGGGCGATTTCGCGCCCGATCTCGGTGGCGGTGGCTGGGGCGGGGCCGCTCAGGTTTGCGGGTCCCTCGATGGGCTCGCTGATGAGGTGCTCGATGGCGCGCACCTCATCAGTGAGTGAGATCCACGGCCACACCTGAGTGCCCCGCCCAAGCGGGCCGCTGACCCCGAGCCTGGTGAGCGAGACGAGTGGTTTCAGCACGCCCTCGGGGTATAGCAGCGGCGCGGTGCGCAGGTGTACGACCCGCACCTGGGGGCCCGCGCGCCTGGCCTCGTGTTCCCAATCTGCGCACAGCCGCGCCAAAAACGTGGCCCCCACGCTGTGCTGCTCGGTGAGCTGTTGCCCCGGCGCATCACCGTAGAATCCCACGGCCGATGCCGATAAGAACGCCGGGGCTCCCGGTCCGAGCGCTCGCAGCGCGGTCGCGAGCGTGCGCGTCGCGTCCAGCCGCGACGCACGTAGCTGCCGCTGGTACGCGCGCGTCCACGGCAGCCTGCCGATGCTCGCTCCGTTGAGGTTTACGACGGCGCGGGCCCCGGCAACATGATCCGGATCAAGAGCGCGCTCACCCGGTTGCCACTGGATCTCATGGGGGCCGGTCGCTGGCCGCCTGACGAGCTGCGTGACGGGAGTGCCGCCCGCGCGCAGTGACTGGGCGAGCGCGCGACCGATGAGCCCCGAGCCGCCAGAGATGATCACGGGCTCCATGCTGCCTCCGCTTCAATGCCGGTGTGCTGACGGTTACAGGGTAACGCCGCGCGCTGCATCTCGGCAGGGTTCCCGCGGCCAGCTGTGTGGTGTCGGGGCTAGCGCAGCGAGGCCGTTCTCGCTAACATGATTCTTTGCCGATGCTTGTTATCGCTCACAAGTTGCCGTTGGTGACGAGCGTGACGGGGGTGCCGCGTATCTGCGCGGAGAAGGCTCATCGCACTGCACGCAAACTGTCGAAGGAGACACGGAGTGAGTTCACGCAATACCCGAAGTAATACGTGGCTGAGAGCCGGTGCCATTGCAACCGCCGCCGCGTGCGCCCTGATCGCAGTTCCGGGGGCGGGCGCGTTTGCCGATCCCGGGACCATTCCAGCGCCCATCGCGGAGTTTGACTTCAATGCGCCCGCGGCCGGTGGGGTCTTTGCCGGGGGAGGGGCGCAGGCGACGGTGCAGGGCACCGAGAAGCTTGAAGCCGGGGCGCCCGGGCAAGGCACCGCGGCCAGGCTCGGCAAAAACTTTTGGCTCGATGTGACCAAGACGGGCGGTGGGTCGCCGCTTGCCAGCCTCGACGCCGTGACGATCTCGTACGACAGCCTGCCCGACACGCAGGGCAACACGGGCTGGGCCGTGTATGCGGCGCGGGGCGCCGGGGCGCCAACAAACGGCAAAGAGACCTACCTCGGCACGCTCGATACCGCTGCCAAACTGACGGTCGAACGCTACAACAACACCGGTACGCGTGTCACCGAGGGTAACCTGACCGCCGCGCGCACCGCGGGGCAGTGGCAGCACATCGACATCGTGCTCGACGGCGATACGGCCCGCGTGTACGTCGACCAGCAGCTGGTGTCGAAGAACACAAAGGGCCCGAGCCTGTCGCAGATCCTCGGTAGCAACGGCGGCGTGCTTCAGCTCGGCAAAGCCAACTGGGGCGGCGGCGAGTACTTCTCGGGGCTGATCGACAACTTCACGATCACACCCGCGGCGCTCACGGCCACGCAGCTGGGCGCGCCCACGCCCGCATCGATCGCACTGTCGGGCACTGGAATCTCGACCGATGACAGCGGTGAGCAGGCATGGCAGACCTGGGAGGGCGAGAGCACGACCCTGCGATCGACGATCGCCCCCGCGGGGTCAGAGCAAGATGTTGTGTGGTCGAGCACAGACGCCGCTGTCGCCGCGGTCGACGCAGCCGGGGTCGTCACGGCCGGTGCTGCCGGCCAAGCGACGATTACGGCGACGGCGGCGGGCAACCCAGGCATCGTGGCGACCATTACCGTGAACGTCGCAGCGGTCACCGACGAAAGCTCGGCACAGCGCGATAGCGACGCCCTCTCGATCAACAACATTGATGCGCTGCGCGGCGACTTCTCGCTCCCACTTCTGGGGGCTCAGGGGTCGTCGATCACTTGGGACATCACGAAGGGTGCCGAGCACGCCAGCATCGGCGCTGGAGTCAACGCAGACTCCCACACCGTCACCGTTACGCGCCCGGCCACCGCTGCCGCCGAGGTGAACCTGCGCGCCACCACCACCAACGGGGCAGTTACGCTCACCCGTGACTTCACCGCGTCGATCGCACCGCTTCCCGCTGACGAAGCTCCCGACGAAGCCTACGTGTGGGCCTTCTTTACCGGTGAGGGCGTTGGCGGCGAGAAGATTAGCCTCGCGGCATCCAAGGGAAATAACGCCCTCGACTGGAACACCCTCAATGAGGGCACTCCCATCTTCACCTCGAACATGGGCGAAGAGGGGCTGCGTGATCCCTTCATTCTGCGCTCGCCAGACGGTGACACGTTCTACATGATCGCGACCGACCTGAAAATTGACGGCCGCCCCGGTGGGTTCACCGGTGCGCAGACCTACGGTTCACGCGCCATTGAGGTGTGGGAGTCGAGCGACCTCGTGAACTGGTCAGAGCAGCGCCACGTCACCGTCAGCACCGGGTTTGCTGGCAACACATGGGCCCCCGAAGCCTACTGGGACGACGAGCTGGGACTCTATGTCGTGTACTGGGCGTCGAACCTGTACGACACAGACACCGAGGGCAGCCACGGTAACACCCCCAACTACAACCGCATGATGGTCGCGACAACACCCGACTTCGTTGAATTCTCAGAACCAGAAGTGTGGATCGACGTTGACCGCCGCGGCCAGGCAGGCGCCGGATCAATCGACGTCACCGTGGCCAAGCACGGCGACGACTACTATCGCGTGTACAAAGACGAAAAGTCGATGACGCTGCGGCAGGAGCACTCAACAGACCTGCTCGCGAAGGTCGCAGCGGCATACCCCGGCACCACCGGCGCCGCTGACGAGTGGGTCGAAGACGGCACGAAGATTGGCAATGGACAGCCAAACGGCTACGGCGGTACCTTCTCGGCGGGCGAAGGCCCCTCACTGTTTCCCGCCAACGCAGATGACGTCAACGGGTACGAGTACTACCTATTTGCCGACCAGCCCAACTACCACGGCGGCCCGAACCACTACGTGCCCATGGCGACTGACGACATCACCGACGCGAGCTCCTGGCAGGTCATTGGCGATGAAATGCCCGTGTCACAGCTCCCGGTCAACTCCGACAACGGCAAGCCGCGCCACGGCACGATCGTGCCCGTGACCCGCGCCCAGTACGAGGGCGTGCTCGCGGCCTATGCGCCCGCCATCGCGGTCGAAGATGCGGCAAAGGTGGCAGTGGCCACGACGCCGGGGGTTGCGCCGCAGCTCCCCGCCACGGTCGCACTCACGACCGCCGACGGCGCCGTGCACGAGGTCGCTGTGGAGTGGGAAGCGATCGAAGCCGACGAGTACGCGGCGGCGGGCGAGTTCCTTGTGCAGGGCATCGCTCAAGACGACTCCCGTCACCCCGTGACGGCGCAGATCACGGTCGCGCAGGCTCCGGATGAGGGTGCCGGTAGCGGCTCCGATGAGGGCGCCGACGGCGGCAACGGCGGCGGCACTGACGGCACTGACGGTACTGACGGTACTGACGGTGCCGACGGTACGGACGGTACTGACGGTACTGACGGCACGGACGGCAGCAAGGGCGCCGGGGGCGAAGGGAATAACGGCTCAGGTACCCCCGCGGGCACGCAGGGATCCGGATCCGAGGCCGCAGCGCCCAAGACCGACGCGGCGCTCGCCGCGACCGGCGCCCCGCACTCACCCGTGATGGGCGCACTCGCGGCCACCGCGCTAGGGGCCCTGGCCCTGCTCGGATCGCTCGCGCTGCGTCGCCGTCGGGTGACGCGACCCACCGGGCACTAGACGCAGCTCGACGGGCGCCGCCACGCGCAGCAGCAAGCGGGGCGGCGCCCGCACCTATCGACTTCGACGGCCAAAGGAGGCTATTGATGCAACGAAATACACGGAGCGCGCTCGCGCTCACCGCGGCGGGTGCGATCACTCTCTCACTCATGCCACTCGGCAGCGCGGCGCTCGCCGCCCCCGCCACAGACGGCCTCGTGGCTGACTTCGCGTTTACCCAGACGAGTGGCAGCGAGGTGGCAAACCTCGTGCCTGGCGGCGACGCCGCGACGGTTGAAAACTCGGCCGACTCGCAGTGGACAGGAACATCGCTCAAGCTTTCTGGCGGCGCCAAGAGCGGCCCGGGTAATTGGGTACGCCTTCCCGAGGGCTTGCTCACCGGCAAGAGCTCGGCGACCGTCACGACCGAGGTAAAGATCACGGCGGCGATGAAGCGCGACTACAACTTCATCTGGAACATTGGCAATAACTCCAGCACCGAGTACTTCTTTGCCACCGCGAAGGACGCCCCGCGCACCGCGATCACAACAGCGTCGAACTCGGGGGAGTCGAACGCGGCCGCGTCGTCCAACCTGGCAGCAGACCAGTGGTACTCGCTCACGAGCGTGCTCGACGGCGCAGCAGGGACCCTCTCGTTCTACATCGATGGGCAGTTGGCGGGCAAAACAAACACGTCACTCACGCCCGCGTCCATCGCAGATCAGTCGCTCAGCACCATTGGTCGCTCGCCGTGGCCCGACCCGCTGTTTGCAGGCGAGGTCTCGGCGTTTCGCGTCTATGACCGTGTGCTGAGCGCCGACGAGGTGCAGGAGGCGAGCCTTGCAGACGCGGGGTTCAACGCCGTCACCATTGGGGCCCAGGCCGATCACATTCTCGACGGCATCAGCATGCCGCAGGGAGACATCACGCGTGACCGCGTCGCCCTGCCCACCGGATCCGGCGAGATCACCTGGACCTCGAGCGTGCCCGACGTGATCGACGCAAACGGCAGCGTGTCACAGCCCGAAGCGGGAGCCGCGGCGGTGCCGGTGACGCTCACCGCCACGGTCACACTGCGCGGCGTGACTGCCACACGAGACACGACCGTGCGCGTGATGCCATCAACCCTCACAAACGCTGAACGGCTTGCACTCGCCGCCGAACAGTACGTGGTGCCTTCGGTCATGGCCAACGGCGCACAGCTGCCAGCGGCGCCCGCCGGCTTAACCGTGACGGTCAAGAAAGCTGAGGGCGTAACAGTCACCGACGGTACCGTGGCTTCGGGCAAGGGAGCGGCCCAGGCCGCAGAGCCCGCACGCATTACCGTCGAAATCGCGCGCGAGGGCGCCCCTGCCGAGACCACTTCTAAGACGTTTACCGTGACGGTGCTCGAAGACGCTGCAGAACTGCTCGCCTACCATCGCACCCCCACCACGGTGCAGGCCGCCAATAACCCAGACGTTGCTCTGAGCATGCATCTGGCGCTCGCCGCAGACTCCAAGTGGCAGCCACTCAATGAGAACTACGGCGTGTTCTTTGCGCGCGTAGCATCAGATGTGCCCGTGACCGGGCCCGACTCTGCTCTCATTCGTAGCCTGCAAGATCCGTCGGTCTTTCAGCTCGAAGACGGCCGGTACGGGGTCATCGCCACTCGGGTAGCACGCGGCGGCGGTGCAGACGGTTCGCAGACGAACTCGGCCCTGCTCGCGGTCACCGATGACCTGCGCAGCTATGAAGAAGTGGGGCTGCTGGCGCTCGACGAGGCTGACGGTGTGCGTCGCCCCACCGCCATTTTTGACACCGATGCGGGCGTGTACCGCGTTTCGTGGTCGACCGCCGGCGGAGCCGAACGACACCAGAACTTTGATGATCTCATTGCGGCGGTGACCACCCCCGAGGTGGGCACGTCGATCGCCGGCCGTGTGACTGGTGCACGACAGCTCGACTCGGCAAACATTGCTGGTATCGACGATGTTGCTGGCGGTGTGCAACTGACCGTGCCACAAGAGGTTGCGGCATCGCTTACACAGCGATACGGGCGCATCACGAACACGGGCTTCACCGAGTACGAAGCCCTCACCGTGACGCCGGGCAGCACAGACCTCGACGCCAGGCTGCCAGCGGCTACCGAGCTTACGTACTCTGACGGGTCTACCCGTGAGCTGCCCATCTCTGAGTGGGACACGTCGGGGGTCGACGTGTCAACGCCGGGTCGCTATGAGGCGATCGGCACGGTGAAGCAGACCGAGTACCCGAAGCCGTTTGCTGACGAGCGTGCAGACCCGTCGGTGTATCACTTCGATTACAACGGCGAAGACCGCTACCTCATGATCGCCACCAACGATATCTACGGTGACAATATTCATCAGCAGAGCCGAGCGTTCATGCCGATTCGTGTGGCTGAGACGATCTCGGGGCTCGCAGACGCGGCCGGCGGCACCGAAATTCACCTACTCGATCGCGGTGACACCGACGCCTACGGCGGTGTCATGACCGGCTGCTTCTGGGCGCCCGAGTTTCACGAGATCGATGGCAAACTGTCGATCCTGTTTATGCCCTGCTACGGCAACGGTCCCAACATGATGACGGGGCGCGCATCGATCATGCAGCTCGGCCAAGACGAGTCGGGTAACCACCTCGACCCGGCCGACCCGGCGAACTGGTCAAAGCCCGAACACGTCGTGCGGGCCGACGGCTCTGCGCTGAACGATGTCTCTGGCATCTCGCTCGACATGACGTACTTCACCGACGCTAATGGCCAGGCCTATTACGCCTGGCAGCAGGTGTGTGTCACGTTTATCGCCAAGGTAGACCCCGCAGACCCGACGACGCTCACCAGCGATCCGGTGCGCATCATCACACCCGAGTACGCCTGGGACAACGTGTGCGCTGAGGGCCCCAACGTGCACACACGTGACGGCAAGCTCTACATGCTCTACTCGGGCTCGAGCGTGGGCGACACCTACACGACGGGCCTCGCGATCGCAGACGCGAGCGGCAGTGACCTGACTGATCCGGCATCATGGCAAAAGCTCAACGCGCCGCTGCAGAAGTCGGGCCAGTTCGAGGGCGAATGGCAGCTCGGTACCGGGCATGGGATGTGGTCTGAAGACGAAGACGGCAGCCTGATCTACGTGTTCCACGCGCGCACCGATCACAACGGCCTGTCTGGCCGTGACATGTTCGTGCGACGTGTGCATTTCGATGCCGAGGGCATGCCCGTGCTCGACATGGAGGCGGCCGAAGAGCTCGCCGCGCCGACGGTCAAACTCGCCGTCGTGGTGAAGGATCCCGCGACGAACGGCGGCGCTGACGGTGGGGCTGACGGTGGGGCTGACGGCGGCAGTGGCACCGGCGGCTCCGACGGCGGCAATGGCACCGGCGGCAGCAATGACGGCGGCAACGGCTCGGGTACTACCGCGGGCACGCAGGGATCCGGATCTGAGACCGCAGCAACCGAGGCTGACGCGGCGCTCGCCGCGACCGGTGGGCAGACGCTGCAGTGGGTGCTGGGCGGCGCGTTCGTGCTCGCGATGCTCGGAGCGGTGGCGATCTTGCGGCCGCGACCACGCGTGCGGCTCAGCAGCAGCCGCCAGCGCAGCGGCTACGATATCGTCTGATTGTAAGACCGGGTGCGCCCGGGCGGGCCTTCCAACGGAGGGAGGCCCGGGCGCCCACGCGGCAGACGGGAAGGTGACAGATGAACTACCCAGCAACCACCGGTGCGGGGCGAGCCAACATCTACGATGTGGCGAAGCTCGCGGGGGTCTCACACATGACCGTCTCGCGCGTGCTCAACGGGCATCCAAACATTCGAGACACGACGCGTAAGCGAGTGGATGACGCGATCGTGCAGTTGCAGTACCAACGCAGCGCGACCGCGCGGGCGTTGGCGATGCGCAAAGCGATGCGGCTGGGGGTGCTGGTCGATAACCCGGTCGAATACGGCCCCAACAGCATGCTGCACGCCTTTGAAGCTGCCGCCCATGAGGCCGGCTACACGGTGGGATCGTTCACCACCACCGACGATGGCAGCCTCAGTATAGAAGCGGCCTTGCAAGGGCTTCTCGAACAAGACATAGACGGGCTGTGCATGATCGCCCCGCGTGAGTCTTCGCTGCAGACGCTGCAGGCTCACCCCACGACGGTGCCACAGATCCTATTGATCCCCGCAACGCTGCCGGGGGTTGCCACAGCTTCGGTCGATCAGTATGCGGGGGCGAACCTCGCGGTGGCTCACCTCATCGAGCTCGGGCATGAGCGCATCGCGCATCTAGGAGGGCCCGCCGACTGGTTTGATGCGCGCGAACGTAAGCGGGGGTGGAGCGACGCGTTACACGCCGCCGGCGTGCCTGGCGGGGAGTATTTCGAGGGCAACTGGACGGCCGACTGCGGGTACGACTGGGCGCGCTCGGTAGATGCGACCCGGTTTACCGCGGTTTTCGTGGCGAACGACCAGATGGCGCTGGGCGTGATTCACGGTCTGGCAGAGCGCGGCATCTCGGTGCCCGGCCGGGTGAGCGTCGTCGGTTTTGACGACGTACCCGACTCGAGCCACTACCTGCCGCCGCTTACCACGGTGCGGCAAGACTTTGTGGCGCTGGGCGAGCTGGCGGTGAGTCTCTTAGTGGAGGCCATCGGTGGCACGCCCAGCGCGCAACAAACGAAGATCAGCCCGCGCCTCGTCGTGCGTGAGTCTACGGCGCCGCCCGGCATGCTGGAGTAACCGCGCGCGCAACGTGCGCCCGGTCGCTCCCGGTCGCGCGCTCGCTACTTCGGATTTGCACTCGCGCAGGAGATCCGCACTCGCGCAGGACCAAAACCGAGTTTTGATCCTGCATAAGCGCTGATCTCCTGCACGAGAGCAAACAGCCATCCCTGAGTGCTTGGACGCCTGTGGCGCCTCCGTCGTGTTCGCGGTAACAAGTTGGTAACGAAGTGCGAATCATGTTGCTCGCCCCAATTGTGAGCGCGCACAATTGGGTGAACGAGCGGCGACTGTCGTCTGGCTGCGCTCGTGTCGGCGAAGTCGCCGGGATACCAAAAAGGGATCTCAAGGAGGAGAAACACATGGCAATGAAGAAGCGCATGCTCGGCATGGCAGGAATGTTTGCGGCCGGGGCACTCGTGCTCGGTCTGGCGAGCTGCTCGAGCGGTGGCTCTGAGGGTGGAAGCGACGCGAACGCTGCAAGCGGCGACGCCGTGACCGTCGGCTTCGTGGCAGTTGGCCCCGAGGGTGGCTGGCGTGAAGCCAACGAGCAGAACGTGCGCGACACGTTCACCGAGGAGGAGGGCTTCAACCTGAAGTACGCCCCCGCCACCAACCTCGACCAGAAGTCACAGATCGACGCGTTCACGTCGTTCGTGGACGAGGGTGTCGACGTGATTCTGCTGTCGGCAACCGAGGCGACCGGTTGGGAAGACCCGCTCGCCCGCGCGCAGGAGGCAGAGATTCCCGTGCTGCTGCTCGACCGCGGCATCGAGCCCGACAACCCCGAGCTGTACGTCACGCGCATCGCGCCCGACAACGCCACCGTTGCTGAGGGTGTGGGTGACTGGGCGGTAGATCAGTTCGCAGACGGCGGCAAGTACATCGTGCTTGAGGGCCCCGCGGGCGTGGGCGTCGTCAACGAGCGCAACAAGGGCTGGGACGCAGCCGTTGAGGGCTCGAAGCTCGAGAAGGTCGCGGCACAGACCGCCAACTGGTCGACGAGCGAGGGCAAGAGCGTCACCGAGACACTCCTGAAGTCGAACGGTAACGACATTCAGCTCATCTTCGCGCAGAACGACGAGATGGGTCTCGGCGCGGTTCAGGCAGTAGAAGAGGCGGGCTTGACGCCCGGCGAGGACGTCAAGATTGCGACGATCGACGGCACGAAGCCCGCGCTCGAGGCGCTCGCAGACGGCAAGCTGAGCTTCGTGCACGAGTACAACCCGCTGTTTGGTGAGACCGCAATCGACGCGGTGCGCAAGACCCTCAACGGCGACACCGTTGAGTCGTACATCATGGTGCCGAGCATGGCGTTCGATTCGCCCGAGGCAGCCAAGACCGCTCTTCCCGAGCGCCAGTACTAGCGAGTGCGAGCTGGGCGCCTGGCGCCCAGCTCCCCGCTTCTTCTCAAACTCTTACATCGCACACGCTGAAGGGGTGCATTCGTCATGCCCGAACTCGAAACACCAACCGTGCACATGCGCGGCATCACGGTCGAGTTTCCCGGGGTCAAAGCCCTCGATGGAGCCGGCCTCCGGCTCTTCCCGGGCGAGGTTCACGCTCTCATGGGCGAGAACGGCGCCGGAAAATCAACCATGATCAAGGCGCTCACGGGCGTCTACAAGATCACCTCGGGCACCATCACCGTTGATGGCCGGGACGAGCGCTTTCTCGGCACCGCCGACGCGCAGGCCGCCGGCATCGCCACGGTCTACCAAGAGGTCAACCTCGTCACGAACCTCAGCATCGGCGAGAACGTCATGCTCGGGCACGAGATACGCGGTCCGTTCGGAATCAACTGGAAAGCGACCCATGCCGCCGCCCGTGTCAAACTCGAGCGTTTTGGGCTCGGGCACCTCGATACGCGCAAAC
The DNA here is from genome assembly GCF_054456635.2 of Leucobacter faecis. Classification (NCBI taxonomy): domain Bacteria; kingdom Bacillati; phylum Actinomycetota; class Actinomycetes; order Micrococcales; family Microbacteriaceae; genus Leucobacter; species Leucobacter faecis. The sequence goes on from NZ_JBTJEP020000001.1 coordinate 78,424, forward strand.
AGCTCTCCACCATCTCGATCGCGCTGCAGCAGCTCATCGCAATCTGCCGCGCCATGGTCATTGACGCGCGCGTGCTCATTCTGGACGAGCCGACCTCGAGCCTCGACGCAGCAGAGGTTGAGCAGCTTTTTGGCGTCATGCGCCAGCTGCGCGACTCGGGCGTCGCGATCCTGTTCGTGTCGCACTTTCTCGATCAGATCTATGAGATCAGCGACCGCATGACCATTCTGCGCAACGGCAGCTTCGTCGGTGAGTACCGCACCTCAGAGCTTGACCGGCACGCGCTGATCGCCGAAATGATCGGCAAGGACCTCAACGCGCTCGCTGAGCTCGGCGGCAACAGGCGCGTCGAAAGCCGCGATCACAGCGAAGAGACTCCGCTCGTCGAGGCGAGCCGGATCGGTCGCCGCGGCTCACTCGAACCCACAGATTTTAGTATTTACCCCGGCGAAGTCGTGGGTGTGGCGGGGCTGCTCGGTTCGGGTCGCACCGAACTCGCACGCCTGCTCTACGGTGCCGACCGACCCGACACGGGCAAGTTGAAGAAGCGCGGCAAGCGCATCGAGCTGCGTACCCCCGCGACGGGACTGTCAGAGCGCATCGCATACTCGACCGAGAATCGACGCGACGAGGGCATCGTCGGCGACCTCACGGTGCGCGAGAACCTCATTCTCGGGTTGCAGGCACAGCGCGGTTGGGCACGGCCGATCCGGCGCAAAGAACAAGACGAGCTGGTGACGAAGTACATCGATGCTCTGGGCGTGCGCCCCGCAGATCCCGAGCGCATGATCAAGAACCTGTCGGGCGGTAACCAGCAGAAGGTACTGCTGGGCCGCTGGCTCGCCACGAACCCCGAGCTGCTCATACTCGACGAGCCCACGCGCGGCATCGACGTGGGTGCGAAGGCCGAGATCCAGGAGGCCGTCGCCGAGCTCGCAGAAAGCGGCGTGTCTGTCGTGTTCATTTCTTCTGAGCTCACAGAGGTCGTGCGCCTGAGCGAGCGCATCGTCGTGCTGAAGGACCGGCAGAAGGTCGGCGAGATTATGAACGGCCCGGGCGTCACAGCGCAGCACATCGTCGATGTGATCGCCGCTGATTCTGACGATCCCGCCGCCCACCCCGAACCCACTACGAGAGAGGAAACACGATGAACGCCAGCGCCTCACACGACAGCACACTCAAGCGGATCGTGCGGTCGCCCCTGTTTTGGGGTGCAGCCGCGATCGTGCTGCTCCTCATGCTCAACCTGGTGAAGGACCCCGGCTATTTGGCCATCTCGGTAAACCCCGAGAACGGCCACTTCGTGGGGAACCTCATCGATATTCTGCGTGCATCCGCCCCAATCTTGATGATCGCGCTGGGCATGTCCATGGTCATCGCCACGGGCGGCATCGACCTCTCGGTTGGTTCAGTGATGGCGGTTGCCGGCGCGGTTTCAATGGAGTTCTTGCGCTCGGCAGGCCCCACCCCCGGTGCAGCATTCGCTGCGCTCGGACTCACGCTGCTGGTGAGCGCGCTGATGGGCGCGATCAACGGAGTGCTCGTGGCTGTCGTAGGGCTGCAGCCGTTCATTAGCACCCTGATCTTGATGCTCGCGGGGCGCGGCCTCGCCAAGGTGATCACGGGTGGTCAAAACACGACCGCCACGAATGACACTTTTCGGTGGATCGCCAACGGTTTCGTGCTGGGCATTCCCGTGGTCTTTCTGCTCGCGGTTGCGATTGTCGTCGCCGTGGGCGTCATTGTGCGCCGCAGCGCACTCGGCCTGATGGTCGAGTCGATCGGTATCAACCCGAAGGCGAGCCGCATGGCCGGCGTACGCCCGTTTGGGATCCTGATGACGGTGTACATTGCGAGCGGCATCCTCGCGGGCATCGCCGGTGTGTTCTCTGTGGCCACCGTGATGACCGTTGACGTATCGCGCACCGGGTACCAGCTCGAAATGGACGCCATCTTGGCAGTGGTGATCGGTGGCACCGCGCTCACCGGCGGCAAGTTCTCGATCAGCGGCGCCGCGGTCGGTGCGCTGCTCATCGCGACCCTCAACAAGACCATTCTCTTTCTCGGCGTCTCGTCTTCAGCCACCCCCGCCTTCAAAGCCGTGGTCATTCTGGTGCTGTGCCTGCTGCAGTCAGAGCGGGTGCGTGCCTGGTTCGTGAGATCGCGCAGCGAGAAGCCCGGCGGGCCACTACCCACTGCCGGGCTGCCACAGACGGCGCTCATCAAGCTCGATGAGAAGCAAAAGGAGATGACGGTATGACGCTCACACAGGCTCCGACCTCGTCGGCTGAGACCACCAAACTCGCCACTGCATGGCAGTCGCTCAAGAACACCGCCACCACCAACCTGGCCGTGTTTCCCACCCTCGCCGCGATTGTGCTGTGTCTCGCGCTGCTCGTGTTCGGCGAGATCGCGTACGGCCGCATCTTTCAGATGAGCACGCTGTCAAACCTTCTCATCAATAACGCCCACTTGATCGTGCTTGCCGTTGCGCTCACATTTGTGATCTTGACGGGCGGCATTGACCTGTCGGTGGGTGCCATTGTCGCACTCTCGAGCGTCGCGGGCGTGATGTTGGCTAAGGCGGGCTGGCACCCCACCATCGTCATCGTTGTGATGATCGGCATCGGCAGCCTCATGGGGCTCGTCTCTGGCATCTTGATTCGATACTTCAACGTGCAACCGTTCATCGCGACGCTTGCGATGATGTTTTTGGGCCGCGGTCTTGCGTCGCTTCTGAGCACTGAGCCCGAGCGGGTACCCGAGTCTGCCACCGCGCTCACCTGGTTGAGCACGCAGTGGAAGGTGATTGACGGGCCCAAGGTGAACGACCTGATCGTCACCCCGGGCGTCGTACTCGCAGCCCTCATCGTGGCGGGCGCATTCTTTGTACTGCACCGCACCCGCACGGGCCGCACGGTCTACGCAATCGGTGGCTCTGCCCCGTCGGCCAAGCTCATGGGCCTGCCCGTCGAGCGCACCACGATGCTCGTGTACGTCATCAGCGGCACCCTTGCGGGCGTTGCAGCCTTGATCTACACCGCACGCCTCGGCACGGCCCAGAACATCACCGGTATCGGCTGGGAGCTCGACGCGATCGCGGCGGCCGTGATCGGCGGCACGCTGCTCACGGGTGGCTTCGGCTATGTGCTCGGCTCTGTCGTGGGCGCGCTCGTGCTCGGGCTGATGACGGTGCTCATCACCCGTGACGGCGGAATACGGCCCGAAATGACCACCATCATCACCGGCGGAATCCTGTTGGCCTTCGTGCTGCTGCAGCGCCTCGTCACCCGTTCGAAGGAGTAACGAACATGACTGTTCCAGCGTATTCAGCTGAAGTAGAGCGCGAGATCGCCAAGGCGCGCGAAGAGGTGTCGCAGCTGCACGGCGAGCTTGTGCGTAACGAGCTCGTGGTGTGGACGGGCGGCAATGTGTCGGCCCGCGTGCCCGGGGCGGACCTGTTTGTGATCAAACCCTCAGGCGTCTCATACGACGAGCTCGCCCCCGAGAACATGATCCTGTGCACCCTCGACGGCGCGGCGGTGCCCGGCAGCCTGGGGTCTGAGCGCAGCCCGTCGAGCGACACTGCGGCTCACGCGTATGTGTACCGACACATGCCAGAAGTGGGCGGCGTCGTGCACACCCACTCTACGTTTGCGGTGGCTTGGGCCGCCCGCGGCGAAGAGATCCCGTGTGTCATCACCGCCATGGCCGACGAGTTTGGTGGGCCCATTCCCATCGGTCCGTTTGCGATCATCGGTGATGATTCGATCGGGCAGGGCATTGTTGAAACGCTCACGGGGCATCGCTCACGCGCGGTGCTGATGCAAAATCACGGCCCGTTCACCATTGGTGTGTCTGCGAAAGACGCGGTGAAGGCCGCGGTGATGGTCGAAGACGTCGCCCGCACCGTGCACCATGCGCGCAGCGCAGGTGAGCTGATTCCCATCGCACAAGAAAACATCGACCGACTCTACGCCCGCTACCAAAATGTGTACGGGCAGACGAGCGACGAGCGTCGATGACGGGCGCAACAGTAGCAGCGCACGCGACGCGTGGCGCACGCATTCGAGCGGGTCACACCGCGCTCGGCATTGAACTCGGGTCGACCCGCATCAAAGCGTGCCTCATCGACGAAGAGTCCCACGAAGTCCTCGCGACAGGTGAGCACGAGTGGCAGAACGAACTGTGCGACGGGCTCTGGACCTACGACCTCGAGAATGTGTGGGCCGGTATCGCCGACGCCTACGCCAGGCTGACGGTCCGGGTCGCCGAAACCCACGGGGTCGCGCTCGAGCGCGTGGGCTCCCTCGGTGTCTCGGCCATGATGCACGGGTACCTCGCGTTCGACGCGTCAGACCGGTTGCTCGTACCGTTTCGTACCTGGCGCAACACCAACACGGGACCCGCGGCGGCAGAGCTCACCGCGCGATTTGGGCAGAACATTCCGCTGCGGTGGTCGGTCGCGCACCTCGCGCAGGCGATGGTCGACCGTGAGCCGCACACCGCCGATGTTACCTTCCTCACGACGCTCGCGGGCTATGTGCACTGGCAGCTGACGGGGGAGCGCGTGCTCGGGGTGGGTGACGCCGCCGGCATGTTTCCGATCGACTCGACCACGTGTGACTACGACGAGACCCGCTGCACAGCATTCGCGCAGTTTGCGAGCGAGCAGGGCTACCCAGTCCACGCAGCGATTCGTGACCTGCTGCCGCGTGTGCTCCCCGCAGGCGCCGCGGCCGGCACCCTGACCGAGGCGGGCGCGCGCCGCCTCGATCCGGCGGGCACGCTCGCGGCCGGTGCCATCGCAGCGCCCCCAGAGGGCGACGCGGGAACAGGCATGGTTGCGACGAACGCGGTCGCCCCGCGCACGGGCAACATTAGCGTGGGCACGAGCGTGTTCGCGATGGTCGTGCTTGAGCGCGGCCTCACCGAAATACACCCCGACGTCGACCTCGTGACAACGCCTGTGGGCGACGCCGTCGCCATGGTGCACTGCAACAACGGGGCGAGCGAGCTCGCCGCGTGGGCGGGCGTATTTGGCGAGTTCGCGGCTGCGATAGGGGCCGATCCGGGCAGGGATCGAGCCTTTGCCGCGCTGCTTGCGGCAGCAGAGACGGCCCCGGCAGACGCGGGAGGCGTGCTCGCGTACAACCAGCTCTCAGGCGAACCGATTGCGGGCCTTCGCGACGGTGCGCCGCTTGTGACGCGGGCGCCGGGGGCCGAGTTTAACCTCGCGACGCTCATGCGGGCGCAGGTGTACGGCATCTTTGGCACACTCAGCCTCGGCATGCGCGCGCTCGAACACGAGCGCGTCGTGATCGACAGCTTCGTGGGGCACGGCGGCGTCTTTCGCACCGCGGGCGTCGTGCAGCAGATGCTCGCCGACGCTCTCGACACCCCCGTCACCATTGCAGAAACCGCAGCCGAGGGCGGCGCGTGGGGCATGGCCGTGCTCGCCGCCTACCGCACCAGCTCTGCCGGGCAGACGCTCGCAGAGTATCTGGAGGCGCAGGTGTTTGCGGGCGTCGCGCAGACGACGCTCGCCCCCATCGCCTCGGGCGTCGCCGGGTACAGGCGTTACCTCGACCACTATCTTGCGGGCCTCGCAGCTCCGCGCGCAGCGGTCGCCGCGCGCGAGCTCGCCGCTACACAGTCAGGGGCCCTAGCCGCGGCCCCGTCCATTACTCGGAAGGATCTCTCATGACCCGCTCGCCCCTCGATAACTCGCTTGACGGGTACGAAATTTGGTTCGTCACCGGCAGCCAGCTGCTGTACGGCGAAGAGACGCTGCGGCAGGTGGCCGAGCAGTCGCAGGCGGTCGCGGCGGGCCTTGCAGACCTTCCGGTGAAGCTCGTCTGGAAGCCGGTGCTCACCGACCGTGACGCCATCAAACGCATCATGCTCGAGGCCAACAGCGATGATCGGGTCATTGGTCTCGTCGCGTGGATGCACACGTTCAGCCCCGCCAAGATGTGGATCAGTGGCCTCGACGCCCTGCAGAAGCCGCTGCTGCACCTGCACACGCAGGCCAATGTCGAACTGCCGTGGAACGACATTGACTTCGACTTCATGAACCTCAACCAGGCCGCCCACGGCGACCGCGAGTTTGGGTACATTCAAACGCGACTGGGCGTGCCCCGCACCACCGTTGCTGGCCACGTCAGCGACCCCCGCGTACGCTCGCGCATTGAAACCTGGCAGCGAGCGGCCGCCGGTCTCGCGGCTGCGCGCTCACTCAAACTCGCCCGCTTCGGCGACAACATGCGCAACGTGGCCGTCACCGAGGGCGACAAGACCGAGGCCGAGCACGTCTTCGGCGTGCAGGTGAACACCTGGGGGGTCAATGACCTCGCAGACGCCGTCGCTGCCGCGAGCGAGGCCGAGATCGATGCGCTCGTCGCCGAGTATGTCGACCTCTACGATGTCGCGCCCGAGCTGCTGCCGGGTGGCGCCCGGCACGCTGCGCTGCGCGACGGAGCCGCCATTGAGGTGGGGCTGCGGTCGTTCCTCGAAGAGGGCGGCTTCGGCGCGTTTACCACGAACTTTGAAGATCTGGGGGCGCTCAAGCAGCTGCCCGGCCTCGCCGTACAGCGGCTGCAGGCCGAGGGCTACGGGTTTGGTGCCGAGGGCGACTGGAAGACGGCGCTGCTCACCCGCGTGGGCAACGTCATGAGCGCTGGTCTGCCCGGCGGCGTGAGCCTGATGGAGGACTACACCTACGATCTGACGCCCGGACGCGAGCTGATTCTCGGCGCGCACATGCTCGAGGTGTCGCCGAGCCTCACCTCGGCGAGGCCTTCTCTCGAGGTGCACGAGCTCGGTATCGGCGGCAAGGACGACCCGGTGCGGCTCGTGTTTACGGCCGACGCTGGCCCGGCTGTGGTGGTGTCGCTCGCCGATGTGCGCGACCGGTTTAGGCTCGTCGCGAACGTGGTCGAGAACGTCGATGCGCCGGATCTGCCCAAACTGCCCGTGGGCCGCGCCGTATGGCAGCCCGCGCCCAACTTCCACACCTCGTCGGAGTGCTGGCTCGCCGCCGGGGGAGCCCACCACACGGCCATGTTCACGGCCGTGGGGATCGACGTGGTGATGGAGTTTGCGCGCATGGCCAAGGTCGAACTGCTCGTGATCGACGAGTCGACGACGAGTCCAGGCTTCGAACGTGAGCTGCGCTGGAACCAGGCCTACCACAGGCTTGCTCAGGGGCTGTAGCCCCTGCTAGGTGGCCCGCGGTGCGGGCCACCTCCGTGCGTGACCGTCTACACCGGGGCGGTCGCGCTGCTTTTGTGTACCTACTCGCCGGTGCCTTCTACCCATGTTTCTGTATACGCACTGACACTTTGGAGCCCTCAACGATGAGATTGCCTGTTTCAGCTACTTCGACACCACCCGCTGGGGTGAGTGACTCTCAACGCCGCGTACGCAGTCGCGTGCTCGGCCTCACTCTCACGTGCGCCCTCGCGATGCCGCTGCCCGGCGTGCTCGCCGTCACGGGAGCACCCGCCGCATTTGCAGCAGACGAGACGGTGCCTGCGCCCGGCGCGCACTACGACATGTCGCACGACGGGGCGACGCTGCTCGACGTCTCGGGTAACGGCCGCAATGCCGCCCTGACAGGCTTAAACGACCAAGACTTTGTGCGTGCGGGGGTCGACGACGTACTGCGCATGCGCGGTACGGGTTATGCCACGCTTCCGTCGGGGGCGATCACCGGAGACGACAACGAATTCACCGTTGAATTTACGGTCGCCAGCACGACAGCGGCAAACCACTTCGGGTGGGTGCTCGGTGACGGCGTAGGCCCGTGGAACTCGACGAAGCTGGGCAACCATATTTTTGTGAGCCCGGTGAGCGCACAGGGTGGCTATGGCGGGCAGGCGCTCGCGGCGATCCGCGTGAAGAGTGGCGACAGCAACGGTGAAACGCGCTTGCCTGCTGGCGGTGGACTGAACCCGGGGTTTAGCACGCTCACACTGGTGGGCTCGGGCGAAGCGCTCACGCTCTACCGCGACGGGCAGCAGATTTCGACGGTACAGCACCGGGCTGCACTCTCATCGATTGTGCCGGGCGGGGACGTACTCGGCTACCTGGGGCGCTCACTGTACGAGGGCGACCCGCTGTTGAACGCCGATGTCACAGACATGAAGCTGTGGGACGTGGCGCTCACGCCCGAACAGTTGGCGGCGGCTCAGCCGACGGCAGCTGAGAAAGCGGCGAGCACCGAAGCTCTCCTTAGCGCCGATCTGGGCACGCTCATTCTCGGCAAGAACGCCGCACTCGATCGGGTCACACACAAGCTGTCACTGCCTACAACTGTGAACGGGGTCGCGCTGACCTGGGCTTCTTCGAACACCGACGTAGTGGCGGTGTCGGGCAACGTGACGCGTCCCAAGACGGTAGACACAGCAGTAACGCTCACCGCGACAACCGCTTCTGGCGTGAGCGTCGCGCTCGACGTGGTCGTACTGGCACCGCGGGTGACAGCAGACCTCGACGCGATCGCGCTGCAGTCGCGCACAACCGAGCACCTGCCGCTCGTGGCCACTGGCGCAGTAGACGGTTCAACGATCACGTGGGCCTCATCTGACCCCGACATCGTGACACCGACCGACGCCAGCTATGAAGCACCAGCGGTAGGGTCTGCCGATCCGTTCGCCGGCGCGGGCCAGGTCACACGGCCCGCATATGGTGCGGGCGACCAAACAGTGACGCTCACGGCTACGGCCACGCAGGGTGACCAGACAGACGCGCGTAGCTTCGAGATCACCGTGGCAGAACTTAGCCGCACCGCACCAGACGCGGGGTACGCCTCTGCCTACTTCAAGTCAGACAGCGATGAGCGCATTTACGCCGCGGCGACGCAGGGCAACGACTTCTTCTCGTTCACCGAGGTCAACGGCGGCAAGCAGATCGTCGACAACTCGGCCGACACCACGGGGCACCGTGACCCATATATTCTGCGATCGCACGACGGTGACAAGTACTACATGATCGCGACCGACCTGTGCATCGGCTGCGGCGGTGGCTGGGGCGCGGCTCAGAGCGACGGCAGCCTCAAGGTAAACGTGTGGGAGTCGACAGACCTCGTCAACTGGAGCCGTACCAACGGTGATGACAACGGCGGTATCGTCGTCAACCAGCAGCTTGCGGGCATGACCTGGGCGCCCGAGGCGTACTGGGATGACGAGCTGCAGTCATATGTCGTGTTCTTCGCGTCACGTCTGTACGACGACGAAGCGCACACGACGGGTCGCCTGCACGCGCGCATGTTCACCGTGCTTACGCGTGACTTTGTGACCTTCACCGAGCCTGAGCAGTGGCAAGACACCGGGTATGCGCGCATCGACTCGACCGTGCAGAAGATCGGTGACACCTACTACCGGTTCACGAAGAACGAAGACAGCCAGGGAGCCGACGGACTCGTCAACGGTAAGGACATTTTCCTCGAGAAGTCGAAGGTACTCACGTCGACCACCTCGAAGTCTGACTGGAATGCCGACCCCAACACGACGTGGCAGCTGGTCGACACGGCCATGACGAACGACATTACCAAGAACGTGGGCGAGGGCCCGCAGATCATCAAGCTCAACGAGGGCGATCCCGCCAACGAGTCTGGTGACGGTTACGCCTTCTTGGTCGATAACTACAGCGACGGTGGGTACAAAGCCTTTGTGACAACGGGCGAAGCGATCTCGTCGAGCTCGCAATCGAACCGTCTATCGAAGCAGCCGGGCTGGACCCCGCGTAAGGACGGCCTCCCGAAGAGCCCGCGGCACGGCGCTTTTGTGAGCGTTTCGCAGCAGGTACTTGAAGCGATGCACGAGTGGCGGGGCGTTGAGGCCGTGGCTTCGACAACCTCCAGCGTTGCCTCAGGCCGCAACGTGACGACGACGGTGACTGCCGCTGACGGTGGCAGCGTCGCTGGTACCGTGACGCTGCGTGCCGTGGGCGCACCCGCGCTTGCTAACGCTGACGCGCAGCCGTGGAGCCAGACGGTGCCGCTCGTCGACGGTGTGGCGATCGCAGAGGTGCCCGCTGGCATCACCAGTGTGCAGGCGAGCTACGACGGCTACGCTGATGGGCTCGTCGCGACGTCTGAAGCGGCCGCTGTGGAGCTCACAGATGCGCCCGGCGCGGGTGTAGACGGTGGCGAAGGCGGCAATGCCGGGGCAGACGAAGGCGGCGAAGGCACTACGACCCCCGGCACGAAGCCAGGCACTAAGCCCGGCACCGGCACTGAGGCTACGGGTACTGAATCGCAGGCGGGCGGCGCCGGATCAGCCGATGCCGCTAAGCAGGGACTCGCGGAAACCGGCTCGGGGGCACTGCCCGGTGTGCTCGCGCTCGGGGCGCTGCTCGCGGTGGCGGGCATCGCGGTGATGGGCGTGCGCGCACGCCGTCGCGCTTCCTAGTTACCACCGAGGGAGGGCTGCCCGTGCAGCCCTCCCTCTCAACTTTCCACACAAGCTACTTCGAGAATGGACCACCCTGTGAGCTACCCCAGCGACGACGCACAAACGCCGACCCCCGTAAGCGGAGAGCAGTTCGAACTCAGCTTGGGCGACCAGCGCGCTGTCATCGCGAGCGTCGGGGCCAGCCTCAGGCTGTACCGGGTGGCGGGGCGCGACCTCGTCGTACCGTTTGCGGCAGACGAGTTGCGCCCGGCCTACCGCGGGGCGACGGTCGCCCCGTGGCCCAATCGGGTGGTCGACGGGCGTTACGGGTTTGACGAGCAAGACTTCCAGTTGGCGATCACCGAGGTTGGCCGAGACCATGCGCTTCACGGCTTCACCCCGTGGTTAGCCTTCACGCCGCGCAATCGCACACCCCACAGCGTCACTTTGGTCGCGCGTGTCGAGCCGCAAGCCGGCTACCCCTGGCGCGTTGAAGTTGAGACCACCTATGAGCTCGGCGACCGTGGCCTCACCCAGCGCGTCACCGCCAGAAACTTGAGCGCGCACGCGGCGCCCTACGGTGTCTGCCCGCACCCCTACCTTGTCGCGGGCGAGGGCCGTGTCGACGACTGGGTGCTCACACTGCCTGCCGACTCGGTGCTCGAAGTCACCGCCGACAGGCTTGCGCCGACCGAGCTCGCACCGGTGACGGTCGACTCCGACCGGTTTGACTTTCGCGCGGCCAGGCTTATAGCCGATGCTGAAATTGATCACGCGTTCACGGGCCTGCACCGTGACGATGCGGGTCTAGCACGCGTCGAGCTGCGCGCCGCGGGCTCGGGCGTCGCGATGACGTGGGACGCGGCCTGCCCGTGGCTGCAGATACACACCGCGGACCTCAGCAACCCGGCTCACCCGGGGCACCGCGCAGGGCTCGCGGTAGAACCTATGACCTGTGCGCCCGACGCGTTCAACCGCGGGCAAGATGCTGGCCTCGTCGTGCTCGCGCCGGGGGCAACCCACACCGCCAGCTGGAGCATTGGGGCGCTATAGGGCCGGGCGCACGCCCTACTCAGCGGCGGTGTCTTCGTATACGAGGTACTGAATGATCGCTTCAGAGTCTGCGTCTTCGGCGAGTAGCGAAAGCACCACAGATAGTGAGTCTCGCTTAAACGTGTAATTGCGCATCTGGTCGCTGAAGTTTGCTTCTGACTCCTGTTCGAACCCGGCGCTCTCAAACTCTTTCAAGAGGTTCTCGTAGTCGCTCGTGCTGCCCTGAAACATGGCCTGCATGCCCTCGGCGGTTTTCATCGACGTGATAGGCGCCTGCGCTGGCATCGGAATATCGGGCCAGCCCTTCGGCAGCGACGCCTTGCCGTTGCCATCGGTCGGCAGCGAAATATCCTCGACCCCGGTCATTTCTTTCAGGGCCCCCTCGGTGACGTTGTTGACCAGCTGATCGACCGGGTTTGCGCACCCTGCGGCGCTCAGCATGAGCCCAAGACTGACGATTCCTGCGGCGGCGCGAGCAGCCGAACGGCCCTGCAAACGAGTGTGGCGTGACATGGGGTCCCCCTAGAACTAGTAGATGTATTAGCGGCGCTGTAACAGGTAGAGCGAGCCGTCCCGGTGGTTCAGCCACACCATAGCGCTATCGCTCCAGGACTGCACAGCGTAACCGGTGGCGGGAGCGGGCAGCACGATCTCGGTGCCCGCGAGTTCAAACGCGACGCGGTTCTCGGCCTGGTCGGTGATTCCGGGCACGTCCTGGCAGTAGATGACCTCGCTGGTCGACGGGAATACGTAGCGAATATCTGCGCCCAGATCGGTGTCGTATCCGGCGCCCTCATCGATGCCAACGTGCTGCCACGACCCGGGTAACACGTCGGCGAGGTCGCCCTCCTGCCCGGAAGGCACGGCCGAGAGGTCGGCGGCGACTCGCTCAGCGCCCCAGCCGCAATCCTGCGGCGCGGGCGCCTGTTCCTTGGGTGTCTCCTCGGTCACTTCGGGTTCTTGAACGGGCTTGGCTGCCGTTTCTCGCTCCGGATCAGCGGCCGCGGCAGGTGGATTTTCGGCCGTGGCGCCCGGTTCAGGTGCGCACCCGGCCAACCCCAACGCAAGGGCGCCTGCGACGGGCAGCGCCCAGAGTAGCCGCCGCACACGTCGGTGGGTGGCCCGTAAAACGGCCCCCTGTGCCACCTGCCCACGTGTGCGCGGGTCCCCGAAACCCCCAAGAGTTGTGACTTGCTTAGCCATGGCTCGAGTGTATGGTGAAGCTATTAAACTTCAGTTAAATTCGTGTGCGCGTGCGCGTGGATCTGACTGATGAACGATTCCAGCAACGAGTCACCACACGGGGGTGGGAACTCATGAAAACGCTCAGTATAAATTTCTCGGGCAGAGGCACACACGCGCAGGCGATCGAGCTCGAAGCTAAGCTCGCCACCACCGCGGACCCCGGCGAGCGTACGGTGCTCCAGGCGGCCCTCGCCGTAACACTCATCGAGGTCGACGCGCGGCGTGCGCGCGCCCTCGTCGCAGGGCTGCTCACCCACACCGCACGCCACGGCCCCGCGCGTGCGCGCGCCGCCGCGCTCGTCGCCGCGGGATTGGTCCACTCGGGGCCAGAGCACGCGTCGCTGCGCGCCAAACGCGCGCAGCAGGCGCTCGACATATGCACCAGTACGGGCGAGCGTGGACTCGCAGAGGCCGCATGGTTCTTGCTGCTCGGTGCTCTCGCAGAGCTCGGCGACTTTGCCCGCATCGATCGCGAACTCTCACCCAAGCTGACTTCCGCAGGCCCCTTCCACGAACTCATCGAGGGCCGCCACGCCACCTGGATCAGAACGATGCGCGCTACGGCCGACGGCCGCGCCAAAGACGCCCAGTCGCTCGCCGGGCTCGGCTATCGACAAGCGCTCGCCGCCCAAGACCCCGACGCAGATACGGTGTTGCGCGGCCAGATGGCCGTGATCCGGTGGCTACAGGGCAGCGCGAGCGAACTCATTGAGCCGCTGCTCGACGCGAGGCAGCGGTTTCCAGGCGAGCCCGTATGGCAGGCCGCCCTCGCGTGGGTGTGGTTCGGGCAGGGCAGTCTCGCGCCCGCCACCCAGATGCTGCATGAGCTCGATCCGCTCACCGAGATGCCGCGTGATCGCAACTGGCTCGCGGCTGCAGCGATCACGGCCGATGTAGCCGCGGAGGCAGGCGCGCTGCAGCAGGTCGAGGCCCTGTACGAGGCGCTCGCGCCGTTCTCAAACAGGCTCGCGGTAATTGGGCACGGTGTGACCAGTTGGGGCACAGTCGCGCGCCCCCTCGCGCGTCTCGCGCGCAGGTTGGGTGATGACGCCGCCGCCGAGAGCTACCTGCGCGAGGCGGTCGCCACGAGCGCGCGGCTTGGCGCGCAGGCGTGGCTTGCCGAGGCCCAGCTCGATCTTGCGAGCCTGCTGGCGGCCGGTGGCGGGAGCGTCTCGGAGGCGAGCTTGCTCGCGCGCGAGGCGTCGATCACGGCGGGCCGGATCGGATTGCGCAGCGTCGATGACACAGCACGCCAATTGCTGCGCAAACTCCGGGCAGGTCCCGTCGGAGCCACTGTCGCAGCAACCGAGGTTGCAGGTGACGTTCCGCGCCAAGCGCCCCGTGTCTGGGCACTCGGCAGGTTTCGCGTGGAAGCGTTAAACGGTGAACCCGTCACGTGGCGGTCACGCAAAGCAGAGCTGCTCCTCAAGGTGCTCATCGCGCGGCGAGGAGCATTGATTCCACGCGAAGAGCTTATGGACATGCTCTGGCCAGGCATCGATGCGGCGGTGCTGTCCAACAGATTCACTGTGGCGCTTTCTACGGCGCGGCGCGCGCTCGATCCGGAGCGGAAGTTCGCGCATGATCAGTTCATCGAGCTGGGCAGTGGGCTCCTGCGCGCTCGATTTGACCGCTTGGATTGCGACAGTGCGCGCTTTACGGAGCGTGCGGCGCGAGAGCATCGAGAATCGACGGCGCGGTTGGCGACGGGCACCGCGGCCAGCCTCGCGCAGTGCGCTGCGGTCTGGCAGACGCTCCAGCTCGCCGAGGAGGAAGCGTTTGCCGGGGAGCGTGATGCGCTGTGGGCAGAACCGATGCGGCATGAGATCGATGCGATCGTGAGCGACCTGTCGCACCTGTTAGCGCGAGAGCTGCGCGCGCTCGGTGAATGGGCACGCGCCGCGCAGCTGTACCGCAGGTTGCTCGCGATCGATGTGTATGACGAGCCCGCGCACGCGGGGCTTGTTGAGTGCTTGACCGGTCAGGGGGCGCACGGACAGGCGCGTGCGGCGGCGGAGCGTGCAAGGCTCGTGCTCGACGAAATTGGCGTGCGGCCGGGTGACGCCGACGAGATTCGCTAACGCCAGGCTTATTCTGTAGCGCTCAGCGGTTCTGTCGTGCGTTGCGTGCCTGCCCCGCGCAGGTGCGCCGTTGTGCGCGGGTGCACCCTGCTCTGTAGCTCTGCAACGAGCGCGCTCGAGTGCTCGTTGCAGGCAGCGACCGTGGCCTCGAGCGCGGTAGCAAGTTCGGTGCGTGAAGCTGTGGTGCCGCTGTCGCTGTGGTGCTCGATCGCTAGGGTGGCATCGCGCACGGCATCGAAGTACAGCGAGACGTTGGCTACGTGCAGCAGAATCTCTTCGTTGTCACCGCTCGACGTGAGAAACTGCGTCCACCGGCTCAGCGCATCAGACAGGGCACGCCGTTCGTTGACGACCTGGTGACGCAGGCCCTTAAGCGACTCGGGGCCAAGCTGGGCGGGGAGCTTGAGAGTGCGTGCCACGAAGTGGCCGCGGGCCACCTCGCTTGCGTCGTCATCGACGATAGCGTGCAAGAACTCGGTGATGGCAAGCCTGTTCATGGGCGCCCAGCGTTTGGCGACGCCCCGTTCGGTGAGCCGGTTGAGCACCACAGTTGTGAGAATAAACATGACGAGGCCGGCAGCGAGCCCCGAGAGAATGACCACGTCTTGCCAAAGCCCCGTTGCCACGTCTACCCACACGATCACACCAATGAGTATGAGCCCGCCGACCACGGTGGCGCCGTGGCGGATATTCTGAAGCCTGCGTTGAGCGGCTGGTGTGGTCATGGTGCGACACTCCCGTGTGACTGGTGAACGAAGACGCCTGTGACTCTTCACCATAGCCTGCCCTCGCCCCAGTTTTGCGCATACCTCTGCGTGGAGCCGTGCGCAAGTGGCGCGCTGTTTGGTAGCCTGAGAGTTCGCCTAAAGATTAGGGTGGTGTGCTGCGCTGCCCGTAACCACTCAAGGACTCAATGACCTTACGGCACAGTCAATTACACGCCACACGCAAACACTTTCACCTCGAACCCACCTAGCTGTCTTTCCTTTCTCACGACCAGCGCCCGCGGCTCGCACTGAGCCTGGGCACATGACGAGATAGAAAGACACTCACTGTGGAACACTTCCAAACACTCTCGGGCCCCGTTACGGTGGCCCTCATGCTGCTGTTCTTCGGCGGCAGCCTGTACATGTCGATCCGCATCTCCAAGAAGAAGGAGAACGCCGACGGCTACATGACGGGCGGCGGCAAGATCGGCTTCGGCATTTCGGCGGCATCCATGACGGCCACTTGGATCTGGGCGGCATCGATGTACGCCTCCGCCACCTCTGGCTATACCTATGGCATTTCGGGCCCCATTCACTATGGGCTCTGGGGTGCACTCATGATCCTCTTGATCTATCCTTTCGGGCGCCGGATCAGGGCCGTAGCGCCGAAAGCCCACACGATCGCCGAGGTCATGTTTGCCCGTCACGGGCGCTCGAGTCAGCTGATGCTCGCTGGCTCAAACGTGCTTGGCAGCCTCATTAGCCTCACGTCGAACCTCATCGCGGGCGGCGCACTCATTTCGATGCTGTCACCGTTCACGTTTACGCAGGGCATCATTGCGATCGCTGCGGGCGTGCTGCTTTACACACTTTGGTCGGGGTTTCGTGCTTCGGTGCTTACCGACTTTGCGCAGGTCGTGGCGATGCTTGGCGCTGTTGCCATCATCATTCCCGTCGTGTTCTTTGCGGCGGGCGGCCCAGGCCTGTTCGAGACGGGTGCCGCGAACCTGACCCCGCAGCAGCGCGACTTCTTCTCGTCAGACGCGTTCTTTAACCAGGGCGCACCCTACATTGCGGCGGTGCTCGCGTACGCGATCGGCAACCAGACGATTGCGCAGCGCTTGTTTGCTGTGCGCGAGGATCTGATCAAGAAGACGTTTGTGACCGCGACGGTGGGCTACGGTGCCACCATCATCGGTATCGGCATGCTCGGCGTTATCGCGCTCTACGCTGGCATTGAACCGATGGGCGGCGACGTCAACAATCTGATTCCGCAAATGGCGGCCATGTACTTAGGCCCCGTCTTGATCTGCGTGTTCTTTGTAATGATTATCGGCTCGCTGTCTTCGACCGCCGACGCCGACATGACAGCGCTCGCATCGATCATGATGGCAGACGTGTACGGGCAGAACATTGCCGGTAAGAAGAAGGCGAACCCGCGCACCATGGTGTTCGTGGGGCGCATCACGATGATTGTCGCCACCGCCGCCGGGCTCGGTTTCGCTTCGATGCAGTTCAACATTCTCGACCTGCTTGTGTTTGTTGGGGCGATGTGGGGCGCACTCGTGTTCCCCGTCATCGCGAGCTTCTACTGGGGCCGCGTCACCAACGTCGCGTTCAGTGTGGCGGTTGTTGTGGCACTTGCGGTGTTCGTGCCGGTGCGGTTCGAATGGCTACAGCTTGACGGCGCATTTGGTGTGATTGTCGATGTGCTCTCCGTTATTGGCGTGGGCGTAGTGCTCGGGCTTATGGCCTTTGGGTTCTTCGGCAAACGCGCCGCGCTCATCATCGGCGGGGTCTCGATTGTTGCGGTCGCGCCGTTTGGTATTGGGTTCTTGCACACCTACCCGGTGCTCGCGGGATCCCTCGTCGCCTATGCCGTGTCGACCCTGGTGTGTGTTGGGCTGACCATGCTGAATCGCGGTGAGAGTTTCGACTTTGCGCTCATCAAGGAGCGCACGGGTGACTTCGACCGTGCTGCATCAGAAACGATTGATGTCGTGGTGGCTCCCAGTGAGGTTGCTAGCGATGACATTACAACGGAAGGAGCAAACCGATGAACGCAACATTTTGGCTCACCGTCTACGTGCTGAGCTGGCCCGTGCTGGTGGCGGGCACGCTCACCTATATTGTGCGCGCGTTTATTCGCGACGCAAAAGAGGCCAAGCGTGAGGGCCGAAGCATCATCTAGTGTGCACGGCCACCTGACGTGTACGAAAATATGCGCGACTAATTCCGTTTTAGACTCGTTCAAAAGCGGAATTGGTCGCGCATATTTTGTGTTCAGGAGCAGCGGCAGGGGGATTGTCATGTTGGTCCTGCCAGTATGGGAGACATGAGAACGAGCATCGTCTGGTCTTTCGTATGCGTCGCGGCGCTTTCGCTCACGGGGTGCGCAGCCACTTCGAACGACGCACCCAACCAGGCAGTGGCCCCGGTAGCGACCGCGTCGGCCACTCAGCTACTCTCAGGGCTCGGTCTGTCGACGAATGATGCCGTGACGCTCGTCGAGGGGCTCGAGGCGCTACCCGTCAACGACAGGCCGAACGGGCTCACCGCGCAGGTGCTGCCCGGCAGCGTGCTGCTGCAGCCCGGCACCCCCGCTGAAGAATCGCTCCCGCTCGCGGGTGATGAGTTCTACCTGTCGCTGGCCCCGTACGAAACCCAGACCCACCCGTGCGAGTTTCACGTACCCACGTCGTGCCTCGGCGAGATGCAGGGCGCCGAGATTCAGCTGCGCATCACCGATGCCGAGACCGGCGAGGTGGTGCGCGACGAAGTTACCAGCACCGAAGACAACGGCTTCATTGGTGTCTGGCTGCCGCGCGAGCGCGAGTATCGCGTGCAGGTAACGGCCGACGGCCGCACAGGAGAACAAACCGTGCGCACCGGCAGCACCGATCCCACTTGCATCACCACACTGCAGCTGAAGGCCTAGCGGCGGCGCAACTACGCCGCCGCAATAAGACCGCCGCGGTACAGGCGTACCCTGGAGGTATGACGAAGCAACCTGCCACACCGGCTTCGACAGCCCTGCTACCTCTCGAGTGCGTATACGCAGACGCGTTCCCAGAGCTCGCGCTGCCGTGGGAAGCTCAGCGGCCACTGCACCCAGAGATCACCGTGCTCAACGACCCGCTCGCACGCGAGCTGGGGCTCGATCCCGCGGCTCTGCGCAGCGAAGCTGGGGTACGAGCGCTACTCGGCAATGACCTCGCGCCGGGCGCAAAGCCCGTCGCGCAGGTGTACGCCGGGCACCAGTTTGGCTCCTATTCAGCGCGTCTCGGTGACGGGCGCGCGCTACTGCTGGGCGAACTGCGTATGCAGGGTGGCACGCTCGTCGACATTCACCTCAAGGGCTCTGGCCCCACCCCGTTCGCGCGCGGCGGCGACGGGTTTGCAGCGCTTGGGCCGATGCTGCGCGAGTATCTCGTGAGTGAGGCGATGCACGCGCTCGGCATTCCCACGACCCGCGCGCTTGCGGTGATCACGACGGGGCGACGCATCGCGCGAGACGGTGACCTCGTGCCCGCGGCGGTGCTCGTGCGCGTGGCGGCGAGCCACCTGCGCGTCGGCACCTTCCAGTACGCCCGCGCAACGGGCGACACCGGGCTGCTTGAACGACTCACGCGCTTTGCGCTCGAGCGGCACGCTCCGGATCGCGCAGCTGCCTCCCTCCCTGCGCTGGAGCTGCTCGATCACGTCGTGACGCGTCAGGCCTCCCTCGTTGCACAATGGACCCTCGCCGGGTTTGTGCACGGCGTCATGAATACCGACAATATGACCATCTCGGGTGAAACGATCGACTACGGGCCGTGCGCGTTTCTCGACAATTACGATCCGGCGGCGGTGTTCAGCTCGATCGACAGGCAGGGCCGCTACGCGTTCGGTGCGCAGCCCACGGTGGCCGCATGGAACTTGACCCGCTTCGCTGAGGCGCTGCTGCCGCTCGTAGCGTTAGAAGCCAGGGCCACCGGCGAGACGAATGGTGTGGGCAGGACGAACGGTCGTGATGATGCGGGTGAAAGCGAAACGAGTGAGGGTGCGGTCGCAGCTGCACGTGAGGTGCTCGCACGCTTTGGCCCCGCCTACGATGCGGAGTGGATCGCCGGCATGCGCACCAAACTCGGGTTGCCCGGTACGGTTCTCGATGATGAGGTCGTGCAGCGCGGTACCGCACTACTGGAGGCATGGCAGCGCGAGCGTACCGATTACACACTCGCCATGCGCGAGGCGAACGCTGCAAATCCGCTCTACATCGCACGCAACGCGCTACTCGAAGAGGCGCTCACCCAAGCGACCAGCGGCGACCTCACAATGTTTGAAGAGATGCTCGAGGCCGTGGCCAGGCCGGCGCTCGCCCGCGCAGGGTTCGGCCGCTTCGCGGTCGCACCTGAGGCGGGCGCGCGCCCGTTTGTGAGCTACTGCGGCACGTGACGTTTCCGGTGGCACAAAGTTTCACAATTTGTGCGGTTTCGGCGATGATTTTGTGACTTGACGACTGGTTTCGTTGCGATATAGCCTGTGCGTAGAGGTTATCGCGCTTTAGTGCGGCAAGAGTGCCCACCGTGAAACCCCATCATTTGGAGTGATACCCGTGACCGCCCCAGGCCACACCTTTGCTGCGCCCGCCGCGCAGGCGCGCTTCTTTTCGTCAAATCCTGTGCTTCGTCGTGTGGCGTTCGTGATCGGATACGAGGGCATCAGCCTGCTGTTTACGATCTTCGTGCTGGGTGCGCTGCTCGGTCACGGCGGTGGCGAGTCAACGCTGACCGCCGTGCTCGTAACCGCCACCGCGACGGCCTGGAACTACGTCTGGAATCTCTGCTTTGAGGCATTCGAACGCCGCTCGGCTCGCCGCGGCAGGGGTGCCGTCGCGCGCGCCCTGCACGCGCTGGGGTACGAGGGTGGGGTGCTTGTGTTTACCGTGCCGCTCGTCGCGGTGCTGCTCGGCGTGGGGCTCTGGGAAGCCCTCATGATTGAGGCCGGGCTGCTCGTATTCTTTCTGGTATTTACCCTCGTGTATACGTGGGCGTTCGACCGGGTGTGTGGGCTGCCTGCGTCTGCGCGGTGCCAGTAGCTGTGACCTGCGCGTAACACTAGCCCATTACACTCGCATCAGCGCTCAGCGCAAATCGCGCGCGCAAGAAAGGCAACGCTGATGACTATTCGCATCGGAATCGTTGGTTATGGCAATCTGGGGCGCGGTGTGCAGACCGCTATTGCGGCCCAGCCCGACCTCTCGCTCGCGGGTATTTTTACTCGCCGCGACCCGGTCACCTTCGATCCCGTAGATGATGCTCCCGTCTTTGCGCTCGCCGACATTGACGCGCACGCAGATGACATCGACGTACTTGTGCTCTGCGGTGGCTCGGCGAGCGACCTGCCAGTGCAGAGCCCCGAGCTCGCACGCAGGTTCTCGATCGTTGACAGCTTCGACAACCACGCGCTCATTCCCGAGCACTTCGCCGCGGTTGATGCCGCAGCGACCGCCGGTGGTACAACGGCGGTCATCTCGACCGGATGGGACCCGGGCCTGTTCTCGATCAACCGTCTCTATGGCGAGGCTATTCTGCCGCAGGGGGAGACCTACACATTCTGGGGCAGTGGTATTAGCCAGGGGCACTCGGACGCGGTGCGTCGTATCCCCGGCGTGGCGGGTGCAGCGCAGTACACACTGCCCGCAGTGGACGCGATCGAGCGTGTGCGTGCGGGCGAGCAGCCCGAGCTCACGACCCGTGAGAAGCACGTGCGACAGTGCTTTGTCGTGCTTGAAGAGGGCGCAGACGCCGAGGTGGTGCGCGAGGCGATCGTGACGATGCCCAACTATTTCGAACCGTACGACACGACCGTCAACTTCATTTCGGCCGAGGAGCTTGCGCGCGATCACTCGGGCATGCCGCACGGCGGTTTTGTGATTCGCAGCGGCGAGACGTCGCAGGGTACAAAGCAGGTAGTCGAGTACAGCCTCAAGCTCGACTCAAACCCCGAGTTCACGTCAAGTGTGCTTGTGGCGTATGCGCGAGCAGTCGTTCGACTCGCGCAGGCGGGCGATCATGGCGCAAAGACGCCGTTTGATATCGCCCCGGCTCTGCTGTCGCCTAAGTCGGCGGCTGAACTGCGCGCGGGCTTGCTGTAGCAGCACCACCCCTACGCAATATGGCTCATACACAACATGTGTATGAGCCATATTACGTTGGGGTGTTAGCTAGAGCGGTGCGCGCGGCGATACAGCAGGGCTACTTGACATCGCGTACGACACCCCGGCCCGCCGAACGCCCCGAAAACAGGCACCCGCCCAAGAATGTACCCTCGAGCGCGTTGTAGCCGTGCACGCCGCCGCCGCCAAACCCCGCGGCTTCGCCCGCGGCATACAGCCCGGGCACCGGCTCACCCGTCGCACTGAG
Organism: Leucobacter faecis; assembly: GCF_054456635.2. Taxonomy (NCBI): domain Bacteria; kingdom Bacillati; phylum Actinomycetota; class Actinomycetes; order Micrococcales; family Microbacteriaceae; genus Leucobacter; species Leucobacter faecis. Next base: position 100,314 of record NZ_JBTJEP020000001.1, read on the forward strand.
CGCCCGAGAACTCAGGTCGGTCTGAATGCCGCCGAGGCTCTTGCGCGTGAGCACGTGCAGTTTGATGCCGATGAGGGGGCCCGCGCTGGGGTCGAGTAGCCGGTGCGGGGAGGTAGTGCGGGTGAGTCGATCACCCAAATACCTGCGCGAGTTGTGGATACTCATCACCTGCGCGTCCTTTGTAAACGGGTTCGCAAGTTCGGCGTCACGCTCACGCACGACCCCGGCGACCCTGGCCGCGTCGAGAAGTGGAGTAGGCGTGAGCTCATTCATACGCGCTACGAGCTCGGGCACCGAGGCGCCCCGTACAAAGTCTGCCCCGTGATCAATGAATGCCTGCACCGGCCCGGGCACACCCCGACCAAGCCGCGTGCGCACGAGCAACTTCTTGTCACGGTTCGTCAGGTCAGGGTTTTGCTCAGAGCCAGACAGCGCAAACTCCTTGGCGGCCATACGCGCCGTCACGATGAACCACGAATGATCGTGGGCCGCGAGATCCGGCGTCGTGCGCAGCAGCCGCAGCGTGCCGAGCGTGTCGTGGCCCGGCAGACCGGGCAGCGGCAGTCTGCGACCGAGCGCGTCGAGCCACAGGGGCGAGGGACCGGGCAGAATGCGTATCGCGTGCCCCGGCCACACGGGATTCCAGTTGCGAATGCCCTCGGTGTAATGCCACATGCGGTCGCGGTTGACGAGCCGCGCACCGGCGGCTCCGGCCTGGTCGATCACGCGCCCGTCCACGTAGGCCGGCACGCCCGTGACCATGTGTGCGGGCGGCGTGCCAAGGCGTGCGGGCCAAAACTTGCGCACGAGATCGTGGTCGCCACCGATGCCGCCCGAGGCCACGATCACCGCTGGCGCGCGCAGCTCAAAATCGCCTGCCACCTCACGGTTCGAGGGGGCCCCGCGCAGATTCGCGCACGGTGCGAGCCGCGTACCCGCGACCCCCACCACGCGCCCCGCCTCGACCAGCAGTTCGTCGCATCGGTGCCGGTGCAACACACGGGTTCGGCCCGCTTCGACCGCTCGCTCTGCGGCATCGATGAAGGGCCGGATCACGCCCGTTCCTGTGCCCCACGGCACGTGAAACCGCGGCACCGAGTTTCCGTGCCCGCCCGCGGTCAGGTCGCCGCGTTCGGCCCACCCGACAACGGGGGTAAGGTCGATGCCCGCCTGCCGAATCCAGGCGCGCTTCTCACTCGCCGCAAATTCGACGTAGGCGCGTCCCCAGCGTTCGGCCCACACGTCATCGCCAGCGTGAGGGCCGGCGCTCGCCGCGCCCCTGTCCCACTGCGCGCTACCGCGCCAGTCCTGCCAGGCGAGCTCAAATGAATCGCGCACCCCAAAACGGCGCTGCTCTGGGGTGTCGACTAAGAAGAGCCCACCAAACGACCACCATGCCTGCCCACCCAAGTCTTGCGGGCCCTCTTGGTCGATGATGATCGTGCGCAGCCCCGCGGCAGCGGGCTCACGTGCGGCGGTGAGACCCGCGAGCCCGGCTCCCACAATGATGACGTCGGCGTCCATGCGACCATTCTGCCCCCGTATGACACGAAAGGCTATGCCCCGCGGCCGCCCGAACCGTGCTCGCCTGCGCGCTCCTGCCCGGATAACGTAGCGATCGCCGCCATGATGCGCTCGGTGGCCTCACGTCGCGCGCGGCCACCGGGCAGACCCGCAAGGTCTGAGAGCGGCACGGGGGCGCCGAAACGCAGTTCGACGGGATCCGGCCGCTCGGTCCTGGTGTTCAGTAGCCGCCGGTTCGTGCCGATCAGACCCACAGGTACGACGGTGGCGCCCGTCTCGAGTGCCAGCCAGGCCGCACCTGAGCGGCCGCGGTACAGCCTGCCATCGCGCGACCTGGTGCCCTCGGGAAGCACAGCGAAGACGCTGCCCGCAGCAAGCACGTCGCGGCCCGCGTCCAGGGCTGCCTGGGCGGCACTGGATGTGTTCCGGTGCACCGCAATGGCACCGATCTGGCGAAAGAACCAACCGCCCAAGCGCGAGTGAAACAGCGAGGCTTTTGCGAGAAACTGCACGCGCCGGGGTGAGAACGACGGGATCAAAACGGTGTCGAGGCCCGAAAGATGGTTGCTGACGACGAGAACGGGGCCGGTAGCGGGCACGTGCTCACGCCCAGTTACACGAGGGCGGTAACGCAGGCGAAGGTAGGGGCGCAGCACTGCCCGACCGATATAGAAAACGGGGCCGGGGCGCGGGGTGGTGAGAGCGTGCACCCATCGATGGTAGCCCGCGAATCCCCTGCGAACCGGTCGCGCCCGCTGTTTAGACACCAGTAGGGTGGGGCGTAGGGCCGCACACCAATTGAGGAGGTGCCCCACATGATCGAGTTCGAGGGCGTGTCGAAGCGATACCCCGACGGCACAATCGCTGTCACCGATTTCTCGCTGGCGATCGCTTCGCGCTCTGTGGTCGCGCTGGTTGGTTCTTCTGGTTCGGGTAAGACGACGTTGCTGCGCATGATCAATCGTATGGTTGAGCCAACGGCGGGCCGTGTACTCATCGATGGCGCAGACATTCGCGAGCGGGGCGCTGTGCAGCTGCGACGGTCGATCGGGTATGTCATGCAGCAGGGCGGGCTCCTGCCGCACCGTAGCGTGCTCGACAACGTATCGACGGTGCCACGGCTCACGGGAGCGACCCGCGCAGCGGCAAAGCGACGCGCCAGCGAGCTGCTTGAACTCGTTGGGCTCGACGCCGCGCTTGGCACGCGCTTTCCGGCACAACTGTCGGGTGGGCAACAGCAGCGGGTGGGCGTGGCCCGCGCGCTCGCGGCAGACCCCAATATTTTGCTGATGGATGAGCCGTTTGGGGCGGTAGATCCGATTGTACGCCGCGAGCTGCAGGCCGAGCTCTTGCGGCTGCAGGCCGAGCTCGGCAAAACGATCGTGTTTGTGACGCACGACGTCGATGAGGCCCTTCGTGTGGGAGATGAAATCGTGCTCCTTGAAGCGGGAGCACGTATCGCCCAGCATGACACCCCGCAGAGTGTGCTTGCCGCGCCGGCTAACGAGTTCGTGCGCGAGTTTGTGGGCGCCAACCTGTCTGAGCGCAAACTACGGGTCAAGCGCGTCGGCGACCGCACGGTCGCGCTCGACGAGCACGGCACACCTGTGGGGGTGCTCGAAGAATGAGCTGGTGGCTCAACAACTGGGAGCAGGTGGCGGGCCTCGCTGCCGCACACCTCGCGCTCAGTCTGCCAGCGATTGCGTTGAGCCTCGTGATTGCGGTACCGATCGGCCGCCTCGCGTTCGTGCGCCCGCGTGCGGGCGGGCCGCTTTTGAGTATCGCGAGCCTGGCGTATGCGATCCCGGCGCTGCCGCTGCTCATCATCGTGCCCGCCATTTTGGGGGTGCCGTTGCGCTCGTGGCAGACGATGGTTACGGCGCTCACCGTGTACGGTGTGGCCCTCCTCGTGCGAACGTCCGCCGACGCGTTTGCGTCCGTCGACGAGCAGGTGCGCACCGCAGCGATCGCCCTTGGCCACTCACGCCGCGCACTGTTTTGGCGCGTTGACCTGCCGCTTGCAACACCCGTGATCGTCTCGGGGCTGCGGGTTGTAGTGGTGTCGACGGTGAGTCTCGTGACGATCGGCGCGCTGATCGGTGTGCCCAGCCTTGGGTCGTTGCTCACCGACGGATTTCAGCGCGGCATCGCGGGTGAGGTGTGGGCGGGCGTCATCGCGACCGTGTTGCTCGCCCTCGTGCTCGATCTCGCCGTGCTCGGAATTGGCCGGGTGCTCAGTCCCTGGGCGCGGGTAGTACAGGGGCAGCGCGCATGAACTTATTTGCCGATGCTCTGACATGGCTCTTGGACCCTGCCCAGTGGAGTGGTACGGGCTCGATTCCCGTGCGGCTCGGTCAGCACCTCGCGCTGACGGTTGTCGTCATTGTCGTGGGCTCGGCGATCGCGCTGCCCGCAGGCGTCGCAATCGGGCACACCCGCCGCGGAGCCGCCTGGGTTGGTGGCGTCGCGGGGGCTGCTCGCGCGCTGCCCACGCTCGGTTTGCTCACGCTGTTCGGGCTCGCGCTCGGAATTGGCGTGTTAGCGCCCGTGCTTGCCCTCGTTATTCTCGCGATTCCGTCGCTTTTGGCTGGCGCATATGCGGGGGTGCAGGCGGTCGACCCGGCAGTGCCCGACGCCGCGAAAGCGGTCGGCATGACACCGCTGCAGGTCGTCTGGCAGGCAGAGCTGCCGCTCGCACTGCCGGTGCTGGTGGGCGGGGTGCGGGCCGCCACCCTGCAGGTCGTGTCGACACTGACGCTTGCGGCTTATGTCGCGGATGCTGGGCTGGGGCGCTACCTGTTCGCGGGGCTTAAGACCCGTGACTACGCGCAGATGCTTGCGGGTGCGCTGCTCGTGGTTGCGCTCACCCTGCTCCTTGATTTATTCCTTGGACTCACTCAGCGCGCGGTGGGCCGCGTCGCGCAACGCGCGCACCCCACCGTCGAACACAAGACAAGAAAGGTGATTCGATCATGACCAGGCAAGGCTTCGCCATTTCACGCTCACTCAAGCTGGCCGCGAGCGCCGCGGCCGCGGCGCTCGCCCTCACACTCGCGGGCTGCGCAGGCGCCGGGGGAGGCGACCCGCTCGCCGCTGGCGGCGAGAACGACGCCGACGGTGGCACGATCGTCGTCGGCTCGCAAGACTACTATTCGAACGAGATCATCGCTGAGCTGTACGCGCAGGCGCTCGAAGCGGGCGACTATCAGGTGGACCGGCAGTTGCGCATCGGCCAGCGCGAGGTGTACCTGCCCGAGCTCGAGGCGGGTAGCATCGATCTGATGCCGGAGTACACGGGTAACCTGCTGCAGTACTGGCAGCCCGACACCGAAGCACGCACAGCAGACGACGTGTATGCCGCGCTTACAGACGCGACGCCCAGTGGGCTGCGCGTGCTCGCCCAGTCACCCGCCACCGACCAAGACTCATACGTTGTTACGAGCGCGTTTGCCGACGAGTGGCAGCTGGAGTCGATCGGAGATCTCGCGAGTGTCACTGAACCACTCACCCTCGGCGCGAACTCCGAGGCCGAGACGCGCCCCTACGGGCCGAAGGGGCTCGCGAGCGTGTACGGCGTGAACGACGTCGCGTTCACGCCCATCGAAGATAGCGGCGGGCCACTCACGCTCAAAGCGCTCACCGACGGTGACATCCAACTCGCTAACATTTATTCGGCTGACCCTGCGCTGTCGGGCGGCGAGTTTGTGACGCTCGCAGATCCCAAGGGCATCTTCTTGGCTTCGCATGTGGTGCCGGTCGTGAGTGATCGGGTCGATGACGCCGCCGCCAAGATCATCGACGAAGTGAGCGCTAAACTCACGCCCAAAGATCTCGTTGCGCTCAACGCGCGAAGCGTGAACGATGAGCTGAATGCGCGCGATATCGCGGCTGACTGGCTGCGAGATCAAGGCCTTGTCTAGCCCGCTATGATTGCGCGGCGAGCGCTGGAAACACGCACTGTGTATTGAGTGGCGCGAGGTCTGTACGCTCCAGTGCCGGATCAATCCACTCGATACTTTCGATCTCTGCGCGCGGGGTGGCATCGAGCGCCGCGGCGAGAAAGTCGTGCGTGAACACGGTCGCCATGAGTGCGAAGCCTGGCTCGTTGGCGGCCACGGTGCGAAACGTGCCGAGGAGTACCAGATCGCTGGCGTTGAGCGTGAGTCCGAGTTCTTCGACAACTTCGCGTGCCGCGCAGGCTGCGGCGCTCTCGCCGGGATCGGGTTTGCCACCCGGCAGCATAAACGCGCTTGTACCGCGCTTGCGCACGTTCAAGACACGACCGGCACGGTCGCGCAGTACCACGGCACTGACATGGATAACCTGATCCGGAGTGGATGCGAGAGTTGACATCGTGCCCGCCTAGCCCGCGTAGCCAGGCGCCGCGGGCAAGTCGAAGAACTCCTCGAGCGTCGTGATGCCCGTGCGCTGCATCTCGGACGCGAGCTCGGGGCCGACGTAACGGAAGTGCCACGGCTCGGGCATAAAGCCGGTGATGTGCTGTTTCTCGGCAGGGTATCGCTCGATGAAGCCGTAGGCGGCCGCGTTTGCAGCGAGCCACTGCCCAGCGGGGGTGTCACCAAAGCAGCTTGCGAGGTAGCAGGCGCCGTAATCGTCGAGGTCGACGGTGAGGCCCGTCTGATGCTCAGAATGACCGGGCCGCGCCGAGTACGTGTCGGCGGCCTCTTGGCCATCGCGCGCGATGTACCCGTTGTACAGTTGCACCTGCAGTCCATAGGTGCGGTAGGCGCTAATGATGCGCACATCGTAACCAGCATCGCGGGCGCCCGCGATGAACTGCTCAGACGCGCGGGCGGCGACCTCGCGCAGTGGCTGACCGTTGTCGTTGGCGACGCCCACGGTCTCGACGAGGTCTGACGGTTCGAAGTCGACGGGTGTGAACGGGCGAAGCTTGTTGCCGACGACCCAGATCGACATGGGGTCGTCGATCGAGTGCGCCTGGCGGTCAAAACCCGAGTCCGCCGCGGCGGGCTTGGGGGCCTCAGGCTGCGGAGCAGCGTCTGACTCGGCCGCTTCTCGCTTCTTCTTGTCAGCTTCGGCCCGCGCTTTCGCCTCGGCCGCCTGTGAGGAGGCGGACTTCTTGGGGCCCGCGGGCTCGGGCTCTGGCGCGCATGCGGCGAGTGAGCCGACAAGGGCGAGGGCGAGCAAAGCGGCTGCGCTTGGCCGAATAAACGTCATAGCAATATCGTAGGGGACGACTCGGAACAGCCCGATTAAGCGAGCGGCTCGCCGCTGAGCTCGCGGTAGCGAGCGTCAGAAAGCCGGTCTGCGATGACGGGAAACGCGGCGCGCACGGCGGACACAGCATCGAGCGGTACATCTGCCACGCAGACCTCCTCACCGTCGCCGCACTCGACGATGACGCGACCACTCGGGTCGACGATGCGGCTGAACCCACCGAGCTGCACGTCGCCCTGCACGCCGCCGGCGTTGCACGCGAGCACCCAGAGCTGATGCTCGATCGCGCGGGCCTGCGACAGTACACGCCAGTGCTCGCGCCGGGCGGCTGGCCACGCGGCGGGCACCACCGCCGCCCAAGCGCCGCGCTCGCTGATTTGCTGCCACAGGCCAGGAAACCGCAGGTCGTAACAGGTGGTGCTGGCGAGCGGGCCGACGGGGCTGTCGGTGACGCTGAGGGTGTCGCCGGGGGTGAGTAGCTGTGACTCGAGTGACTCATAACCAAACACGTGAATCTTGCGGTACAGCTGCACGATCTCACCAGCTGCGTTGAGCAACACTGCCGTGTTAAACAGTTGGCCCTGCGTGCCATGCTCACTGCTGCCGCGTTCGATAATGCTGCCCAAGTGAATCCAACTGCCGAGCTCGCGTGCCACCGCCGCCATCGCGGTTACGGTGGGTCCATCAAGCGCCTCGGCGCGCGTCGCATACTCGTCGAAGGCGAAGTAGCCGGGGCTCCAGAGCTCGGGCAACACAAATAGGTCGACACCGGTGTGCCCGCGCAACAGTTGTGCAACGCGTGCGATGCGATCGTGCTGCGCTTCGGCGGGCGGGCTCGCCACCTGCACGAGCGCAACCCGTGCAACCGGCTCGCTATGAACGGCGGGGGAGTTCGAAAGCGTTCGGTCCATAACGCCCACCCTACGCGGTGCGTGCATAGCCACCGAGCGTACGGCAGAATGGAACACGGTGATGCCCCATCGTGCGGGCATTAACCGTGACCGAAGGGTGAACACGCATGAGCATCGACACGGCGCCCAGGCCCGAGGGCGACGACAGGCCAGCAAATCCCGGCTGGCTGAACGAAGAGGAACTGCGCTTTGTGCGCGGCAGGCTGCCCATGCTCTACGTCGAAGCAGTGCCGGTGCGTGTGGACGGCATGGGACAGATCACCGAGGTGGGGCTGCTGCTGCGCAGCACGCCAGACGGTGTTATGACCCGCACGCTGGTGTCTGGCCGCGTGCGCTACGGCGAGCCCGTGCGTGAAGCGCTCGCCAGGCACCTCGAAAATGACCTCGGACCAATGGCGTTTCCGCAGATGCCCAACGCGCTGGTGCCAGCACAGGTCGCCGAATACTTTCCCATCCCGGGAATCTCGCAGTTCTACGATGAGCGCCAGCATGCGGTGTCGCTCGTGTACGTCGTACCGGTTACGGGGACGTGTAACCCTAGGCAGGACGCGCTCGAGGTGACGTGGATGACGCCAGAACTCGCGCTCTCAGACGAGACGCTGCGCGAACTTTCGGGCGGACGAGGGGCGCTGCTGCGTCAGGCACTCGCCACCGCGGGTTGTTAGTCGCGTCACCGCGGGCGGTGAGTGTGGTGAGCCGGACTAATGTGCGCGGCGCTGCCACCTAATCAGGTGAGCGGGCGAGAACCCACGCTGGCATCGGCCACACGATACGTCCCTCGTGGGCGCGCGAAACTTGTAGTGCGCGTGCCCGGCGGGGCACGCTCCCACCCAGGGGGCATGCTCGTGAGCGATCTCGCCCTGGTGGGTTGTGCCGCCGACATAGCCAATGACCTCTGCAAGGCGTTTCCAGCGGGGACCGTGCCCGGCATCTGGCCCGGCTAGCGCGTGCGCGACCTCGTGCAGCAGCGTTTGATAGATCTCTTCGTCAGAGAACTTGACCGCCAAATAGCGTGAAACGGTGATCTGCTTTTTGCCGAAGTGGCACAACCCCGCCCGGCGCTTCGCGTGGTCAAACCCAAACTGCCAGCCCTGCTTCGGGAGGTACATGTTGATGAGCGCCTCGCCCCACACGCGCACCCGCTCAAGCTCAGCCACGGCCGAACAGCTCTCGTGCGGGCGCGGGGGAGTCAACTGCGGTGGCGTCGGTCACGATGCGGCCACCGCGCGCGAGCTCGGCGAGTTCTCGGCTGTGCAGCATACGCGCGGGGTGTGGGCCCCCCGCCAAGAGCCGAGGCAGCCAGTCAAGCGCGTCAAGTGGTTCGGCCGAAGCGACAAACACGATGTTGCCAAATCTGCGTCCCTTGAGCACCTGCGGTTCTGCGACCGCCGCGACCGCTGAAAACAGGCTCATAAGGGTCGCTGCCTGATTGCGCGCAAACGGGAGCCCGGTGCCGTCTGCGATGTTCACGACTACCACGCCGCCGGGCGCGAGCAGCGGGCGCAGCAGTTCGTAGAACTCCGTACTCGAGACGTGCGCGGGAGTGCGCGCCCCCGCGAAAATGTCGACAACCACGAGGTCCATTGCTCCCTGCATGCCAGCCGGGAGCTTGCTCAGCACCTCGCGGGCGTCGCCGCGCCGTACCCGAATGCTCGCGCGCTTGGGTAGGGGAGCAGCCTCGCGTACGAGGTCGACGATCGCACCCTCGAGCTCGACCACCTGCTGCCTGCTGCCGGGCCGAGTGGCCTCGACATAGCGCGGCAGCGTGAATGCGCCGCCGCCGAGGTGCAGTGCCGAGATCGGCTCACCCGCCGGTCGAAACAGATCGATGACGTGCCCCATGCGGCGCACGTACTCAAAGAACAAGTCGGTCTCGTCTTCGAGATTCACGTGCGACTGCGGGGTGCCATCGATCACGAGCTGTACCGCCCCGGGCACCCACTCGTCTTCTTCGATCGCGGCGACGAGCCCAGACGGCAGCGTAACGGCCAGCGGAAGCGGTGGCCCGGTGGCAATCTTGCTAGCCACGACCCAACCCCAATTCGTCGATCTTGCGCAGCATGTCTGCGTTGGACGGCTCGACCTGGTGGCTGGCATCGGGGTACAGAATCACCGGAATATTAGTGCGGCCGCTGATGTCACGGGCGACTTCGGCCGCGTCGGGCTCTGCGATGAGATCGACGTAGCGATAGTTCACTCCGGCACGGTCAAACACGAGCTTGGCGCGCCGGCAGTCCCCGCACCAGTCGGCGCCAAACATGACGGTCTGGGTATCGTGGGATTCAGTTGAAGAAGTGTTCTGGCTCATGTCAACAGCCTAAAGTGACCCTCCGACATTGGCCTAAGCGAGCCCCGCCGCACCGCGCTCAGCGCGACCTGCGCCGAACCACGGTTTCCACAGTGCGTAGCTCAGCAGGGCCGCTGCCGTGCCCAGGAGCGCACCCGCTACGGTGTCGCTCAGCCAGTGCACGTGCAGCGCCGTACGGCTCCACGCCATCAGCGCCACCCAGGCCCCAGCCCCCGCGTATACCCACACGTGCTGACGCCGTGCGAGCCACCCTGCGCTGCACACAACGAGCGCGAGTGAGACGGCGAGCGCGGCTGCGCCCATCGTGTGCCCCGACGGATACGAGCTGCCGCTCGCACTGTAGAGCTGCCCCCATGGTCTGGGGCGCGCGATCAGGCTCTTCAGCAGCTCTGATCCGGCAATTCCAAACAGCATCGCTGTTAACACGGTCGCCGCGCCACGGGGCAGCCGCAGCGCAAAGAACAGCGCGGCCGCGATCGCCGCACACGAGGCGGCGCCCACGCCGCTGCCCACTTCGGCCATAAACGCCGCGATCGCGAATGTACCGCTGCCCGGAGATACCGCCGCGACACCGTGCCACCATGAGTCGACGCCGAGCGGTCCCTGCTCGGCAAACCGCAGATACGCGCCAAACGCGAGCACGATTGCGATCGCGCCAAACGCCCACGGCGCCGCAGCTCGCGGCGGCCGCGATGTGTGATCCGGATCATGGCGCCGCGGAGGTGAAACTTGATGCATTGAGCTACAGTAGCGCCGCGAGCTAGAGAGTTTTGTGAGTGCCGCGCGTCGCGCACGATGAGGCGGTAGCCGAGAATATGCTGGGACGGGCGATCCGGCCGCGTAAATTGCTGATCGTGACGTAGACAGCAGGTAACGATGGTGTTACTCTTAGTAGCTGCACTACGGACACCAGTGTGCCTTCATATAGTGGTAGGCCCCGGGAGCTGGCGCGAAAGCGCAAATGAGCCTCGACCGCGTGATCCGATGCACTTCTCGCAAGACCAGGCTCAACCGGCCCGACGGGGCCCACGGAGGTAGTTTCCTTGGCTGCTGCGCGCAACGCATCGTCCACCACCCAACCGAAGAACGGTCGCAATCACGAGCGCCTGTCCTTCGCCAAGATTTCCGACACGCTGTCGGTGCCAAACCTGTTGGCGCTGCAGCTTGAGAGCTTTGAATGGCTCGTCGGTAACGACGCCTGGAAGCAGCGCGTCGCCGAGGCACAGGCTCAGGGGCGCGATGACATCGCCCTGAAGAGTGGCCTCGAAGAGATCTTTGACGAGATCTCACCGATCGAAGACAACGCTGGCACCATGCAGCTGTCGTTCGAGAACCCGATCCTCGATGATCAGAAGTTCACCATCGAGGAGTGCAAGGAGCGCGGTAAGACCTACGCGGCTCCTCTGTACGTCGAGGCGGCGTTCTACAACACCGAGACTCAGGTACTCAAGAGCCAGACCGTTTACATGGGTGACTTCCCCATCATGACGGACAAGGGCACGTTCATCATTAACGGCACCGAGCGCGTCATTGTGTCGCAGCTTGTGCGTAGCCCCGGTGTGTACTTCGAGCGCGCACAGGAGAAGACGAGCGATAAAGACGTCTTCACCGCACGCGTGATCCCAAGCCGTGGTGCATGGCTCGAGTTTGAGGTCGATAAGCGCGACCAGGTTGGTGTGCGTATCGACCGCAAGCGTAAGCAGTCGGTCACGGTGTTCCTCAAGGCTCTCGGCATGACCACCGAAGAGATCATGGAAGAGTTCACCGGCTACGAGTCGATCATGCTGACCCTGGAGAAGGACACCGTCCTCACCCAGGAAGAAGCGCTGAAGGACATCTACCGCAAGCAGCGCCCGGGCGAGCAGGTTGCGATCGAGGCTGCCAAGGCACTGCTCGATAACAGCTACTTCAATGAGAAGCGCTACGACCTCGCGAAGGTCGGTCGTTACAAGATCAACCGCAAGCTGGGCGTTGACGCCCCCATCACCGACTCGGTGCTGTCGCTTGAGGACATCATTGCGACGATCAAGTACCTCGTCGGTCTGCACGCAGAGACGAAGACGCTGCCCGGCGTACGCGACGGCAAGCCCTTCGACAACCGCCTCGACACCGATGACATCGATCACTTTGGCAACCGTCGCATTCGCGCCGTGGGCGAGCTGATCCAGAACCAGGTGCGCACCGGCCTCAGCCGCATGGAGCGCGTTGTGCGCGAGCGCATGACGACTCAGGACATCGAAGCGATTACGCCGAACACCCTGATCAACACACGCCCCGTGCTGGCCGCGATCAAGGAGTTCTTCGGTACTTCGCAGCTGTCGCAGTTCATGGACCAGAACAACCCGCTTGCTGGTCTCACGAACAAGCGTCGTCTCTCGGCCCTCGGCCCGGGCGGTCTCTCACGTGACCGCGCAGGCGTTGAGGTGCGAGACGTGCACCCTTCGCACTACGGCCGTATGTGCCCCATTGAGACCCCTGAAGGCCCGAACATTGGCCTGATCGGTGCACTCGCAACGTTTGCCCGCATCAACGCGTTCGGCTTCATCGAGACGCCCTACCGCCGCATTCTTGATGGCAAGGTCACTGATCAGGTTGACTACCTCACCGCGCACGAAGAGGACGAGTACCTCATCGCGCAGGCTGGCGCGCCCCTCACCGAGGACGGCACGTTTGCAGAGGAGCAGGTGCTTGCACGCCCCCGCGGCTCTGAGGTGATGATGGTCGACGCTAACCGCGTGGACTACATGGACGTCTCGCCCCGCCAGATGGTGTCGGTCGCGACGTCGCTGATTCCGTTCCTCGAGCACGACGATGCGAACCGCGCGCTCATGGGTGCGAACATGCAGCGCCAGGCTGTGCCGCTCGTGCGCTCCGAGTCGCCCGTTGTTGGCACCGGTATGGAGGGCTACGCAGCCATCGACGCCGGTGATGTTGTTGTCGCCGAGAAGAGCGGCGTGATTGAAGACGTTTCGGCTGATGTCGTGACGATTCAGCTCGACGAGGGTGGCCGTAAGAGCTACTTCCTGCGCAAGTTCGATCGCTCGAACCAGGGCACGAGCTATAACCACCGCGTCATCGTCAAGGAGGGTGAGCGCATCGAGGCCGGCGAGGTCATCGCTGACGGCCCCGCCACCGAGAATGGTGAGCTCGCGCTTGGCAAGAACCTGCTCGTCGCGTTCATGCCCTGGGAGGGCCTCAACTTTGAGGACGCCATCATCCTGAGCCAGAACCTGGTGAAGGACGACACGCTGTCGTCGATCCACATCGAGGAATACGACATCGATGCGCGCGACACCAAGCTCGGCAAGGAGGAGATCACTCGTGACCTCCCCAACGCGAGCATGGAGGCGCTGAAGGATCTCGACGAGCGCGGCATCATCCGCATCGGCGCCGAGGTTGGCCCCGGCGACATTCTCGTCGGCAAGGTGACGCCCAAGGGCGAAACCGAGCTCTCGGCAGAAGAGCGCCTGCTGCGCGCCATCTTCAACGAGAAGAGCCGCGAGGTGCGTGACACCTCACTCAAGGTGCCGCACGGTGTCTCGGGTACCGTCACGTCGGTGAAGGTGTTTGACGCTGAGAACGACAACGACGACGAGCTGGGCTCGGGCGTCAACCAGCGCGTGGTCGTCTACATTGCGCAGAAGCGTAAGATCACCGAGGGCGACAAGCTTGCTGGCCGTCACGGCAACAAGGGCGTCATCTCGAAGATCCTCCCCGTCGAAGACATGCCCTTCCTCGCCGACGGTACCCCCGTCGACGTGATCCTCAACCCGCTCGGTATCCCCGGTCGAATGAACTTCGGCCAGGTGCTCGAGATTCACCTCGGCTGGATCGCCAAGCAGGGCTGGAAGGTTGAGGGCGCTCCCGAGTGGGCAGCGAAGCTGTCGGAGCAGGCTCTCGAGGCTGCACCCAACACGAAGGTCGCAACCCCCGTGTTCGACGGCGCGTCAGAGGCCGAGATCGCGGGTCTTCTTGACTCGACGCTCCTCACCCGCGACGGCGAACGCCTGGTCGATCACACGGGCAAGACGCAGCTGTTTGATGGCCGCTCGGGTGAGCCGTACCCGTACCCGATCTCGGTCGGCTACATGTACATCCTCAAGCTGCACCACCTCGTGGACGATAAGATCCACGCGCGTTCAACGGGCCCGTACTCGATGATCACGCAGCAGCCCCTCGGTGGTAAGGCCCAGTTTGGTGGCCAGCGTTTCGGTGAGATGGAGGTGTGGGCACTCGAGGCTTACGGCGCCGCTTACGCGCTGCAGGAGCTGCTCACGGTGAAGTCTGACGACATTCTCGGTCGTGTGAAGGTCTACGAGGCCATCGTGCGCGGCGAGAACATCCCCGAGCCTGGTGTGCCCGAGTCGTTCCGCGTGCTCATGAAGGAGATGCAGTCGCTCTGCCTGAACGTTGAGGTGCTTGGTAAGGACGGCAACGTCGTGAGCCTGCGCGATAACGACGATGAGGCGCACCGCACCGCTGAAGAGCTGGGCATTAACCTTTCCTCCCGCTTCGAGACCTCGTCTGTCGACGAGATCTAAGCCGGATCAAACGACTTAAGTTACCAAGGGAGAACAATTTTGCTCGAGGGACCAGATTTTAACGAGCTGCAGATCCGTCTCGCGACCGCTGAGGACATCCGCAGCTGGTCGTTTGGCGAGGTCAAGAAGCCTGAGACGATCAACTACCGTACGCTGAAGCCTGAGAAGGACGGCCTCTTCGGTGAGCAGATCTTCGGACCCAGCCGCGACTGGGAGTGCTCGTGTGGCAAGTACAAGCGCGTGCGCTACAAGGGCATCGTATGTGAGCGCTGTGGCGTCGAGGTCACCAAGTCAAGCGTGCGCCGTGAGCGCATGGGCCACATTGAGCTGGCCGCACCGGTCACGCACATTTGGTACTTCAAGGGTGTACCTAGCCGTCTCGGTTACCTGCTCGACATGGCGCCGAAGGACCTCGAAAAGGTCATCTACTTCGCCGCCTACATGGTGATCGACGTTGACGAAGAGGGGCGCCACGAAGACCTGGGCGAGCTGGAGGCCGAGCTGCGTCTCGAGCTGAAGACGCTCGAAGACCAGCGCGATATTTCGATCGCACAGCGTCAGCAGCAGGCCGAGTCAGACCTGGCAGCGCTTGAAGCTGAAGGGGCGAAGGCAGATCAGCGCCGTCGTGCCGAGGCTTCGGCTGAGAAGGAAATGACCGCACTGCGCAAGGGCTTCGATGACGACATCGCTCGCCTGCAGCGCGTGTGGGAGGACTTCCGCAACCTCAAGGTGGGCGATCTCAAGCCCGAGGACGCGGTGTTCGCTGACCTCATGGATCGCTACGGCGACTACTTCGAGGCGTACATGGGCGCTGCAGCAATCAAGAAGCGCCTAGAGACCTTCGACCTCGAAGCCGAAAGCGAGCTGCTGCACCTGCAGATCGCTGAGGGTAAGGGCCAGAAGAAGATCCGTGCGATTAAGCGCCTCAAGGTGGTCAACTCGTTCTTGACGACGGGCGCGAGCCCCGCATCAATGGTGCTCGATGTTGTGCCGGTGATTCCGCCCGAGCTGCGCCCGATGGTGCAGCTTGACGGTGGCCGCTTCGCGACCTCGGATCTGAACGATCTGTACCGCCGCGTGATCAACCGCAACAACCGTCTGCGCCGCCTGCTTGACCTCGGGGCTCCCGAGATCATCGTGAACAACGAGAAGCGCATGCTGCAGGAGGCCGTCGACGCGCTGTTCGACAACGGCCGCCGTGGCCGCCCCGTCACGGGCACCGGCAACCGCGCCCTGAAGTCGCTCAGCGACATGCTCAAGGGCAAGCAGGGTCGATTCCGTCAGAACCTGCTCGGTAAGCGCGTTGACTACTCGGGCCGTTCGGTCATCGTGGTCGGCCCGCAGCTGAAGCTGCACCAGTGTGGTCTGCCTAAGCAGATGGCACTTGAGCTCTTCAAGCCGTTCGTGATCAAGCGCCTCATGGATCTGTCGCACGCACAGAACGTGAAGGCAGCAAAGCGCATGGTGGAGCGCGCACGTTCAGAGGTTTGGGACGTGCTCGAGGAGATCATTCGCGAGCGCCCCGTGATGCTCAACCGTGCACCGACGCTGCACCGCCTCGGTATTCAGGCGTTCGAGCCGCAGCTCGTTGAGGGCAAGGCAATTCAGCTGCACCCCCTCGTCTGCACCGCGTTCAACGCTGACTTCGATGGCGACCAGATGGCAGTTCACCTGCCGCTGTCGGTCGAAGCGCAGGCAGAGGCACGCGTGCTGATGCTCGCATCGAACAACATCCTGAAGCCGTCTGACGGTCGCCCGGTGACGCTGCCCTCACAGGACATGATCATCGGCCTGCACCACCTCACCACCCTCAAGGAGGACGAGGTTGGCGCCGGGCGTGCATTCGGCTCGATCGCCGAGGCGATCCTCGCTATGGACGAGCACACGCTCGACCTGGGTGCCCCCATCAAGATTCGTCTTGAGGCGTACACCGACGCAAAGGGTGTGACCTCGGCTAAGCCCGTCATCGTGCAGACGTCACTCGGCCGCGCTATCTTCAACGAGGCGCTGCCGGCTGATTACCCGTACTTTGAGCGCGTCGCAGACAAGGGAACGCTCTCGAGCCTTGTCAACGACCTGGCCGAGCGCTACCCGAAGGTTGAGGTGGCGGCAACGCTTGACCGCATCAAGGATGCGGGCTTCTACTGGGCATCGCGCTCGGGTGTTACCGTCGCGCTGTCTGACGTTGTGACGCCGACAAAGAAGGCTGAAATCATTGCGATGCACGAAGAGCGCGCATCGAAGGTTCAGCGCGACTACGACCGCGGCATGATCCAGGACTCTGAGCGCCACAAGGCACTCACCGAGATCTGGACCGAAGCGACCGACGAGGTTGCCGAGGCGATGCGTGAAGAGTTCCCCAAGGACAACACCATCTTCCGTATGGTGTCGTCGGGTGCTCGTGGTAACTGGCTGCAGATCCGTAACATCGCGGGTATGCGTGGCCTGGTGTCGAACCCGAAGGGCGAGATCATTCCCCGCCCGATCATCAACTCGTACCGCGAGGGCCTGTCGGTGGCCGAGTACTTCATCGCGACCCACGGTGCGCGTAAGGGTCTGGCAGATACCGCTCTGCGTACCGCTGACTCGGGCTACCTGACTCGTCGACTCGTCGACGTTTCGCAGGACGTCATCATTCGTGAGGAAGACTGTGGCACCCGCCGCGGTCTCGACCTTCCGATTGCGGCGCCCGACGCAAACGGCGTGCTCGTAGGCGACGAAAACGTTGAGAACTCGGTGTACGCACGTACGCTCGCGACCGACGCGATCGGTGCAGACGGCGCAGTGGTCGCAACCGGTGGCGAAGACGTGGGCGACGTGCTCATCGCCAAGCTCATCGACGGCGGCGTGACCGAGATCAAGGTGCGCTCTGTGCTCACCTGTGAGTCTGCAGTCGGCGTGTGCGCGACCTGCTACGGCCGTTCGCTTGCGACCGGCCAGCGCGTCGACATCGGCGAGGCAGTCGGCATCATCGCGGCACAGTCGATTGGTGAGCCCGGTACCCAGCTGACGATGCGTACGTTCCACACCGGTGGTTCGGCTTCGGCAGATGACATCACGCAGGGTCTGCCCCGCGTGCAGGAGCTCTTCGAGGCGCGTACCCCGAAGGGTGCGTCACCCATCGCTGAGGCCGCCGGCCGCATCATCATCGAGGACACCCCCAAGGGTCGTACCATTCTGCTGACGCCTGACGACGGCACCGAAGAGAAGGCATATCCCGTGCTCAAGCGCGCGACCCTTCTCGTCGAAGATGGCGATCACGTGCAGCTGGGCCAGCCCTTCCTGCAGGGCACCCTCGACCCGAAGGACATTCTGCAGGTCGGTTCGACCGAGAACGGCAAGCACATCCCCGGTGAGCGTGCCGTGCAGAAGTACCTCGTCGAGGGCGTGCAGGGCGTGTACCGCTCGCAGGGCGTGCCGATCCACGATAAGCACATCGAGGTCATCGTGCGCCAGATGCTGCGCAAGGTCACCGTCGTCGACCACGGCGACACCGAGCTGCTCCCGGGCGCGCTCGTCGACCGCGCAAGCTACCAGCGCATCAACCGCGAAGCACTGCTCGATGGCAAGCGCACCGCGACCGCTCGCTCCGAGGTTATGGGTATCACCAAGGCCTCGCTTGCGACCGAGTCGTGGCTGTCTGCCGCATCGTTCCAGGAGACGACCCGCGTGCTCACGCAGGCAGCGATGGAGGGATCGAAGGATCCGCTCATCGGCCTGAAGGAGAACGTGATCATCGGTAAGCTGATCCCGGCTGGCACCGGCCTGGGCGTGTACCGTGACGTCACCGTGCAGGCGACTGAGGACGCGAAGGCAGAGCGGTACCCCAACCGCCTGTTCGCGACCGAGGGCACGTTCGACGAGAACGACCTGTCGTTCGTTGACTTCGACAGCTTCACGGCTGATGAGTTCAACCCCGGCAACTACAGCTAAGTAGCCGCCACACCGCGCGTGGGCGTTCGCACTTCGGTGCGGGCGCCCACACGTTTTTTATGCCCCGCTTTTGGCTCTGCGGCGAGGGACGCGCATATTTTGGTGGCAAGCTTGTACTGTGGCGTGATGGTGGAAGGCTCACCAACGATTTTTGATCCCAAGAGGTGAAGCGATGAGCGAAGAACGCGAGACCCCCGCAGCGCGAGCGGCCGAGGCTCCAGACACCCCCGCGAACCTCGGCGCGCCCGTCGCCGAAACGGCCGCGAGCGAGACCGAGGTGCTTGAGGCGGTGGAGCGGGCCACGGGGTCGCCCGCTGAGGCGCTGACTGAGTCCAATGTGCAGACACAATCTGATCCGGATCACGCCGCAGCCCAGGCCGCCAGCGCCGCGGGCGGGGAAGCCCCGACCGGGGCCACGAACTCACACGAGTCCGAATCTGTCGGTGCTGCAGTGTCCCAGGCCTCCGTGCACCAGGGCGCCGAGCCCGCGGTCGAGGATCAGGGTGTCGCGCCGACCCCCGAGCTCGCAGAAGAGGCACGCCGACAGGCAATCTCAGAGGTTGATACGCAGCTGAACATCGACATGTCTGCGGGGGCGACTGACCCGACGCTTGGGCTCGACGCCCTGCCGAGCGCGGGCGCCGATGAGGTGCGCGACGGTGAGATTCGTGTCGCAGCCGATCACCCCATGGCGGGACTCTACATGCAGTCCCCCATGCCGCCCGAGATCCGTGGCAACCGCGGCATGGGCGTGCTGATCGCGCTGCTGGCCTGCATCGGGTTCGCGATTGTGAGTGCCGGGGTCGTGGCGGTCACGCTCGCCCCGAAGCTTGCCCCCTCACAGTTCGTTGACGGGCTGCTAGCCGAGCTGCTGTCGTGGGCGTTCATTGCGGGCGCCGTTGCATTCTTTGTGGGCCTCGCAGTGCTCGTGTTGATCGTTGGACGTGCTGGCTGGTGGGCGTATGTGCTGGGTGGGTTCTTCGTGGGTCTGCTCGTCTGGGTCGCGACTGTCGCGGGTCTCGCCGTCGATGAGTCAGGGCTTTCCGTGTTGCTGAACGTCAGCCCGCTCGCGCTGCTTGGCACTTACGGCCTGAGCCTTCCGGCCATAGCCGCGGGTGTAGTGGGGCGCGAGGTCACGGTGTGGTTTGGTGCGTGGATTGGCGCGCGCGGCCGCCGAGTGAAAGCGCGCAACGCTGCCGAGCTGGCCGAGTACGAGGCAGCGCTGGCTGAGGTGCAGGCGAAGTAGCGATGGTTCCCGAACGCCGGCGAGGCGTGACCCGAGGCTATGTTGCGGCGCTGATCGTCGCCACCGGCATCGTCGCGGTTGCGCTCGTCGTGGCGTTTTGGGGTGTCATCGCGCTGTCAACGGGCACCGAACCGGTGATGACCGAGCCTGTAGCACGGTGGGCTGCTCCCGTGGTCATCATGTTCGCGCTCGCGCTCCTCGCGGGGTCGCTGTGGCGCCAGGCTCTCACCCTTTTGCGCGGCCAGCGCAGCCCGGCCTGGGGGCAACTGGTGGTCACCGCGGGAGGCACCTATCTCGTCTGGTGCCTGGGGGGTGTGCTTGCGGGCATGTCAATCGACGACACCTGGATGAGCCCCTACGCCGTCGCGCTTAGCGTAGCGTGGGCCCTCGCCAACCTTGCGTTTTGGGCCGTGCTGGCACGCCGCGTCTACACCGACAGGCCGCCTCCGCGCTGGCCCTGGGAGCGTGCAGAAGAGGGAGAAGGGTGATGGCCGCCATTGACGATCGCGTCTCGGTGGCTGTCGACGCGTGGCTGAGATGGTTGCCCTCGTGGACACCCGGGAGCCATCGTGGCCGTTCTCGGGTGTGCCGACGCTGCACGGGATCTCCGGTGCTTGCGGCTGCCGGTTTTGGCCGTGACGTGCCGCACACCGTGTCGCATGCGCTCACGAGTCGTATGCAGCGCATCGTGGATCGCGAGGTCGACGAGTTTACTGAGCGTGAACTGCCGCTGCTGCACGCTGAGCTGACGGGGGAGGAGCAGCGGCAAGGCACAGGCTACGACCCCGCGGCCGGGCTCGGGCCTGAGTACGACGGGCTCGATCCGGATCCGGAACCAGGTGACCCGGGCCAGCCGTTTCTCTTTACGCTCGCTGGGCTCGCCGAGCAATCTAGACCAGAAGCAGCGCCTACCCGGCCACCGCTCACCGTTGTCGAACGGCGCGTCCTGGCCGCCGAAATTGCCCGAGCTGACGAGCACGCCGACACCGTAGGGCGCGCAATGTGCCTCGCCCTTGTGGGCCACAGGGCACGAATTAGGGCCGCGCTGGAGCGGTTTGTCGAGCCGCAGGTTCAAGCGCTTCTTGACGAGCTGAGCCACAACCTCGAACCGCCAAACGCGTAGGCCGCGACACGCCCGGCTGGGTGTCGAGTGAATCCTCTTGCGTACGCAGGCTTGTGCGCGTAAAGTGGCTAACTGGTGTGCACCCGTTTGCGCTGCCCTCGAGGCGGTGTGCTGGGCGTTCACCGTTGGGTATGTGAACCGCAAGGTTCGCGCCCCCACGGCATAGCTGCACCCGCACGCGACTACCCCCGGGTAGTCGCAAGCAGCAGCTCAGTTGCGGCGTAAGTCGCAACGCATGCTCATCCATTGAAGCATTCCTGTCACCGTGCAGGACTAAATAGGAGAATCATTGCCTACTATTCAGCAGTTGGTTCGCAAGGGCCGTACGCCGAAGGTCTCTAAGACCAAGGCGCCCGCCCTGAAGGCGAACCCGCAGCAGGCAGGGGTTTGCACCCGTGTCTACACCACCACCCCCAAGAAGCCGAACTCGGCGATGCGTAAGGTCGCTCGTGTGAAGCTTCGTAACGGCACCGAGGTCACCGCCTACATTCCGGGCGAGGGCCACAACCTGCAGGAGCACTCGCTGGTGCTCGTGCGCGGCGGCCGTGTCAAGGACCTCCCCGGTGTTCGTTACCGGATCGTTCGCGGCGCGCTCGATACCCAGGCTGTTAAGGACCGCAAGCAGGCTCGTAGCCGCTACGGCGCGAAGATGGAGAAGAAGTAATGCCTCGTAAGGGTCCTGCTCCCAAGCGTCCCGTAGTCGCCGATCCCGTATACGGCGCACCCATCGTTAGCCAGCTGGTTAACAAGATCCTGGTTGATGGCAAGAAGGGCCTGGCCGAGCGCATCGTTTACGAAGCACTCGAGACCGTAGCCCAGAAGTCAGACCAGGACGCAGTGACCGTTCTCAAGAAGGCGCTCGACAACGTGCGCCCCACCCTTGAGGTTCGTTCACGTCGCGTCGGCGGCAGCACCTACCAGGTGCCCGTCGAGGTTAAGCCGCACCGCGCCAACACCCTCGCACTGCGCTGGCTCACCAGCTACGCGAAGGCTCGTCGCGAGAACACGATGACGGAGCGTCTCACCAACGAGATCCTCGACGCATCCAACGGCCTCGGTGCCGCTGTGAAGCGTCGCGAGGACACTCACAAGATGGCTGAGTCGAACCGCGCGTTCGCACACTACCGCTGGTAGTCACCCATTGGTGGGCCGACTCGTCACAAGCGAGTCGGCCCACCATGGCGGGCCCTAGGCCCGCGATCCCAAACTTCACCCCCACCCGGAGGAGACCCCGTGGCACAAGACGTGCTCACTGACCTGAGTAAGGTCCGCAACATCGGCATCATGGCCCACATTGATGCTGGCAAGACCACCACTACCGAGCGCATCCTGTTCTACACGGGTGTCAACCACAAGCTGGGCGAGACCCACGACGGTGGCGCGACGACTGACTGGATGGAGCAGGAGAAGGAGCGCGGCATCACGATCACGTCTGCCGCCGTGACCTGCTTCTGGAACAAGAACCAGATCAACATCATCGATACGCCCGGCCACGTCGACTTCACGGTCGAGGTTGAGCGTTCGCTGCGCGTGCTCGACGGCGCAGTTGCTGTCTTCGACGGCAAGGAGGGCGTTGAGCCCCAGTCCGAGACCGTTTGGCGTCAGGCTGACAAGTACGAGGTGCCCCGCATCTGCTTCGTCAACAAGATGGACAAGATGGGCGCGGACTTCTACTTCACCGTAGACACCATCATCAACCGTCTGGGCGCTAAGCCGCTCGTCATGCAGCTGCCCATCGGTGCAGAAGCAGACTTCACCGGCGTGGTCGACCTGCTCACCATGAAGGCATTCGTCTGGGAGGGCGATGCTAAGGGTGACGTTACTCTTGGTGCAAACTACGAGACTCGCGAGATCCCCGCTGAGCTCCAGGCGAAGGCCGAAGAGTACCGCGCGACTATCGTTGAGACTGCGGCTGAGACCGACGACGCGCTGCTCGAGAAGTTCTTCGGCGGCGAAGAGCTCACGATCGACGAGATCAAGGGCGGCATTCGTAAGCTCGTTGTCAACAACGAGATCTACCCGGTGTACTGCGGCTCGGCCTTCAAGAACCGTGGCATCCAGCCCATGCTCGACGCTGTTGTGGACTTCCTCCCCAACCCGCTCGACGTTGGTGCAATCGAGGCTCACGATCCCCGCGACGAGTCAATCGTCATCGAGCGTTTCCCGAAGGCCGACGACCCGTTCTCGGCTCTCGCGTTCAAGATCGCTGTGCACCCGTTCTTCGGTCGTCTGACCTACGTACGCGTGTACTCGGGCAAGATTCCTTCGGGCACCCAGGTCATCAACTCGACCAAGGGCAAGAAGGAGCGCATCGGCAAGATCTTCCAGATGCACGCCAACAAGGAGAACCCTGTTGACGATCTGATGGCGGGCAACATCTACGCTGTGATCGGCCTAAAGGACACCACGACCGGTGACACCCTGTCGGACGCAGACAACCAGGTTGTGCTCGAGTCGATGACCTTCCCCGAGCCCGTGATCGAGGTGGCCATTGAGCCTAAGACCAAGGGTGACCAGGAGAAGCTCGGCGTCGCGATCCAGAAGCTTGCAGAAGAGGACCCCACGTTCCGCGTGAGCCTCAACGCAGAGACCGGCCAGACCGTTATCGCGGGCATGGGCGAGCTCCACCTCGACATCCTTGTCGACCGCATGAAGCGCGAGTTCAAGGTTGAAGCTAACGTGGGCAAGCCCCAGGTCGCTTACCGCGAGACGATTCGTCGCGCGGTCGAGAAGTACGACTACACCCACAAGAAGCAGACCGGTGGTTCGGGTCAGTTCGCTAAGGTGCAGATCGCGCTTGAGCCGCTCGAGGTCGAGGGCGACAAGATCTACGAGTTCCAGGACAAGGTGACCGGTGGTCGCGTTCCGCGCGAGTACATCCCGTCGGTCAACCACGGTATCCAGGACGCCATGCAGTACGGCATCCTCGCCGGCTTCCCGCTCGTGGGTGTTAAGGCGACCCTGCTCGACGGCGCATACCACGACGTTGACTCGTCTGAGATGGCGTTCAAGATTGCTGGATCGATCGCGTTCAAGGAAGCGGCACGCCTCGCGCAGCCCGTCATTCTTGAGCCGATGATGGCCGTTGAGGTTCGTACGCCCGAGGAGTACATGGGCGACGTTATCGGCGACCTGAACTCACGTCGTGGACAGATCCAGTCGATGGAGGACGCGAGCGGCGTGAAGGTTGTTCGCGCACTCGTTCCGCTTTCAGAGATGTTCGGGTACATTGGAGACCTGCGGTCGAAGACCAGCGGTCGTGCAGTGTTCTCGATGACCTTCGACTCCTATGCAGAGGTGCCGAAGGCCGTGGCCGATGAGATCGTTCAGAAGGCTAAGGGCGAGTAACATTGCCCATCGGTGAGCGGCTGGCTGTAAGTTGGCCGCTCGCCGTAGGCTCAGGTCGCGAATGCGGCGCTGAGCTTGTAACATAGGTACACAAACCCTGTACTCGTGCCCTTCGAAATGGTCGAAGGGAAGCGGTACTCATGTCCTGAGGAGGACCATAGTGGCGAAGGCCAAGTTCGAGCGGACCAAGCCGCACGTAAACATCGGTACGATCGGTCACGTTGACCACGGTAAGACGACTCTTACCGCTGCGATCTCGAAGACGCTTGCTGACAAGTTCCCGTCAGACACCAACGTGAAGCGCGACTACGATCAGATCGACTCGGCACCGGAAGAGCGCCAGCGCGGTATTACGATCAACATCTCGCACGTTGAGTACGAGACCCCCAAGCGCCACTACGCGCACGTTGATGCACCCGGCCACGCCGACTACATCAAGAACATGATCACCGGTGCTGCTCAGATGGACGGCGCAATCCTCGTGGTTGCTGCTACTGACGGCATGATGGCTCAGACCAAGGAGCACATCCTGCTCGCAAAGCAGGTTGGCGTTCCTTACCTGCTCGTTGCGCTCAACAAGTGCGACCAGGTTGACGACGAGGAAATCCTCGAGCTCGTCGAGATGGAGGTCCGCGAGGAGCTCTCCAAGCACGGTTACCCCGGCGACGACGTTCCCGTCGTGCGCGTTTCGGGTTACCAGGCTCTCCAGGGCGACGAGAAGTGGGCTAACGCCGTTCTCGAGCTCATGGAAGCAGTCGACGAGAACATCCCCGACCCCGTGCGTGACAAGGACAAGCCCTTCCTCATGCCCGTCGAGGACGTCTTCACGATCACCGGTCGTGGCACCGTTGTGACCGGTCGCGCCGAGCGTGGCACGCTGAAGATCAACTCTGAGGTCGAGATCGTTGGTCTGCGCGACACGCAGAAGACCACCGTTACCGGTATCGAGATGTTCCACAAGCAGCTCGACGAAGCATGGGCAGGCGAGAACTGTGGCCTCCTGCTTCGCGGTACCAAGCGTGAAGACGTTGAGCGCGGCCAGGTTGTTGTTCAGCCCGGCTCGATCACCCCTCACACGAACTTTGAGGGCACTGCCTACATCCTGAAGAAGGAAGAGGGCGGCCGCCACAACCCGTTCGAGACGAACTACCGTCCCCAGTTCTACTTCCGTACGACTGACGTGACCGGTGTTATCACCCTGCCCGAGGACAAGCCGATGGTTATGCCCGGCGACACCACCGACATGACCGTTGAGCTGATCCAGCCCATCGCCATGGAGGACGGCCTCGGCTTCGCAATCCGTGAGGGTGGCCGCACCGTCGGCGCCGGCACGGTGACCAAGGTTCTCTCCTAAGTCTTAGCTCGCTAAGTCTCTAGGTAGACCTACAAAACCCCCGGGAGTGATCCCGGGGGTTTTGTGTATTTCGCGGCCTGGTCGCTCGCGCGGCGCGTTGAAACCGCTTCGTTGGATGTCGGCCTGAGGCGGTTGGCAGAAACTCCACGTGGCGAGGAGTATCCTCGAGGGTGGGAGGGTTTAATTCTGCCCTCGTACAGCAGAGCGAACGGAGCAGGAGTGCCGCAGACCGCAGCCGAACGCATCACCCACTTTGCGCGGCAGTATGGCGCGCTCTACCTTCTCGACGCACTGGCGTGGACCGTCGCGATTCTCGTGGCCCTCGTGCTCAGGTTCGACTTTAACCTGCCGCGTATTTCGTGGGGCTCAACCATCGCTGTGATTGGTGTCACGGCGCTGCTGCAGTTGCTGGGTGGTTGGCTGACGTGGCTGTACCGTAACCGGTACGCCATCGGCAGCTTTGACGAGGTACGCGCCTTGGTAATAGACATCACCGGCGTGATGATCTTCGCGTGGCTGTTCGCGTTCGTAGTGGGCTACGGTAACGGCATTCCTCGCAGCACGCTCGTGATCGCAGCCCCGATCACCTTCAGCCTGATGGGGGTCGCAAGGTACCTGATCCGGCTTCGCAGTGAACGGCAGTTGCTGCCGGGCGATGAGGCCGAGAACACATTGCTCTATGGAGCCGGGTATTTGGGGGTGCAGACCGCGAAGCGGCTGCTCACAGACTCCAAGGGGTCAGCAATGCCCGTTGGCTTTATTGATGATGATTTGACCAAGCGTAACCAAGAGGTGCGTGGGGTGCGTGTACTCGGCGGGATCGACGATCTGTCGCGTATTGCGCGGGAGACGCGGGCCACAAAGCTTATTGTGTGCATCGGTGATGCCGACGCCGCGATGATGCGTCGAGTCGATAAAGCGGCCGAGAAAGCCGGCATGACTGCGTTGGTGCTGCCACCTTTGGCGCAGATTCTGCAAAATAAGTCAGTCATCGCCAACGTGCGTGAGCTGTCGATTGAAGACTTGATCGGGCGGCATCCTGTGCGGCTCGAGACTGAGTCGATCGCCGAGTATCTGCAGGGCAAACGCGTGCTCGTGACGGGTGCCGGTGGTTCGATCGGGTCTGAGCTGTGTAGGCAGCTTGCTAACTTTGCTCCGAGCGAGCTGATCATGCTCGACCGCGACGAGACCGCGCTGCAAGAGAGCCAGCTGTCCATTAGTGGCCACGGGCTGCTCGACACGAATGACGTTGTGCTCGCCGACATTCGCGATGCCGACGCGCTGCGCCACATTTTCCTTGAGCGTAAGCCCGACGTCGTGTTTCACACGGCGGCACTCAAACACTTGCCGATGCTTGAGCAGTACCCCGATGAAGCGTGGAAGACCAACGTGCTGGGCACACTGAACGTGCTGCGCGCGGCGCAAGCAGCTGGGGTAGGAACCTTCGTCAATATTTCAACCGATAAGGCGGCGAACCCGACGAGCGTGCTAGGACACTCGAAGCGAGTCGCAGAGAAACTCACTGCCTGGATGGCGCAGCAGACCGACATGCGCTATCTCTCCGTGCGATTTGGCAACGTGATCGGAAGCCGCGGATCAATGCTGCCCACGTTCCGTAAGCTCATCGACAAGGGCGGCCCGTTGACGGTGACGCACCCAGATGTGACGCGCTACTTCATGACGATCCCTGAGGCTTGCCAGCTCGTCGTGCAGGCGGGCGGCATTGGCCGTCAGGGTGAGGTGTTGATCCTCGAAATGGGGGAGCCGGTATCTATTCTCGACGTGGCGAAGCGCATGATCGCACAGTCCGGCAAAGACGTCGAGATCGTTTTCACGGGCCTGCGCCACGGAGAAAAACTGCACGAAGAGCTCACAGGCGAAGGCGAGGGTAACGAGCGTCCGTTCCACCCGATGATCTCGCACGCGCATGTCGACACGATCTCGCCCGAGGTGCTCGATCACGAGGGCTGGGTGGCTCGCATGGACCTGACCCGGGCTGCTGAGGAGCGAGTGCACTAATGGGGTTCACGATAGCTCTGCTCGCGGGCCTTCTCACACTCCTCGGTAGTTTGTTGCTGCCGTTCGCGGTGCGACCGCTGCTCGTGAAGCTCGGCATCATGGATGTGCCCAACGAGCGCTCTTCCCACTCGCGACCGGTGCTGCGCGGCCTCGGCCTCGCCGTTCTCCTCGCGATGACGGTCTCTGGCGGCGTTGCGGTGCTGCTGTATTCGCTCGATTTCTCTGAGCGGTCCGGCTGGGTGACGCTCGCGATCATCGTCGCCGGATCCCTGTGCGCCGGCCTGCTCGGCCTTGCCGAGGACTTGCACGGGGTGAGTGTGCGGGTGCGTAGCGTGCTGTTGCTCTTGATCGCGCTGCTGACCCCGATTGCGTTGGTGTGGGCGCAACAGCTCACCGGCGCAAACATGTTTAGTGCGTTGCGGGGGAGTGCCTCATTTGGGTGGTCTGCGTCGGCCCCCGGTTTGCAATTGCCGCTGTGGGCCACGGCGTTGCTCGTGTTGTACGCAGTGTTTTTTATCTCGAGCTACATCAACGTCGCAAATTTCATGGACGGGCTCAACGGGATCAGCGGCGTTCATGGTGTGATCGCTGGCGCAACGTTCGCGGTCTCGGGCTGGGTAGTCGGGCTCCCGTGGCTCGTCGCGGCCGGTCTGATTCTGGCCGCCGGTTTCGCCGGCTTCTTGCCTTGGAACCTGACACGGCCGGGAGCCTTTCTCGGTGATGTTGGAAGCTACCTGCTGGGGGGAGCTACCGCGATCACCAGCTTCGCGGCGTTGCTAGCGGGGGTGCCGCTTCTCGCGACGATCGGGCCCATGGTGATCTACTTCGGCGATGTGGGAGTGACGCTTGTGAAGCGCGTGCGCGCGGGGCACAAATGGGATGAACCCCATAAGGAACACACGTATCAACGGCTCCAGCAGATGGGCTACACGCACGTGCAGGCGTCGAGCTTTACAGCGGGGGCGACGTTGCTCGCTTCGCTGCTCGGTCTCGCTTCACTCTTCACCGGCGTTGTTGGCGCACTTGCGCTTCTTGCCGCCGGCCTAGGCGTGTTGGTTTTCTACCTAGCGCTCCCGAAACTCTTGCGATCTCGCGCGTAGCGCGGCACACGACACGCGACACGCCCGGGTTGCATCATCTCGCGGGGCGTGCGAGAATATACAGGTTCAGTACTCCATGCCTCGGCGTGGATCACTGCCAGGCAGTGCATAACCGCCTCGAGAAATCGGGGTTTTGGTTAGGCCGCGGGTAGCGAACGAAAACCATGCGCGCAGAGGCGGCCAAGATTTAGTCTGGCCGTTTTTGTACGAGTGGGCCACCTTTGCTTGCACGGGTGGTTTTGACAGGTGAACAGAGACCCAGCACGTAGAGCCCTAGGGCTCAGCTATGCCACGGGCGCTGGTACGTAAGACGTCCAATGCGTCACGCCACAAGCGTGAAGTACGACGCAAGTAGAAAGTAGAGATGTCATGGCGGGACAAAAGATCCGCATTCGACTCAAGTCGTATGACCATGAGGTCATCGACAGCTCAGCACGTAAGATCGTCGACACGGTGACCCGCGCGGGTGCAACTGTGATCGGCCCCGTGCCGCTCCCCACCGAGAAGAACGTGATCGCAGTGATCCGTTCACCTCACAAGTACAAGGACAGCCGCGAACACTTCGAGAAGCGCACGCACAAGCGCCTCATCGATATCGTGGATCCCACTCCCAAGGCAGTCGATTCGCTGATGCGTCTCGATCTCCCTGCCGATGTCAACATCGAGATTAAGCTCTAAGGGAGGTCCGAACATGTCAGTAGTACGCAACGTGAAGGGTCTTCTGGGCACCAAGCTCGGTATGACGCAGGTCTGGGACGAGAACGGCAATGTCGTTCCCGTGACCGTTATTGAGGTGGCCCCCAACGTGGTCACGCAGATCCGTACCCCCGAGGTCGACGGCTACAGCGCCGTGCAGATCGCGGCTGGTCAGATCGACCCCCGCAAGGTGAACAAGCCGACCGCGGGTCACTTCGAGAAGGCAGGCGTTACGCCTCGCCGTCACCTCACCGAAGTTCGCACCTCGGACGCGGCTGAGTACAGCCTCGGCCAGGAGCTCACCGTTGGCGAGTCCTTCGAAGCCGGTCAGAAGATCGACGTCGTTGGCACTTCTAAGGGCAAGGGCTTCGCTGGCGCTATGAAGCGTCACAACTTCAAGGGTGTGGGTGCCTCGCACGGTAACCACCGCAACCACCGTAAGCCCGGCTCCATCGGCGGCGCGGCGACCCCCGGTCGCGTGTTCCGCGGTAAGAAGATGGCAGGCCGTATGGGTGGCGAGCGCGTGACCGTGCAGAACCTCATCGTCCAGGCGATCGATGCTGAGAAGGGTCTCATCCTGGTAAAGGGTGCAGTTCCCGGTGCTCGCGGTCGTCTCGTTTTCGTTCGCAACGCAGTGAAGGGAGCGTAAGTTCATGACTACCGCTACCAAGCTCGATGTTTCGCTGCCGGAGGCAATCTTCGGCGCAGAGACCAATGTCCCGCTGATCCACCAGGTGGTCACCGCTCAGCTCGCAGCTGCGCGCCAGGGCACGCACAAGACCAAGACCCGTGGCGAACGCTCGGGTTCGGGTGTCAAGCCGTTCAAGCAGAAGGGTACCGGCCGCGCCCGTCAGGGTTCGGTTCGTATGCCTCAGCACCGCGGCGGCGGCATCGTTCACGGGCCCGTGCCCCGCGATTACTCGCAGCGCACCCCCAAGAAGATGATTGCTGCAGCGCTCAACGGTCTGCTCTCGGATCGCGCACGCGCGAACCGTCTGCACGTTGTTGAAAGCTTCGGCATCGGCGACAAGCCCAGCACCAAGACTGCACGCGAGTTCCTCGCGCAGGTCGCACCGGGCAAGCGTGTTCTCGTCGTTATCAGCCGCGAGGACGAGGTCACGGCGCTCAGCGTTCGTAACCTCCAGTTCGTGCACGTCCTGTTCCAGGACCAGCTCAACGCCTACGACGTGGTCGTCAGCGACGATCTCGTCTTCACCAAGGCAGCCTTCGACGCATTCGTCGCCGGCCGCGCCGCCAAGGAGGACACGAAGTGAGCCTGAACAAGTCTGCACACGACGTCATCATCCGCCCTATCGTTTCCGAGAAGAGCTACGGCCTGATCGACGCAAACGGCCAGTACACCTTTGAGGTACAGCCGACCGCGACGAAGACCGAGATCAAGCTCGCGATCGAGTCGGTGTTCGGGGTTAAGGTCGCTTCGATCAACACCCTCAACCGCAAGGGCAAGACCCGCCGCACCAAGTTTGGCACCGGTAAGCGCAAGGACACCAAGCGCGCCATCGTCAAGCTGAAGTCGGGCTCCATCGACATCTTCACGGCTGCGCTGTAGAAGGGGCGAAAAGGAACACACTATGGCTATTCGTAAGTACAAGCCGACGACCCCCGGTCGTCGCGGGTCGAGCGTCGCCGATTTCGCCGAGATCACGCGCTCCACTCCCGAGAAGGCACTGCTGCGTCCGCTCCCCAAGACGGGCGGTCGTAACAACCAGGGCCGTATCACTACCCGTCACATCGGTGGTGGCCACAAGCGCCAGTACCGCGTTATCGACTTCCGTCGTAACGACAAGGACGGCGTGAACGCCAAGGTCGCGCACATCGAGTACGATCCCAACCGCACGGCGCGTATCGCGCTGCTGCACTTTGAGGACGGCACGAAGCGTTACATCATCGCCCCGAACAAGCTGAAGCAGGGCGACATTGTTGAGTCGGGTGCTGGCGCGGATATCAAGCCGGGCAACAACCTGCCGCTCAAGAACATCCCCACCGGTACGGTCATTCACGCCATTGAGCTGAAGCCCGGCGGCGGTGCGAAGATGGCTCGTTCGGCTGGTTCGTCGGTGCGTCTCGTTGCTAAGGACGGCCCGTACGCTCAGCTGCGTCTGCCCTCGGGCGAGATCCGCAACGTCGACGCGCGCTGCCGCGCGACCGTCGGCGAGGTGGGTAACGCCGAGCAGTCGAACATCAACTGGGGTAAGGCCGGCCGTATGCGCTGGAAGGGCGTCCGCCCGACCGTTCGTGGCGTTGTCATGAACCCTGTTGATCACCCGCACGGTGGTGGCGAAGGCCGCACCTCAGGTGGCCGTCACCCGGTCAGCCCGTGGGGCCAGAAGGAAGGCCGCACGCGCCGTCCGAACAAGGAAAGCGACAAGCTCATTGTGCGTCGCCGTACCGTTGGCAAGAAGCGCTAGTCCGCGGGTAGGAGAGAGTAGAAGATGCCTCGTAGTCTCAAGAAGGGCCCCTTCGTCGATAACCACCTGCTCAGCAAGGTAGTTGTCCAGAACGAAGCTGGCACCAAGAATGTGATCAAGACCTGGTCGCGCCGCTCGATGATCATCCCCGCAATGCTGGGACACACCATCGCGGTTCACGACGGTCGTAAGCACATTCCCGTGTTCGTCACCGAAACCATGGTTGGGCACAAGCTGGGCGAGTTCGCGCCCACCCGCACCTTCCGTGGCCACGTGAAGGACGACAAGAAGGGCCGTCGCCGCTAAGCGGCGACGTGAAGGAGGAAGAGAAATGGTGGAGTCGATCGCACGCGTGCGTCATATCCGCATCACCCCCCAGAAGGCCCGTCGCGTTGTTGACCTGGTTCGTGGAAAGAACGCTCAGGAGGCACTTGCCATCCTGAAGTTCGCCCCGCAGGCTGCAGCTGAGCCCGTGTTCAAGCTGGTTGCTTCGGCAATCGCTAACGCACGTGTGAAGGCTGACAAGGAGAACCTGCGTCTGAACGAGGACGAGCTTGTAATCGCTCGCGCCTTTGTCGACGAGGGCGCAACGCTCAAGCGTTTCCGCCCCCGTGCACAGGGCCGCGCTTTCCGCATCAACAAGCGCACGAGCCACATCACGGTTGTTATTGCAACCGCTGATGAGCTTGCGGCAGCGAAGAAGGGAGCCAAGTAAATGGGCCAGAAGATTCATCCCTACGGCTTCCGCCTCGGGATCACCACTGATCACGTCTCGCGCTGGTTCTCGGACTCGACCAAGAAGGGTCAGCGTTACGCTGACTACCTGGCCGAGGACATCAAGATCCGCCAGCACCTGACCAAGCAGCTTGATCGCGCCGGCGTTTCGCGTGTCGAGATCGAGCGCACCCGTGACCGTGTTCGCGTGGACATCCACTCGGCACGCCCCGGTATTGTGATTGGCCGCCGCGGTGCTGAGGCTGAGCGCATTCGCGCTGACCTCGAGAAGCTCACCGGCAAGCAGATCCAGCTCAACATCCTCGAGGTGAAGAACCCCGAGGCCGACGCTCAGCTCGTCGCTCAGGGTGTCGCAGAGCAGCTCGCTGCTCGCGTGGCATTCCGCCGTGCGATGCGCAAGGGCCTCCAGGGCGCACAGCGCGCTGGCGCCAAGGGCATCCGGATCCAGGTCTCAGGCCGTCTTGGCGGCGCCGAGATGAGCCGCTCGGAGTTCTACCGCGAGGGTCGCGTGCCGCTGCACACGCTCCGTGCGAACATCGATTACGGCTTCTACGAGGCTAAGACCACCTTCGGCCGCATTGGCGTGAAGGTCTGGATCTACAAGGGTGACCTCACCAACAAGGAACTCGCTCGCGAGCAGGCGGCCCAGAAGCCGTCGCGTGACCGTGGCGACCGCCGTCGTGCACCTCGCGGTGCACAGGCCGAGGCTGCACCCGCTGCAGCAGGAGCGGAGAAGTAAGCATGCTGATTCCCCGTCGAGTCAAGTACCGCAAGCAGCACCACCCCGGCCGTAGCGGCCAGGCAAAGGGCGGCACGAAGGTTTCCTTCGGCGAGTTCGGTATCCAGGCCCTGACCCCCGCATATGTGACCAACCGTCAGATCGAGTCCGCTCGTATCGCCATGACGCGTCACATCAAGCGTGGTGGCAAGGTATGGATCAACATCTACCCGGATCGTCCCCTCACCAAGAAGCCCGCGGAAACCCGCATGGGTTCGGGTAAGGGTTCACCCGAGTGGTGGGTGGCCAACGTCAAGCCGGGCCGCGTCCTCTTTGAGGTCGCAGGCGTTGATGAGCAGCTTGCGCGCGAGGCAATGACCCGCGCAATTCACAAGCTGCCTCTGAAGGCCCGCATTATTAAGCGCGAGGAGGGCGACGCGTAATGGCGATCGGGACCAAAGAACTGGCCATCACGGAGCTAGATTCGTTCGAGAACGAGCGTCTGGCTGAAGAGCTCAAGAAGGCTAAGGCCGAGCTCTTCAACCTGCGCTTCCAGTCGGCCACCGGCCAGCTGGAGAGCCACGGCCGCGTGCGCCAGGTGAAGCGCGACATCGCTCGCATTTACACCGTGCTGCGTGAGCGCGAGCTCGGCATTCGGGTCACCCCCGCAGCCGTGCCGGCCAAGGCCACCAAGAAGACCGAGCAGGCGGATGCCGCCGCTGATACGAAGGAGGCCTAAACATGGCTGAGGTCGAAAACGAACAGCGCGGCTACCGTAAGACGCGCCGCGGCTACGTCGTCAGCGACAAGATGGACAAGACCATCGTTGTCGAGGTCGAGGACCGCGTTAAGCACCCCCTCTACGGCAAGGTGATGCGCCGTTCGTCGAAGGTGAAGGCCCACGACGAGCAGAACACCGCAGGCATCGGCGATCTCGTGCTCATCCACGAGACCCGTCCGCTCAGCGCGTCAAAGCGCTGGCGCCTGGTCGAGATCCTCGAGAAGGCGAAGTAAGCCTCAGGCTTACTGAGTAAGGAGTAGCTAGTGATTCAGCAGGAATCCCGACTCAAGGTTGCCGATAACACCGGCGCCAAGGAGTTGCTTACCATTCGTGTTCTCGGAGGTTCGCGTCGTCGTTACGCCGGTCTCGGTGACACGATCGTCGCGACCGTCAAGGACGCGATCCCCGGCGGTAACGTGAAGAAGGGTGACGTCGTTAAGGCAGTCATCGTTCGCACGCGCAAGTCGACCCGTCGCGCTGATGGCTCGTACATCAGCTTCGACGAGAACGCTGCCGTCATCCTTAAGGCCGACGGGGAGCCCCGCGGTACCCGTATCTTCGGGCCGGTCGGACGTGAGCTTCGCGACAAGAAGTTCATGAAGATCGTCTCGCTCGCACCGGAGGTGATCTAGTCCTATGGGCATGAAGATCAAGAAGGGTGACCTCGTAGAGGTCATCTCGGGCCCGTCGCAGGAGCGCGGCGGCTACAAGGGCAAGCAGGGCCGTGTGCTCGAGGTTCTCACCGACACCGACCGCGTTCTGGTCGAAGGCGTGAACTTCGTAACCAAGCACGTCCGTGTTGGCCAGTCGAGCCAGGGCGCACGCGAGGGTGGCATCGAGACCGTTGAGGCCCCGATCCACATCTCCAACGTCGCCATCGTCGACCCCGAGACGAAGAAGCCCACTCGCGTTGGCTTCCGCGTTGAAGAGGTCGAGAAGGACGGCAAGAAGAAGGCCGTGCGCGTGCGCTACGCCAAGAAGTCAGGGAAGGATCTTTAATGACTGAGACGAAGATTCAGCCCCGTCTGAAGCAGAAGTACCGCGCGGAGATCGTGCCCGCACTGCGTGAGGAGTTCTCGTACGAGAACATCATGCAGGTTCCCGGCGTCGTAAAGGTCGTCGTGAACACGGGTGTCGGTGAAGCCGCACGCGACAGCAAGGTCATCGAGGGCGCGATTGCCGACCTCATGAAGATCACGGGCCAGCGGCCCATGGTCACCAAGGCTCGTAAGTCGATCGCACAGTTCAAGCTGCGCGAGGGCCAGGCCATTGGTGCACACGTTACCCTTCGTGGTGACCGCGCCTGGGAGTTCCTGGACCGTCTGATCTCGCTCGCACTGCCCCGTATCCGCGATTTCCGCGGTCTCTCGGCTAAGCAGTTCGACGGAAACGGCAACTACACCTTCGGATTGACCGAGCAGAGTGTGTTCCACGAGATTGATCAGGATAAGATTGATCGCGTGCGTGGCTTCGACATCACGATCGTAACCACGGCCAAGACTGACGACGAGGGTCGTGCGCTGCTTCGCGCGCTCGGCTTCCCGTTCAAGTCCGAATAATTAAATAGTCCAAGCGGACGGGTGCCCGAGGTAATCCTCGGGCACCCGCACCGTGTATCACCCAGGTCACGCTCCCTGTACCGGAGCGTGATACCAGGCGAGAAAGAAAGAGTCACTCATGACGATGACTGATCCGGTCGCAGATATGCTGACCCGACTGCGCAACGCCAACAGCGCACATCATGACGACGTTTCGCTCCCCGGCTCAAAGCTGAAGGAGCGGATCGCCGAGATCCTCAAGACCGAGGGTTACATCAAGGACTGGAAGGTTGAGCCTGCACGCGTCGGCACGACCCTCACCATGTCGCTGAAGTACGGCCCCAACCGCGAGCGCTCGATCGAAGGCATCAAGCGCGTTTCCAAGCCCGGTCTGCGTGTTTACGCAGGCTCGACTGAGATCCCCAACGTTCTCGGCGGCCTCGGCATCGCGATCCTGTCCACCTCTTCGGGTCTCCTCACGGGGCGCGAGGCTGATCAGAAGGGCGTAGGCGGGGAAGTCCTCGCTTACGTGTGGTAAGCCGTCATGTCACGTATCGGTAAGCTTCCCATCACCGTTCCCGGTGGTGTAGACATCAAGATCGATGGCCAGAATGTCACGGTCAAGGGCCCCAAGGGCGAGCTGACGCTCGCTGTGGCAGAGCCCATTCGCGCAAAGGTTGAGGACGGCCAGCTCCTGGTTACGCGCCCCGACGATGAGCGCGATTCACGAGCACTGCACGGTCTGACCCGCACGCTCATCCACAACAACATCATCGGTGTGACCGAGGGCTACGCTAAGCAGCTCGAGGTCGTTGGCACCGGTTACCGCGTGCAGCAGAAGGGCACCGGCCTCGAGCTGGCACTCGGCTTCTCGCACCCGGTGATCGTTGACGCTCCCGAGGGCATCACGCTTTCGGTCGAGGGCAACACGAAGATCACCGTTGCCGGTATCTCCAAGCAGGGGGTCGGAGAGGCCGCCGCTAACATCCGCAAGCTGAAGAAGCCGGAGCCCTACAAGGGCAAGGGTATTCGTTACGCTGGCGAGAATGTCCGTCGCAAGGCTGGAAAGGCTGGTAAGTAACGATGGCCGCTTCAATGTCCCGGGCTAAGGGTCGTACGGCTGCGCGTATCCGCCGCCACGCCCGCCTGCGTAAGAAGATCGTCGGCACGGAGGCTCGTCCCCGTCTCGCAGTGACGCGCTCAGCTCGTCACGTATTCGTTCAGGTCATCGACGATGCAAAGGGCTTCACGCTCGCATCGGCTTCGACCATGGAAGCTGATCTGCGCGCTTTCGAGGGTGACAAGACCGCCAAGGCCCGCAAGGTCGGCGAGCTCGTCGCTGAGCGTGCGAAGAGCGCCGGTGTAGACACCGTCGTGTTCGACCGTGGTGGCAGCAAGTATGCCGGCCGCGTCGCAGCGATCGCCGATGGCGCTCGCGAAGGGGGGCTGACCCTGTGAGCAACGAAACGAAGGAGCAGCAAGTGTCTGCAGAGGCTCAGGCTGATACCCAGGCCGCACCGGCCCAGGATCACCGCAGCGAGCCGCGCGAGCAGCGTCGCGGCAGCCGTGATCGCGGCACTCGCAACGAGCGCGGCGGTCGTGACCGCAACGAGAGCCAGTTCCTCGAGCGCGTCGTTACGATCAACCGTGTGTCGAAGGTCGTCAAGGGCGGCCGCCGCTTTAGCTTCACCGCGCTCGTCGTGGTAGGCGATGGCAACGGCACCGTTGGTGTTGGCTACGGTAAGGCGAAGGAAGTTCCCCTCGCTATCTCCAAGGGCGTTGAGGAAGCGAAGAAGAACTTCTTCCGCGTTCCCCGCGTCGGCAGCACGATTCCCCACCCCGTGCAGGGTGAGGCAGCAGCCGGTGTGGTGCTGCTTCGTCCCGCAGCCGCAGGTACCGGTGTTATCGCCGGTGGCCCCGTGCGCGCCGTACTCGAGTGCGCTGGCATCCACGACGTGCTGAGCAAGTCGCTCGGTTCATCGAACACCCTGAACATCGTGCATGCGACCGTTGAGGCGCTGCAGCAGCTCGAGGAGCCCCGCTCCGTCGCAGCTCGCCGTGGCCTCGACTTCGACCGCGTTGCCCCCGCTCGCATTGTGCGCGCAGAGGCAAAGGCGCTGGCCGACGCTGCCGCGAAGGCAAAGGCAGGTGCGTAATGGCTGCGAGCCTGAAGATTACGCAGACGAAGTCCGTTATCAGTGAGAAGCAGAACCAGCGTGCATCGCTGCGGAGCCTCGGCCTCAAGAAGATCGGCGATTCGGTCGTTCGCGAGGACTCGAAGATCAACCGCGGTTACGTTCGCGCTGTTGCTCACCTGGTAGAGGTTGAGGAGATCGACGCATGAGCGAGAACACTGAGGAGCGCGGCGCAGTGCTGAAGGCACACCACCTTCGCCCCGCCGAGGGTTCCAAGAAGGCTAAGACCCGCGTGGGTCGTGGCGAGGCATCCAAGGGTAAGACCGCAGGCCGCGGCACCAAGGGCACCAAGGCACGCTACCAGGTCAAGGCTGGCTTCGAGGGTGGGCAGATGCCGCTGCACATGCGCACCCCGAAGCTGCGCGGCTTCAAGAACCCGTTCCGCACCGAATACCAGGTCGTGAACGTGGCGAAGCTCGCAGAGCTGTACCCCCAGGGCGGTGAGGTCACGGTTGCTGATCTCGTTGCTAAGGGCGCGGTTCGTGCAAACCATCCCGTCAAGGTACTTGGTGACGGCGACCTGCAGGTCAAGCTCACCATCTCGGTCGACAAGGTCTCGGGCTCAGCAGAGCAGAAGATCATTGCCGCCGGTGGCGAGATCAAGTAAGTATCCTCACGGATGCTGATTCACTAGTGCTTCGGCGCTGGTGATGGGGGTGGGGCTAGCCGGTGTCAATCACCGGCTAGCTTCCCCCTTTTTTTATGACTTTCACCGTCGCGACCGCGGCGGTTTCGTACGGCCACACGCGGGCGTGTAGGCTGGTGCAATCGGTTCTCGTCGTCAGGCGAAGGCCCCAGGCGACGTTCCCAGGAGGCAGATTTTGTTCAGCGCCATCGGACGGATCTTTCGAACCCCGGATCTGCGGCGAAAGATCGTGTTCACGCTCGCGATCGTTTCGTTGTTCCGGCTCGGTTCGTTTATCCCGACGCCGTTCGTTCAGTTCAGCAATGTGCAGGCGTGTCTTGCAGCAAACCAGCAGGGTGCCTCTGGCCTCTACGAGATGGTGAACCTCTTCAGTGGTGGCGCCCTTCTCCAGCTGTCGATTTTTGCGCTTGGCATCATGCCGTACATTACGGCGTCCATCATCACGCAGCTGTTGCGAGTGGTTATTCCCCACTTTGAGGTGCTCCACAAGGAGGGCCAAGCCGGCCAGGCGAAGCTCACCCAGTACACCCGCTACCTCACTATCGCGCTTGCAGTGTTGCAGTCAACGACGCTGATCACGGTGGCGCGTTCGGGGCAGCTGTTTGGTTCGAGCGCCAATGAGGCGTGCCGTAACCTCGTATCGCAGGAGTGGTGGGCAATTGTCATCATGATCCTCGTGATGACCGCTGGTACCGGCCTCATCATGTGGTTCGGTGAGCTCATCACAGAACGCGGCGTTGGCAATGGTATGTCGCTTCTGATCTTCACCTCGATTGCGGCATCGTTCCCCAACGCGATGTGGATCATTAAGGAATCACAGGGCTGGGAAGTCTTCTTCCTGGTGACCGCCGTCGGTCTGCTGGTTGTCGCCGCGGTTGTCTTCGTTGAGCAGTCTCAGCGTCGCATCCCGGTGCAGTACGCGAAGCGCGTGGTCGGCCGCCGTACCTACGGTGGTTCGAGCACTTACATTCCGATCAAGGTCAACATGGCCGGTGTGATCCCGGTTATCTTCGCGTCGGCGATCCTCTACCTGCCAATGCTGCTCACGCAGTTCAATCAGCCCAAGATTAACGAAGAGCCCAAGGAATGGGTTGTCTGGGTGCAGAACAACCTCGTGTACGGCGATCAGCCCCTGTACATGCTCGTCTTCTTCTTGCTGATCATCGGCTTCACCTTCTTCTACGTGCAGATTACGTTTAACCCCGAAGAGGTCGCCGACAACATGAAGCAGTACGGTGGCTTCGTTCCCGGCATTCGCGCCGGCCGTCCCACCGCTGAGTACCTGAACTACGTGCTTATGCGCGTCACCTCGGCAGGTTCGCTCTACCTCGGCGTCATTGCACTGATCCCACTCATTGCGCTGTCGTTCTTCGGAGCGAACCAGAACTTCCCGTTCGGTGGTGCATCCATCCTCATTATCGTCGGCGTCGGCCTCGAGACCGTCAAGCAAATTGACGCTCAGCTGCAGCAGCGCCACTACGAAGGGCTTCTTAAGTGACCGAAACCACCACGACCCGACTGCTCATTATCGGGCCCCCCGGCGCAGGCAAGGGAACCCAGGCGAGCCGTATCGCAGAGCGCTACGGGGTCCCCGCAATCTCGACCGGCGACATCTTCCGTGCAAACATCAAGGGTGGCACCGAACTCGGCAAGCAGGTACAGGCGATCATCGAGCGCGGCGAGCTCGTGCCTGACTCGCTGACCAACGAGATCGTGGCCGACCGTCTCACGCAGAGCGACGCCGCATCGGGCTTTTTGCTCGATGGGTACCCTCGCACTGTCGACCAGGTCGACGCGCTCGATGCCATGCTCGTGGGCGACTCACTGGATGCTGTTGTGCTGATCGAAGCAGACACCGATGAGGTCGTGGCGCGACTGCTCAAGCGTGCCGAGCTTGAGGGCCGCGCCGACGATACCGAAGAGGTCATTCGCCACCGCCAGAACGTGTACGCCGACCAGACGGCACCGCTGATCGAGCTGTTCTCGCAGCGCGGCATCCTGGTATCGGTCGACGGCATGGGCGGCGTTGAAGAGGTCGCTGAACGTATCGCATCGGGCCTCGACGCGCAGCTCGGCGCTAAGGCGGTTAGCTAACAAGTGGCACGCAGAGGGATCCTTAAGCGCTCAATCTACAAGTCGCCGGCGCAGCTGCGGCTCATGATTGAGCCGGGCCTCGCGACCGCGGCTGCGCTGGCAGCCGCCAAGGCCGCGATTCGTCCGGGCGTCACGCCGCTTGAGCTCGATGCGCTCGCTGAGGCCGCCATTCGTGAGCGGGGCGGTGAACCCAATTTCATGCTCGAGCCCGGCTATAAGCACACGATCTGCGCCAACGTGAACGACGACGTGGTGCACTCGATTCCCACGGACCGTCCGCTGCAGCCGGGGGACGTAATCGCGGTCGATGCGGGCGCAATCATCGAGGGCTGGAATGGCGACGCCGCGTTTACCGCGGTGGTACCCAACCCGGCAGATCCCGAGCGCACGGCGCAGCTCGAAGAGCTGAGCCGCGTGACGGAGCTCGCGATGTGGACGGGCATTGCCCAGCTCGCTCGAGCCAAATACCTCAACGAGGTTGGTGTGGCGATCGAAGCGTGCGTGAAGCGCGAGAGCAGCTTCGGCGTACTCGAAGACTACATTGGCCACGGTATTGGCCGCAGCATGCATGAGGACCCGCCGGTCTTCAACTACGCGGTGCGCGGCAAGGGCCCCGAGGTGAAGCCCGGGCTTGTAGTCGCCATCGAGCCCATCATTTCTGAGGGCAAGATCGACACGGTGATCCAGGACGACGGCTGGACCGTATCGATGGCCGATGGGCGCGCGAGCGCCCAGTGGGAGCACTCGGTAGCTGTTCACGCGGGCGGCATCTGGGTGCTCACCGCAGAAGACGGCGGGGCCGCGGGCTTGGCGCCCTTCGGCATCAAGCCGGCTCCGATCGCATAGATAGATCCGGATCAGCATCACCGTTCGACCCTCGGCCCCAGGCCGGGGGTCGAACTGTTTTGGGCGGCGACTTTACAAACACGGCTCGCCCGGGTACTCTTGTTCTTTGGTGCTTTGCGCCTGTTTTTGCGTTCGCAAAACAGGTCTTGGCATTCGCATGACCAGCATAACTACTAGGCGACAGTGAGGCTATGGCGAAGAAAGACGGCGTCATCGAGATCGAGGGACACGTTGTCGAGGCTCTGCCCAACGCGATGTTCCGCGTTGAGTTGACCAATGGACACAAGGTGCTCGCTCACATCTCGGGCAAAATGCGCCAGCACTACATCCGCATCCTCCCCGAGGACCGCGTGATTGTGGAGCTGACGCCCTACGATCTGACCCGCGGCCGCATCGTTTACCGATACAAGTAGTCGCTGGAAAGTAACGGCGCGCGGCACCCCGCGCGTACGAGGACAGCGAACCGGTAAGGAAACATCATGAAGGTTAAGCCCAGCGTTAAGAAGATCTGCGACAAGTGCAAGGTCATCCGCCGCCACGGTAACGTCATGGTGATCTGCGAGAACCCGCGCCACAAGCAGCGCCAGGGCTAATTGCCCGGCCTGTGCGGCCCCGCAGAGCACATAACTAAATATCTAACCGCGTATCTAAGAGCGCGCACCGCACAGCGGTTGCGCGTGACACCTCGGGTCGGAGGCCCGATTCCCCGATACGCTTCACACCTCCACTACCGCCAAGGAGAGCCAGAATGGCACGTCTCGCCGGAGTAGACATCCCACGCGACAAGCGCGTTGAGATTGCACTCACTTACATCTACGGCGTCGGCCGGACCAGCGCGCTGCAGACGCTCGCTGCGACCGAGATCGACGGCAACATCCGCGTTAAGGATCTGACCGACGATCAGCTCGTCGCGCTGCGCGACCACATCGAAGGTAACTTCAAGGTTGAGGGTGACCTCCGCCGTGAGGTCGCAGCCGACATCCGCCGCAAGGTTGAGACCGGTAGCTACCAGGGTATCCGCCACCGCAAGGGTATGCCTGTGCACGGCCAGCGGACCAAGACGAACGCTCGTACCCGCAAGGGCCCGAAGCGCACCGTCGCCGGCAAGAAGAAGTAACCGCCGGTCCGTTAGACCAACACACAGAGCTTTTCAGGAGA
The DNA here is from genome assembly GCF_054456635.2 of Leucobacter faecis. NCBI lineage: Bacteria > Bacillati > Actinomycetota > Actinomycetes > Micrococcales > Microbacteriaceae > Leucobacter > Leucobacter faecis. The sequence continues at coordinate 142,756 of NZ_JBTJEP020000001.1, forward strand.
ATACTCAATGGCTGCACCAAAGACCGCGGCACGCAAGCCGCGTCGCAAAGACAAGAAGAACGTTGCAGTGGGCCAGGCCCACATCAAGTCAACGTTTAACAACACGATCGTTTCGATCACTGACACCACCGGTGCTGTGATCAGCTGGGCTTCGTCAGGTGGCGTGGGCTTCAAGGGTTCGCGTAAGTCGACTCCCTTTGCTGCTCAGCTCGCCGCTGAGTCGGCTGCGCGCAAGGCGCAGGAGCACGGCATGAAGAAGGTCGACGTTTTCGTGAAGGGCCCCGGCTCGGGTCGCGAGACGGCGATTCGTTCGCTGCAGGCTGCAGGCCTCGAGGTTGGGTCGATCAACGACGTAACCCCGCAGACCCACAACGGCTGCCGCCCCCCGAAGCGTCGTCGCGTCTAACACGAGCACGAGCGCGTGGCGATGCGTCGCGAATCTTCGTGGCGCATCGTCCCTTCCCTCATTCCCGATACCGCATGAGTCATATAGCGGACTCCAGCGAAAGGACCACACACAGTGCTCATTGCACAGCGACCCACTCTGACTGAAGAATCGATCTCCGAGTTTCGTTCGCGCTTCGCGATCGAGCCGCTCGAGCCTGGCTTCGGCTACACGCTCGGCAACTCGCTTCGTCGTACGCTGCTGTCGTCGATTCCTGGCGCAGCAGTTACGAGCGTTCGTTTCGAGGGTGTCGCCCACGAGTTCACCACCATTCCTGGTGTGACCGAGGACGTCACCGAGATCATCCTGAACATCAAGGGACTTGTCGTCTCGAGCGAGCATGACGAGCCGATCACGGCTTACCTGCGCAAGACTGGTGCAGGCGAGGTTACCGCTGCAGACATCTCGGCTCCGGCCGGTGTCGAGGTGCACAACCCCGAGCTCGTGATCGCTACGCTCAGCGACTCGGCACAGTTCGAGCTTGAGCTGACGATCGAGCGTGGCCGTGGCTACGTTTCGGCCGCACAGAACCGCAACGAGGACGCCGAGGTAGGCCGTATCCCGGTCGACTCGATCTACTCGCCGGTGCTGAAGGTGACCTACCGCGTCGAGGCAACTCGTGCGGGCGAGCGCACTGACTTCGATCGCCTGGTTGTTGACGTTGAGACCAAGCCGGCAATTAGCCCCCGCGATGCAATCGCTTCGGCTGGTTCGACGCTGGTTGAGCTGTTCGGCCTCGCTCGCGAGCTGAACACGGCTGCCGAGGGCGTTGAGATCGGGCCCGCACCCGTTGAGGTTGTGGCCGAGGGTGAGCTGTCGATTCCGATCGAGGATCTCGATCTTTCGGTTCGCAGCTACAACTGCCTGAAGCGTGAGGGCATCAACACGGTCAGCGAGCTCGTTGCACTCTCAGAGGCGCAGCTCATGAACATCCGTAACTTCGGCCAGAAGTCTGTCTTTGAGGTGCGCGACAAGCTCACTGAGATGGGCCTCTCGCTCAAGGACGCGGTGCCCGGGTTCGATGGCGCTCAGTTCTACAGCTACGACGACGACAACAACTAATCGATCCGGCATCGCCTGCCCGATCACTTAATGGAGTAAATCATGCCTAAGCCCAACAAGGGCCCCCGCCTCGGAGGCGGACCTGCACACGAGCGCCTGATGCTCAACCAGATGGCTTCGCAGCTCTTCGAGCACAAGCGTATCCAGACCACCGAGACGAAGGCTAAGCGCCTGCAGCCCCTGGCTGAGCGCCTGGTTACGTTCGCGAAGCGCGGCGACCTGCACGCACGCCGCCGCGTGATGCGTCGCATCCTCGACAACTCGGTTGTGCACGAGCTCTTCACCGAGATCGCGCCGCTCGTTGAGAACCGCGAGGGTGGCTACACCCGTATCATCAAGACCGGTTACCGCAAGGGTGACCGCGCTCCGATGGCGGTCATCGAGCTCGTTCTCGAACCCGTGAACCCCAAGCCCAAGAAGGCTGCGGCTCCCGCAGCTGAAGAGGCTCCCGTGGTGGAGGACGTCGTAGTTGAGGAGACCACTGAGGTCACCGAGACTGCCGAGGCTCCCGCCGAGGAGAAGGCCGAGTAATTCTCGCCCTTCCACGCAAAAGCGCCCCGCTGATCTGATCAGCGGGGCGCTTTTGCGTCTGCGCATCGATCCGGATCATTTCAAGCGCCCGTGCCCGCGCGCGTCAGTGCCACGCAGGGTTAGCGACGGGGGAGGGTGAAGCTCCGAGCAACAACTGGCAAAACGCTTTCCGCCGGTGTCGGCACCAGGTAAGCGGTCTGCTGGCATTCAAGCGGCACGAACCAGGTCACAGGCACGGGGTCAAGACATCGTGCGGCCAAAAGTGGGTGTTATCGGCCCCGATAACACCCACTTTTGGCCGCACGCGCTCGATGCCCAGCTGCAACGATGTTGGCGGCGAGACTGATCGTCTAGCGGCGGGGGAGCGCGAAACCTGTAGCCTCGAGCGGGGTGTCGAGTTCGTCTAGCGCCCGCTGCACACTCTGGGCGTAAATCTCGCCACCGCTCGGGTTCGGGTGGATCTCGTCGCCCGCGAGCGCTCCCTCCACGCCGGTGACACTGGCTTGCCAGTCGGCGACGACGACGCCGCGGTAGGAGTTCGCGAACGCCGTGATCGTGTCGTTGACACCGGGTATCCAATCGCGGTCACCGTAGGCGTTGACAAGCACAAGCTGTCGCCCCGCCGCGGTCTGCCGTATCGCTTCGAGCTCATCGGTCGTAACCGTGCCGTTGGTGCCCAAGCCCACCACGAGCACGTGGCGAAGCGCGCCCTGCGCGGCGGAGTCGGCGATGATCCCCACGCCCGCAGCCATTCCGCGCGACACCGCGGCGTCGATGGATACACCGGGAAATACAGCGTCAAGTTCGGGCGCGCTTGCCAGCATCACCGAGTCGCCGACGGCAGTAATGTCGCCGCCAGCAGCGCGTGGAGCGTCGGGAACGCTGTGTGCGGTCTTCTTGTCGGCGTCTTTGCTTGTAGTGTCCTTGCTAGCGGTGTTCTTGTCGGCGGTGTTCTTGCCGGCGGCGTCCTTGGTGCCCTTTTCGTTATCGGCGCTCTTCTCTCCCGCTATTTTGTCGCGGGCATCGCTCGGCGCTTCAGCGGTGGTAGGAGCTCCTGGCGAAGCCGAAGCGGGCGCTGACGCCTCCACAAGCGCGGCCCCGCGCTCGATCGCTGCCTGGGCCGAGCTCTGCGAGGGCGCGGTGCTGACGGCGAACGCGGTCGCAGGCACCGAGGTGATAAGCACGGCGGCGAGCGTGGCGGCCACGATCCGGCGCTTGGGAGTGTAAGAACGTGGCTGCAGCAGCATGCGCAGTGAGCCACGGAGGCCGTATTTGCGCACGGGCTGTTCGACATACCTATACGACAGCGCGGTACAAAACATGGTGACAGCCAGCGTGACGGTAGCGACCTGCCAGCCTGCGGCAGCAGGGAAAGCGGCGGTCGCAATGAGCAGTAGCGGCCAGTGCCAGAGGTAGAGGCCGTACGAGCGTTCACCGACCCAGCGCATCGGCGCAATATCGATTGCCCGTCCGATCCACGCGCCAGGCCGGGTGACGGCCCACACTGTGGCGAGCGCCGCCAGCGTGGCGAGCTGAAACCCGCCTTGAAAGCTGAGCGCGCTGCCCTCGGGGAGCGCGATAGCGAGCGCGCCAAGCACACCAAAGCCTGTCAGCGCGACGGCGAGGTAACCAAGCTGCGCGCGCGGCCGCGGTGCGAAAGCTGGCCCAGTCCGCGTCACGACGATCGCCATGGCGGCACCGAGTATGAGCCCAAAGGCGTGCGTGTCAGAACCAAAATAGACGCGTGAAGCGGTGGCGTCGGTGAGCGAGAGCGCCGCCATCCACACCATCGAAGCAACACCGCCTGCGACAAACAGCAGCGCTACTGTGCGCCTGCGAATAATGCGCAGCAGCAGTAACACCACGAGGGGAAGCAGAATGTAGAACTGCTCCTCGATCGCGAGTGACCAGGTGTTGCGAAACAGTTCGGGCGTATCACGCGTGAAGTAATCGGAACCAGCAGCGACGAACACCCAGTTGCTCACGAAGGTCGCCGCGCCCGCGAGCTGTCGCCCGATACCCACCAGCAGGTCGCCGCCGACGAGCGCCGCGAGACTCGTGCACACGAGCAGCACGAGTGCGAGCGCGGGCAATAGCCTGCGCGCGCGACGCTGCCAGAACCCCGACAGTGACACTCGACCGTACTTCTTCTTCTCGCGAATGAGTAACGACGTGATCAAGAAACCGCTGATCACAAAAAAGATGTCAACGCCAAGAAACCCGCCGGGCAGCGCCTGCGGGAAGAAGTGGTAGACAAGCACGAGGCCGACTGCGATGGCGCGCAGTCCATCGAGTCCACCGAAGCGTGCTGTCGAAATGGTGGGAGTGAGGTTCATGCGGTCCGGTTTCATGCTGGTCGCGGTGCCTCATGGCAACGCATACAGCCTTCGAGTGTACGCCGTGTCGGTGAATCTCGCACGTGCGAAGGCCCCGCGCATGGCAAGATCAAGGGGTGACAGAAGAAGTAGAGCTCACCCGGCTGCGTATCGACCTGGCGTATGAGGGCACCGATTTCTCTGGTTGGGCGGCACAGCCTGGTCTGCGCACGGTTGAGGGAGAGCTCGAACGGGCGCTCTCGACACTGCTGCGCACGGGCCCCGCACTGCAGGCGCCGCCGCGGCTCACGGTCGCGGGACGCACCGACGCTGGGGTGCACGCGCGCGGCCAGGTCGCGCACATCGATGTGAGCTGTGCCCAGCTGCAGAAGTGGGGCGGCGACAGCCGCTTGCGGGTACGCAAGCTCGGGGGAGTGCTGAAGCGCGGGGCCGCCGACATCGTGATTCACGGTGTCACAGAGGCTCCCGCGGGCTTCGACGCCCGCTTCTCTGCGCTGCGCAGACGCTACGAGTACCGGCTGCGTGGCGAGGGTGTACGCAAAGACCCGCTTGCAACACGGTTTACGGCAGATGTGCCGCGTCCGCTCGACCTCGCCGCGATGCAGCGCGCGAGCGATGAGCTACTCGGGCTCAACGACTTCACCACGTTCTGCAAAGCTCGCGAGGGTGCGACTGCGGTGCGCGAGCTGCTCAGCTTCGAATGGCACGAAGCTGCTGACGGTGCCTTTGCGGCCCGGATCGAGGCCGACGCCTTCTGTCACTCGATGGTGCGCGCGCTCGTCGGCGCGGTCGTCGCAGTCGGTAGTGGCCGCATCACTGAGGCGGAGCTCGCTGCGCTGCGACGGGCACGCGAGCGCACGAGCCGGTTCGCGGTGATGCCGGCACACGGGCTTTCGCTTGAAGAAATCACCTACCCGGGCGACGCCGAGCTCGCGCTTCGTGCCGAGCAGACGCGGGCGAGGCGCGATCCGGTGCGAGAGTAAACCGTGCAGGTGTGGTAAGCTCGCTAGTTGGTGCGCAAGCATCCGATTTGTTGAGCCCTCCACGGGCCCTGCATCCCTCGCGGGAACGGGCTACGGAGTGGGATTCGCGAACACCTCCAATTCGACAGAAAGCAGCACGACAGTGACTCGCACTTATTCACCGAAGGCAGCTGAGCAGAAGCACGACTGGATCGTCATCGACGCCAGTGACGTGGTTCTCGGCCGCCTCGCATCGCATGCCGCAGTTCTTCTGCGCGGCAAGCACAAGACGACCTTCGCTCCCCACATGGACATGGGCGATTACGTTGTCATCATCAACGCCGACAAGGTGGTCCTCACGGGCAACAAGGCAGCGCAGAAGAAGGCTTACCGCCACTCGGGTTACCCGGGCGGCCTGCGCGCCACCAGCTACACCGAGCTGCTCGAGAAGAACCCCGAGCGCGCAGTCGAGAAGGCGATCCGCGGCATGCTGCCGAAGAACTCGCTCGGCGCTGACCAGTTCCGCAAGCTTAAGGTCTACGCAGGCGCAGAGCACCCCCACGGTGCCCAGCAGCCCACCCCGTACACCTTCGGCCAGGTCGCGCAGTAGTCGCGCCAACGAGACTTTAAGAGAGAGACTTCACAGTGACTGAAGAGCAGACCGTGGCCACCGAGAGCTACACCACCGAGACGCCCGCAGCGCAGGCTGCCGCGTCGGCACCGCGCCCCGCGCTCACCGTTCCCGGTGCAGCCGTGGGCCGCCGCAAGCAGGCTATCGCCCGCGTGCGCCTCATTCCCGGCGAGGGCAAGATGACCGTCAACGGTCGCGAGCTCGCCGAGTACTTCCCCAACAAGCTGCACCAGCAGCTCATCACCGACCCCTTCACCGTGCTCGAGCTCGCTGGCGCGTATGACGTCATCGCTCGCATCGGCGGCGGCGGCCCCTCGGGCCAGGCAGGCGCACTGCGTCTCGCTATTGCGCGCGCACTGAACGAGATTGACGCCGAGCACAACCGCCCGACGCTCAAGAAGGCCGGCTTCCTGAGCCGCGACGCTCGTATCAAGGAGCGCAAGAAGGCCGGTCTCAAGAAGGCCCGTAAGGCGCCTCAGTACTCGAAGCGCTAACCAGGACCCCACATATGGGACGCCTGTTTGGCACGGATGGGGTTCGGGGTCTAGCCGGGGTCGATGTGACCGCCGAGCTGGCCCTGAACCTCGCACACGCAGCGGCTCTCGTGCTCGGGCGAAATGCCCGAGGCGAGAGCCGTCGCACTATCGCCGTTGTCGCGCGTGACCCGCGTGTCAGCGGTGAATTCATTTCGGCCGCCGTCGCCGCGGGTCTCGCCGCGGCGGGAGTCGACGTGCTCGACGCGGGAGTGATTCCGACTCCCGCCGCCGCGTACCTCGTGGCAGACACCGACGCCGACTTCGGTGTCATGGTGTCTGCGTCGCACAACCCGGCCTCCGATAACGGTATTAAGTTCTTCGCCGAGGGCGGGCGCAAGCTGCCCGACGACGTGGAAGACCAGATCGAGGCCGCTATGCGCGGGCCCGTGGTCGCGGTGACGGGGCGCGAGGTGGGTCGTATTCGCCGCTTCGCCGACGCCGAAGACCGCTACCTCGTACACCTGCTTGGCACGCTCGAAGGGCTCTCGCTCAAAGGGCTGCACGTCGTGCTCGATTGCGCTCATGGCGCAGCCGCGGGTATCTCGCCCGACGTCTTCTCTGACGCTGGCGCACAGGTGACCGTGATCGGCAACGATCCCGACGGCTTCAACATTAACGACGGCGTCGGCTCGACATATCTTGAGCCGCTGCAGGCGAAGGTGCTCGAAGTGGGCGCTGACCTCGGTATCGCGCACGACGGCGACGCCGATCGCTGCCTCGCGGTCGACGCCGACGGCAACGTTGTTGACGGTGACAAGATCATGGCGATCATTGCACTGTCGATGATGCACCGCGGCAAGCTTGATAAGAACACGCTCGTAGCAACCGTGATGTCGAACCTCGGCCTGAAGCTCGCGATGGCCAACAACGGCATCGACATAGTCGAGACCGGCGTGGGTGACCGCTACGTGCTCGAGGCGATCAACGAGGGTGGCTACTCGCTTGGCGGCGAGCAGTCAGGTCACGTGATCATGAGTGAACACGCCACGACCGGCGACGGGATTCTCACCGGCCTACACATCGCGGCCGAGGTTAAACGCACCGGCAAGTCGCTGGCTGAGCTCGCGACGTGCATGCGGGTGTACCCGCAGGTGCTCGTGAACGTGCGCGGTGTCGACCGTGCGGGCGTCGCGGGCGATGAGGTGCTGCAGCAGGCGGTCACGCAGGCTGAGCTCGCGCTTGGTGGCAAGGGCCGCGTGCTCTTGCGCCCCTCGGGCACCGAGCCTGTCGTGCGCGTGATGGTCGAGGCCGAGACGGCCGAGCAAGCTCAGCAGCTTGCCGGTGATCTCGCGAAGATCGTCAAGGAGCGTCTCGCGGTGTAATTCACACGCGCCGCGCCGCCGGCAACACGCAGGGCCCGAAACTCACGACGAACCCTCAGGTTCGCGGTGGGTTTCGGGCCCTGTGCGTTTTTTCGCTCCGGATCACGGGGCGGCGACGCCCCGGCTAGAGCTTGCGCAATAGCACGCTGTGTACCCGATGATCGGCCGCCTTGCGCAGCACCAAACTTGCCCGTGCCCGCGTAGGACGAATGTTATCGATCAGGTTGGGCTCGTTGATCTTGGTCCAAAAATCGTCTGCGAGCGCGATCGCGGTCTCGTCGTCGAGGTCGGCGTAGCGCCTGAAGTACGAGTTGGGGTTGGAGAACGCCGTCTGCCGCAGCTTCAAGAACCTGTGCCGGTACCAGCGCCAGATATCGGTGGTGCGGGCGTCGACGTAGATCGAGAAGTCGAACAGATCACTCACGGCGACCGGGTGGCCGTGAGAGGGCGGCTGTAACACGTTGAGACCCTCGACGATCAAAATATCTGGGCGCCGCACGACGGTCACCTCGCCGGGCACAATGTCGTAGATCAGGTGGCTGTAGTGGGGGGCCACGACCTCGCCCACACCCGCCTTGACCTGTGACACGAACCGCAAGAGCGCCCGTCGATCATAGGACTCGGGAAAGCCTTTGCGGTGAGCGATGCCGCGTCGTTCGAGTTCGGCGTTCGGGTACAAGAATCCGTCAGTGGTGACGAGCTGCACATTGGGGGTCTCGGGCCAGCGGGCCAACAGATCGCGCAGAATTCTCGCCACGGTCGATTTGCCTGCCGCGACTGACCCGGCGATTCCGATTACAAACGGGCTCTGACGGTCGTTTTCGCGATGCAGAAAGCCGCGGGTGCGGTGGTGCATGTCTCGGGCGGCGATGGCGTACTGGTTGATGAGGCGGCTCAGCGGCAGGTAGATGTCTGACACCTCGGCCACGTCGAGCGGCTCACCAAGCCCGCGAAACGCGGCAATCTCCTCCTCAGTGAGGGGAGCTTGGGTTTCACCCGAGAGCCTGGCCCACTCATCGCGGCCGATCTCGTCGAACGGGGAGGTGAATTCGGGTCGAATGAGTGCTTGCGTGTCGGTGCTGAGCACGGGGAGACTGTTCTCGGACATTGTGCATCCATGGTGCCACTAAAATGGCACCCATGTGTGGAATCGTCGGATATGTCGGCCCGAATAAAACGGTCGAAGTGCTGCTGAATGGTCTGCGGCGTCTGGAGTACCGCGGTTACGATTCGGCGGGTATCGCCGTGATTGATGACGCGGGCAAAGTCGCCGTGCGCAAGAAGTCGGGCAAGCTCGCCAGACTCATCGAACGGCTTGAAGACGACCCGTTACCCGAGGGTGCGACCGGGATCGGTCACACGCGCTGGGCCACACACGGTGGCCCGAGCGACGAAAATGCCCACCCCCACCTCGGCGATGACGGAAAGCTCGCCCTGATTCACAATGGCATCGTTGAAAACTTCAGCGAGCTGCGGGACGAAGTTTTGGCGGGCGGCGTGTCGCTCGTGAGTGAGACCGATTCCGAGGTCGTTGCCGCATTGCTCGGGCTCGAGTATGCCCGCGTCGGCGACCTCGAGACGGCACTGCGCGGCATCGTGCGCAAACTGCACGGCACGTTCACGCTTTTGGCTACGCACCAGAACGAGCCAGGCAAGGTCGTGGCGGCGCGCCACCACTCACCCCTCGTGGTGGGGCTCGGTGACGGCGAAAACTTTCTCGGCTCAGACGTCGCGGCGTTCGTGTCGTCGACGCGCCGCGCAGTCGCCGTAGACGAAGACAACATCGCCATCATCACGGCCGACGAAGTGCGCATCACCGACTTTGACGGTCACCCCGTTGAGTTCACTGAGTACGAGGTCGAGTGGAACGCCGACGCCGCAGACAAGGGCGGCTGGTCCTCGTTCATGGCCAAAGAGATCAATGAGCAGCCCGAGGCCGTAGCCAACACGATCCGGGGCCGCGTAGACAACGGTCGCGTCGAGATCCCCGAGCTCACCGCGCTGGGTGACGAGCGGCTGCGCGAGATTGATCGCATCGTGATCATCGCGTGCGGCACGGCGTCGTACGCGGGCCAGGTGGGTGCCTACGCGATCGAGCAGTGGGCTCGGATTCCCGTCGAGGTACAGCTGAGCCACGAGTTCCGTTACCGCGACCCGGTACTCTCAGACCGCACCATGGTGATCTCAGTGAGCCAGTCGGGCGAGACGATGGACACCCTGATGGCCGTCAAGTACGCGATCGAGCGCGGGGTCACGACCGTGTCGGTGTGTAACACGCAGAGTGCGACCATTCCGCGGGAGTCAGACGCCGCGGTGTACACGCACGCGGGCCCCGAGGTGGCGGTCGCGTCAACGAAGGCGTTTGTGGCGCAGATCACGGCGCTCTACCTCGTCGGCCTGCACCTGGGGCGCGTGCGCGGCACGCTCTCGGCTGCCGACGAGCAAGCGGCGGTCGCGCAGCTTGAAGCGCTACCCGAGAAAGTACGCGAGGCGGTCGACACGCACGAGCAGATTCAGCAGCTCGCGCAGTGGATGGCCGACACACGCTCGGTGCTGTTCTTGGGCCGCCACGTGGGGTACCCCGTGGCGCTCGAAGGCGCGTTGAAGCTCAAAGAGATCGCCTACATTCACGCTGAAGGCTTCGCCGCGGGGGAGCTGAAGCACGGCCCCATCGCACTCATCGATCACGGCCAGCCCGTGTTCGTGCTCGTGCCGAGCCCACGCACTTCGCCGCTGATGCACTCGAAGGTCGTGTCGAACATTCAAGAGATTCGGGCGCGCGGTGCCCGCGTCATCGCGATCGTTGAGAAGGGCGACACCGCGGTGCTGCCGTTCACCGATGATGTGATTCGGCTGCCGCTGTCAGACCCGCTGTTCGACCCGCTGCTGCAGGTGATCCCGCTGCAGTGGTTCGCGCTCGAACTGTCGACGGCCAAGGGGCTCGACGTTGATCAGCCGCGCAACCTCGCGAAGTCTGTGACGGTCGAGTAACGCGGTGCGGGGCGTGCGGGTGAGTTCACGATGATTTGCGGGATCGGGGTCGACACCGTCGATCTTGGGCGTTTTGAACGCCAACTCGCGCGCACCCCCGCGCTCGCCGCGCGGCTCTTTACCGCGGCCGAGCGCGAACTGTCCGTCGCGTCACTGGGCGCGCGCTTCGCCGCGAAGGAGGCGCTGATCAAAGCGCTCGGTGGATCTGACGGGGTGAGCTGGCAAGACCTTGAACTGTTGCGCGGTGAGAACCGCGCGCCGGCATTCACCCGCACTGCACCGCTCGTGCGGGCGCTTGCCGCGCGCGGGGCGCACACTGCCCACGTCTCACTCACCCACGATGCGGGCATCGCCACTGCGTTCGTGATCATCGAGGCGTCGCCCGAAAAGGCCGCGACGCCAGAAACTAGTGTGCACGGCGACTGTGCGTGCACGTGTACGGAGCTGAGGCAGCAATGAGAACCGGATCAATGCGCATTGCAGCGATTTCGACGCCCGCGATTCGTCACAACGTGGCCCATATTCGCGAGCTCACGGGCGGCGTGGTGATCGTTGTCGTGAAAGCCAACGGGTATGGTCACGGGGCCGCCATCGCTGCGCGCGCCGCGCTCGAGGGCGGCGCCGGGATGATCGCGACCGCAGATCTCGAGGAGGCGCTCGCACTGCGCGAAGCCGGTATTGAAGCACCGATTCTGTGCTGGCTGCACGGAGCGCGTGTCGACTTCGCGCCCGCCGTCGCAGAGCGCATCGAGATTGGTGTGAGTAATCTTGCACAACTTGACCGTTTGGCTGCCGCCGCTATCGCGGCTGGCACCCCCGCCACCGCACAGCTGAAGATCGATACGGGGCTGAGCCGCAACGGCGCGTCACGCGACGAATGGCACACTCTGTTTGTGCGCGCCGCCGAACTGCACGCCGCAGGTACGGTGCGCGTGCGCGGCATTTTCAGTCACCTCGCGAATGCGGGCGACGAGTGCGACCGGGCGCAGGCAACCGAGTTCGACGCGGCCATCGAGCTGCTGCGTGAGTGCGGCGTGGATCCGGAGCTGATGCACCTCGCCGCGAGCGCCGCAACCCTCAAGTCACCGCACCTGCACTACAACACAGTGCGCGTAGGCGTCGTCGCGTACGGGCTGAGCCCGCTCGCCGGCACGACCTCGGCGCAGCTGGGGCTCGTACCAGCGATGACCCTGCGGTCTGAGATCGTGGCGCTGCGAGGCGTGCCCGCTGGCACCGGCGTCTCGTACGGCTTTAACCACGTGTGCGAGACCGCCACGACGCTGGCGCTCGTGCCGATGGGGTACGCAGACGGCATGCCGCGTGCCCTGAACGGCGCAGGTGCGTGGGTGACGATCGCGGGTGAGCCGCGGCCGATCGTGGGCCGGATCGGCATGGACCAGTTCATCGTCGACGTGGGGCCGCTCGCTGGAAGGCTGAGCCTCGGCGACGAGGTGGTGCTGTTTGGGGATCCCGAGCGCGGGTACCCGGCCGTTGAAATCTGGGCGGGACTCATGCGCACCATCAACTACGAGATTATTGCGAGTATTGGACCGCGCGTCTTGCGTATCGCGGCAGAGGGGGAATCGGTGTGAGTGTAGTCGAACGCATCGTGGCGGGATCGCCCGACGAGATGCACGACCTGGGAGTGCGGCTGGGACGGGCCCTCGCGGCCGGCGACCTGCTGATCTTGACCGGCCCGCTCGGAGCGGGCAAAACGACACTCACCCGCGGTATCGGCGAGGGCCTCGGAGTGCGCGGCCCCGTACAGAGCCCCACGTTTGTGATCGCCCGCACGCACCCGTCACTCGTCGGCGGGGCACCGCTCGTGCACGTCGACGCGTATCGGCTCGCGAACTCCGACGAGCTCGACGACTTAGACCTCGACTTCGACGGCTCGGTGGTGGTCGCCGAGTGGGGGGCCGGGGTCGTCGAGCCGCAGGACTCGTGGATCGAGATCGAGATCGAGCGACCCGCTGGTGCTGATGCTGATGCTGGTGCTGGTGCTGGTGCTGATGCCGATGACGAGGACTGGTCGGAGGCGCCGATAGAGGCGCGACGTATGACGCTCACGGGGCATGGCCCACGCTGGGCCGAAGGGATATTGGTATGAGCACGCAGTATGCGGTGACCGAGGCTGCAGCGCCCGAGCTCAGCGGGCGCTGCCTGCTCGCGATCGACACGTCGATCGGCACGAGCGTGGCACTTGGCTGCGACGGCCGAGTATGGGCCGTCGCGAGCGAAAACCCGCGCGGCCACGCAGAAGCGATTGGCACACTGCTCGCACTCGTTCTCACCGAGAGCGGCGTGCCAGCGGCACGCATCGACGGCGTGGTGGCGGGCATGGGGCCGGGCCCCTTCACCGGGCTGCGGGTGGGCATCGCGGCGGCGCAGGCGTTTGCCGCGGGCCGCGGCGCGCCACTTTACGGTATCGAAAGCCACGAGGCCGCAGCGCTTGCGGCCCTCGAAACGGGAGCCGCCGCAGCGGTACGTGTCGTGACCGATGCTCGCCGTAAAGAGCTGTTTGTGACCGACTATGCGGGGGTCAACTGGGCGGGTATTCCCGAGTGCGTGGCGGGGCCAGGGCTCGTCGCGCGTGCAGACCACGAAGAGGTCGCAGGTGAACTCTGGCCCAGCGTGATCGATGCCGCGGCGCTCGTGCGGCTCGCGGCGAGGCGACTAGCCTCGGGCATTGAGTTCGCGGGCGATCAGGCGCTCTACCTGCGCGAACCTGACGTCGTAAAACCGGGCCCGCAGAAGCGGGTGAGCGCGTGATACAGGGGGCGGCCGGGCTCGATCCGGAGCGAGCGCCTGCGTCGCCGCACGCCGAAGCGTCGAAGGCGCCGGGGGCGCTCTCGATCCGGAGCGCGACGCTCGGTGACCTAGACGCCGTGTGGGCGATCGAAGAGCGGGTGTTTGCAGGCGAGGCTTGGAGCCTCGCGATGATGCGTGAGGAGCTCGCGGGCGAGCACCGACAGTACCTCGTGCTCGAAGACGCGGCGGGCGGTGTGCAGGGCTACGCCGGACTGCTTGCAGTGGGCAGCGAGGGAGATGTGCAGACGATCGCCGTCGCGCCCGAGTGGCGCGGTGCGGGGCACGGGCGCAGACTCATCGAAGCGCTCATCGCGTGCGCGCGCGAGCGGCGAGTGCGCGAACTGTTTCTCGAAGTGCGGGCCGATAACCCCGTCGCGATTGCGCTGTATGTGAGCCTCGAGTTCGAGGAGATCGGCGTGCGGCCGCGCTACTACCAACCAGACGACGTCGACGCGATCGTCATGAAGCTGCAAGTGAAGGATCTATCGTGAGCGTTACTGAGCCACTAGTGCTGGGTATTGAGACCAGCTGCGACGAAACCGGTGTGGGCATTGTGCGGGGGCGCACCCTGCTCGCCAATACGATCGCGTCATCGATGGATGAACACGCGCGCTACGGCGGGGTCGTGCCTGAGGTCGCGGCGCGAGCGCACCTCGAAGCCATGCGTCCCACAATCGAGCGTGCCGTTGCTGACGCGGGCGTGCGGCTCGAAGATCTCGACGCGGTCGCGGTGACGAGCGGGCCGGGCCTGGCGGGGGCACTCATGGTCGGAGTCGCGGCGGCAAAGGCGCTCGCGCTGTCACTCGACAAGCCGCTGTACGCGGTGAACCACCTTGTCGGCCACGTCGGCGCCGATCTGCTGCAGGGAGAGGGGCTTAGGCCCGTCGCCGGTTCGACTGGTTCAGTGGGTGAACTCGAACTGCCCACCGTCGCACTACTCGTGTCTGGCGGACACACCTCGCTGCTGCTGGTGCGCGACCTCGTGAGCGATGTCGAAATGCTCGGTGAAACGATCGACGACGCGGCGGGGGAGGCCTTCGACAAGGTCGCAAGGCTGTTAGGGCTGCCCTACCCGGGCGGCCCGCAGATCGACCGCGTGGCGGCTGCGGGTGACCCGCGAGCAATCCGGTTTCCGCGTGGGCTCACCCACCCTAAAGACCTGGAGCGGCACCGCTACGACTTCTCGTTCTCGGGGCTCAAAACCTCGGTGGCACGCTGGGTCGAGAAAAAACGTGACGAGGGCGTCGATGTTCCCGTCGCAGATGTCGCGGCGAGCTTTCGCGAAGCCGTCGTTGACGTGCTGTTGACGAAGGCGCTCGCCGCCTGCGCCGACCTGGGCGTGCCGCGCCTGCTGCTCGGAGGTGGGGTCGTCGCAAACGCACGATTGCGTGAGGTGGCGGCCGAGCGCTGTGCGGCGGCCGGGGTGGAACTGCGCGTGCCGCCGCTGTCACTGTGCACCGACAACGGCGCGATGATCGCGTCGCTCGGGGCGCAGCTTGTCGCTGCGGGGCATGCACCCTCTGGGCTCGGCTTTGGCGCCGACTCGACACTCCCGGTGACCGAGATTCAGGTGCCGTAGGAGTCGGTTTGGTTTGGTTTTTGTGCTTACGCAGGAGATCAGCGCTTATGCAGGATCGATTAGCGGTTTTGATCCCGCATAAGCGCTGATCTCCTGCACGAGCGCTGGCCACGGGGACAAGCTGGCCAGCCCCGCGTAGATGTTGGCGACTGACTGGATACTACGAGTGGCAGTGCGCTGACACGGTAGCGTTGTGGGAAAACAGGTGCCTCGGCGCCGACCGTTCTACGAGGAGACTAAAGTGACAGAGACCCCCAACGACCAGCAGCGGCCTGAAGACCCGACCACTCCTGTCGCACCCGGAGAGCCTGCTGCGCCTGCTGCGCCTGTTGCGCCTGTTGCGCCTGCTGCGCCTGCTGCGCCTGCCTATCGCGCAGAAACGCCGACCGCGCCTGCCGCACCTGCTGGCTACCCGGCGGGCACCCCGGTACCGGGCAAGACCCTCGGTATCGTCGGGCTCGTAGTGTCGATCTTCTTCGGGTTCGTCGGCCTGATCCTGAGCATCGTCGCCGTGGTGCAGTCGAAGAAGGCCGGGGCAAAGAACGTGCCCGGCATCGTCGGTATCGTCATCGGGTCGATAAGCACGCTCCTCGGTACCCTCGTCGGAATCTTCTTCATCTGGGCGACGGCGCAGAGCCTGGGATGGATCGAGACGTGTGCGGTCGACCCGTACGCGACCATCAACGTGTTCGGTACGCCGTTTGGCTGCGCAGAGCTCGGTCTCGACCCCGAGTCGCTGAACGACTTCTAGAACGACCGAAAGTAGGGCCGATAAGCTCCTGTCATTCTGCGGGAGCTTGCGACTCGCAGAATCCATGGCGCCGTCGGCGCGCGAGCATCGCGCTGCTAGCAGCGCTCCGCTAGCAGCGCTCCGCTAGCAGCGCTCCGCTAGCAGCGCGATGTGGCCGTCGTCGCCGTCGCGCGTGAGAAACACCGTTGCGCTGGCTTTGCCGCGCAGTTTGAGGCGCTTGCGTAACGCGGCGGGATCGACGTCAACGCCACGCTTCTTGATCTCGAGGGTGCCAATGTCGCGCTCGGCGAGGGCTCGTCGCAGCTCCTTCTCCTTCGCTGGCAGCCGGTCGAGCACACGAAAGCCTTGCGCAAACGGTGTCACTGCCAGTGCGTCAGACGTGAGGTACGCGATCTTCTCGCTCAGCATGCCGGCGCCCAGGGACCGCGCAAGGTCGCCGATGAGGCGTGCCCGAATCACGGCTCCGTCGGGCTCGTACAGGTAGTCGCCCAGACCGCGCGTCTCGGCATCAACCGAATCAGCGGCGGCGGTGAGCTCGTAGCACTCGTCACCGCGCATGACCAACGCCGCGCGCTTTACGCCGGGCCGCGCAACGGGCCCAAACCACAGCCCGGTCTCAACGACTTGGCCGTCAACCGATACCCACTGAGCTTCGGCGCGGTCAGGAATCAGCTCTCGGTCCAGCCCCGGGCCGAGTTTCACCCCCGTGGGCAGCGACTCGGCCACGGCAAACGCAAAGTTGAGCGACGGTGAGTAGTCGTCGGGTGACGCGATGCGCCGCGTATCACGGTGCCCGGCGGTGCGGCGCGCTGGGTCGAGAAATGCGCCGTCACAGCCAGCCAGGTCAAACGACAGCGCGTCGCTGTTGGTTACCGCGGGTATATCGCGGCCCAGGCTCGACGCCAGCGCGGCGAGATTGTGCCCCGCAAGCTGGGACGTAAACGGGTCCAGCTCCACCGCCCGCGGCGCGACACCCGCGGCAAGCAGCGCGAGTGACTCTGCCCCGATACCGCAGCCGAGATCGGCGACGGCGTGGCAACCGGCCGCAGCGAACCGCGCGGCGTGCAAACGCGCGACCGGCGCCCGCGTCGCCTGCTCGAGCCCCGCCTGCGTAAAGAGGAGGGAGCCCGCCAAATCGCCAAACTTTGCGCGTGCCTTACGGCGCATCTCTGCCTGCGTCAGCACAGCGGCAATGAGGGCCGGATCAATGCCGCGCTTACGCAGGCTTCCGTTCAACTGGGTGGCCGACACACCGGGTTCGTCGAGGGTTCGGCACACCTCGGTTAGGAGTGCAGTGCCCGCCTCTGAGAGGAGAGCTTCCCACCCCGGAGCGACGGGGGAATCAGGTTGAGCTGTCACGGGGGATTACGACATCGTGAGGTCGGTGAACGCGCCTCCCGCGGACCCGACGGCACCGATGAAGGCGAAAATCACGAGCGCATAGAACAAGAAGAACAGCAATAGCGAGACGAAGGCGGCATAGCTGATGATGAGACCGGTGAGGGCAATGCCGCGACCTGCGTCGCCATTGCGCTTGATCTGGCTGAGCCCCATATGGCCGAAGATGATGCCAGCAAGAGGTACTACAAACGCAAAAATGATCGCGAGAAACGCGAAGGTGTTGGTGGCGCCAAGCGTGGTGTTCGAGGACGGCACCGGCTGCTGGAGGCGTTGCTGCGGCTGCTGGTAAGGCGCATGGGGTACCTGCTGGTATCCGTGCGGCTGCGGTGCGTGCGGGCCTGGCATGGTGGGGGTAGACATGGTGCTCCTCAAACAAGAGTGGTGGGGCGAGACGACAGGCTGCCCGAGAAATTCTGTAATCAGTCTACGCGCCCAGTTTTTCGTGTTCACTGCGGTGCAATTGTGTTCGCGTTCTCGTTCGCTGTGCGCGATACTCACGCAGAGCGTTGGCACTCCTCTTGCACGAGTGCCAACGTGCGCCATAGACTCTGTGGTGGGCGCGCACGCACTGGGCGAGCGCGCGAACACTTCAGCTATCGGAAAGAGGTCTACTGTGTCGGTCGCCATCAAGCCGCTCGAGGATCGTATCGTTATCAAGCAGGTCGAGGCCGAGCAGACCACTGCTTCGGGTCTCGTTATTCCCGACAGCGCGAAGGAGAAGCCCCAGGAGGGCGAGGTCGTGGCAGTGGGCCCCGGCCGCGTGTCTGACAACGGCACCCGCATTCCCCTCGACGTTGCCGTCGGCGACGTTGTCATCTACTCGAAGTTCGGTGGCACCGAAGTCAAGTACGGTGGCGACGAGTACCTCGTGCTCTCGGCTCGCGATATCCTCGCAGTCGTCACGCGCTAAGTAAAACAGCGCGTTAAAGCGAGCCCCTCAACCATTCGGTTGAGGGGCTCGCTTTCGTCTGCGCTCCTGCGCTGTCCCGATACACTGGGGCAGTGAAACGGTTTCGTGCAGGCCTCGGGTATGGCGTCGGTGCCTACCTCATGTGGGGCACGTTCCCCATGTACTTCGGGCTGATCGCGGTGGTGAACCCGCTCGAGGTGGTGCCGTGGCGCGTGAGCATGACGCTCGTTTTTTGTGCCCTGCTCGTCACACTTACACGCCGCTGGTCCCACGTGGTGAAGATCATCAAGACACCCCGACTGCTCGGCTGGTTCTCGCTGTCTTCGCTGCTGTTGTACATCAACTGGCAGTTGTTTGTGATCGGAGTGATGACCGGCAACGTCATCGAGACCGCACTCGGCTATTTCATCAACCCGCTCTTCACGATTCTCATTGGTGTGCTCGTGAGAAATGAGAAGCTCACGCGCCCGCAGTGGGTCGCCGTGGGCATCGCCGCGGTGGGCGTCGTGATTGCCGCCATTGGCTACGGTAGCTTCCCCTGGATCGCGTTAGGGCTCGCGGTTTCATTCGGCCTCTATGGCGCGGTGCACAAACACGCGGGGGAGAGCGTTGACGGGGTCACCGGGCTCACCGTCGAGACGCTCGTGTCGGTGCCAATCGGCATTGTGCAGATGATTCTCATCGCGAACCTGGTCGGGCTCGAAGCCTTTGCGCACGGGCCCACCATCGCTGTGCTCGTGCTCGCGAGTGGCATCGCGACCGCGATCCCGCTGATCCTGTTTGGTGAGGCCTCACGCAGGCTGCCGCTGTCGTACCTCGGCTTCATTCAGTTCCTCACACCGGTGCTCGGGTTCTTGTACGGCTTCTTCGTGATGCACGAAGAAGTGTCGATTACGCGCTGGATCGGGTTCGTGGCGGTGTGGGTCGCACTCGTGATTTTGGTGTCTGAAATGGTGGCGCAAATGCGTCGCTCGCCGGCTGCACAGACCGGCCCGGTTCAGGTGCCGTTAGACTAGTACGACGGCGCCGCCCCCACCCCGGGCTTGCTGGCGCCCCGAAAACTTCACTACACGACAGATGAGGTGCCATGGAACAGCGTGATCCCTTCGCATTCACCGGACTAACCTACGACGATGTGCTGCTTTTGCCTGCGCACACCGACGTCATCCCGAGCGAGGCGGACACGTCCACGCAGCTCACCCGCCGCATTAGGCTCAACATTCCGCTCGTGTCTGCTGCCATGGACACGGTCACCGAAACACGCATGGCTGTGGCTATGGCGCGCAACGGCGGCCTCGGCATTTTGCACCGCAATCTGTCGATCCAGGATCAGGCCGAAATGGTCGACCGGGTCAAGCGCAGCGAGGCTGGCATGATCACGAACCCCGTGACCACGACGCTCGACGCAACCGTGGCCGAGGTTGACGCGCTGTGCGGTGAGTACCGCGTGTCGGGCCTGCCCGTTGTCGATTCGAACGGTGTGTTGCTCGGCATCATCACCAACCGTGACATGCGCTTCATCGAGCCCAAGGATCGCTCGCAGGTGCGCGTGGCCGACGCGATGACTCGCATGCCGCTGATCACCGCCCCCGCTGGCATTTCACGCGACGCGGCGCAGGCGATCTTTAGCGAGCACAAGATCGAGAAGCTGCCGCTGGTCGACGGCAACGGTAGGCTCACCGGCCTCATCACGGTCAAGGACTTCGACAAAGAAGAGCAGTACCCGCTTGCCACGAAGGACGACGCTGGCCGCCTGCGCGTGGGCGCTGCGGTGGGCTTCTTCGGCGACGCGTGGAAGCGCGCGGGTCAGCTGGTTGATGCGGGTGTTGACGTGATTGTCGTCGACACCGCCAACGGCGACAGCAAGGGCGTGCTCGAAATCATCGCCAAGTTCAAGGCAGACAGTGCATTCAACGGCGTCGACATCATCGGCGGTAACGTCGCAACGTACGCTGGCGCAAAAGCGATCGTCGAGGCTGGCGCCGACGCGGTCAAGGTGGGCGTGGGCCCCGGCTCGATCTGCACCACTCGCGTGATCGCTGGTGTGGGCGTGCCCCAGGTGACCGCAGTGTACGAGGCCGCTAAGGCCGCCACCCCTGCGGGCGTGCCCGTGATCGCCGACGGTGGCCTGCAGTACTCGGGCGATATCGCGAAGGCACTCGTCGCGGGCGCATCATCGGTGATGATGGGCTCGCTGTTCGCCGGAACCGACGAGAGCCCCGGCGACCTCGTCTTCGTGGGCGGCAAACAGTACAAGAACTACCGTGGCATGGGCTCGCTGGGTGCGTTGCAGACGCGCGGCGAGCGCACTTCGTACTCGAAGGACCGTTACTTCCAGGCCGATGTTCCGAGTGACGAGAAGCTCATCGCCGAGGGCATCGAGGGCCAGGTTGCCTACCGTGGCCCGGTGGGAGCGGTCGCGCACCAGATGATTGGTGGCCTGCGACAGTCGATGTTCTATGTCGGCGCGCGCACCATCATTGACCTGAAGGACCGCGGTAACTTCGTGCGCATTACTTCGGCCGGTCTTAAAGAGAGCCACCCGCACGATGTGCAGATGGTCATTGAGGCGCCTAACTACCGCAACTAGCGACGGCTTACGACGTGTCACCGCGCGTGGCGTAACGTGACACAGGGCCCGGGGAGCAAGTCTCCCCGGGCCCTTTGTGTCAGATAGCGGGGCGTCTGCGAAGGCGTGCAGGGTTGGCCGGGTAGACTGGTCGGGTGAGCAACGAGATCGAGATCGGCCGCGGAAAGCGCGCACGTCGCGTATACACCTTCGACGAGATCGGAGTCGTGCCGACCAGGCGCACCCGAGACCCAGAGCTGGTATCGACCGCATGGTCGATCGACGCGTTCCACTTCGACATTCCGGTGCTTGGCGCGCCTATGGACTCAGTCATGTCGCCCGACCAGGCAATCGCACTGGGGCGCCTCGGCGGCCTCGGTGTGCTCAACCTTGAGGGCCTGTGGACCCGCCACGAGAACCCCGAGCCGCTGCTGGCAGAGCTTGCGCGCGTCGAGAATGAGCGCGAAGCCGTCGACCGCATGCGTGAACTGTACGCAGCGCCCATCAAGCCCGAGCTGATTCGCGACCGCCTCGGCCAGGTGCGCGATGCGGGCGTAACCGTTGCGGGCGCCCTGTCGCCGCACCGCACCGCCGAGTTCACCGACACCGTCGTGAACGCGGGCGTCGATCTGTTTGTGATTCGCGGCAACACGGTCTCGGCCGAGCACGTGGCAGAGGCTGGGCGCACCCCGCTCAACCTGAAGCAGTTCATTTACGAGCTTGACGTGCCCGTAATCGTGGGCGGTGCCGCCACCTACCAGTCGGCGTTGCACCTGATGCGTACGGGCGCCGCGGGTGTACTCGTTGGCTTTGGTGGCGGCGCGTCGTCGACGACCCGGGTTACCCTGGGTATCCGCGCCCCCATGGCGACGGCGATCGCCGACGTGGCTGGTGCGCGCATGGACTACCTCGACGAGTCGGGTGGCCGCTATGTGCACGTGATCGCCGACGGCGGTCTCGGCACCTCGGGCGACATCATCAAGGCGATGGCGTGCGGCGCTGACGCTGTGATGCTCGGTTCGACGCTGGCCAAAGCCTCAGACGCCCCCGGCCACGGTTGGCACTGGGGCCAAGAAGCACACCACGAAGATCTGCCCCGCGGTCGCCGCGTGAAGGTCGACCAAGTGGCTCCGCTTGCCGAGATCATCAACGGCCCCGCCCACACGGCAGACGGCAGCTCGAACCTGATTGGTGCGCTGCGCCGCGCTATGGCCACGACAGGGTACTCGGAGCTCAAGGAGTTCCAGCGCGTGGGCATCGTCCACGCCGAGCGCTAACCCGGCATGTCGGGTTCGAAACGACCCGAGTACCTGGGCGAGCCGACGCTCGCCCGGGTGATGCGCAGGCCGCGCTGGATCCTCGCGCTGTTGCTTGCGCTCGCGGTAGCTGCCGGGTTCGCAGCGCTCGCGCAGTGGCAGGCAGGCTTTGCCGTGCAGTCGAAGGTGCAAGAAGAAATCGACACCGAGACGCCACGGGCGCTGTCTGAGGTTGCGTCACCGACGCAGGGCGTTACTGAGGAGGCCGCCGCGAGCGTCGTGCTCGCAGGCGGCGCCTTCGCCCCGGGCGACTTTGCCGTCGTCACGAAGCGTGTCAACGACGGCGCTGAGGGCGCCTGGGTCGTCGGCAACCTGGTCACTACAGGCGTTGACGCGGCGCACGATGCACACCTCGCCGTCGCGGTTGGCTGGGCACCCACCGAGGCCGCGGCCGAGGCTGCGGCGGCTGCGCTTTCGCGCGATCCGGATCTGATTGATGCGCGCCAGCTTGAGGGGCGGTACATGCCGCCCGAGGCGCCGCAGATTCCCCGGGCCGCGAGCGATCCGCAGTCGCTTGCCGCGATGACGTCGGCGCACCTAGCGAACGTGTGGCAGCACGTGGACGGGCCCGTGTACGCGGGCTATTTCGTGCTGCACCCCGCGGCAGGCAGCGCTGGCGAGGCCAGCACTGCGGCCCTCACGACACTTGGGCTTGACCCGATCGACTCGGTCGCGCCGCTGCCCGTCGATGCGGTGAATTGGCTCAACGTGTTCTATGCGATTGAGTGGCTCGTGTTTGCTGGCTTTGCCGTGTTCTTCTGGTACCGCCTCGCGCGCGACGCGTGGGAAAAAGAACACGAGCTCAAGATTCTTCAGGCCGCGGGCGAACAAGAGCCCGCAGCACCCCTCGAAACCGAACGGTAGAATACACACCATGCAGTTGCAGCCCAAGCCCGCCGACTACCCGCGTATTCGCAAGGCGCTCTCGTTCTACAAGGTCACTTCGGTGATCACCGGCATTATGCTGCTGCTGCTGTGCGCCGTGATGGTCATGAAGTATGCGTTCAACGTGCAGCTGTTTCTGTTCACGCCGAACGGGTTCGCCGAGTTTGTGCCGCTCGCGCCAGAGGGCATCGACGCCGACTTTACCGGCAGCGGATTCGACCTGTTTAAGGCGATTCTTATTGCCCACGGTTGGTTCTACGTCGTCTACCTCGTGAGTGACTTTATGGTGTGGAGCCCCATGCGCTGGAACTTCTGGAAGTTCTTGCTCATCGCCCTGGGCGGCGTGATTCCGTTCATGTCGTTCTTCCTCGAAGCGAAAATCGTGCGCGAAGTGAACGATTTCCTCGCGATCGCCGAGGCAGCGCCCGCGGGCGCCAACTAAACTTTTCTTACCTTCAAGCGAAAGGCCAGCATGGCAGAACAATCAGGGACCGCGCAGCGCCCGGTGCTCGTGGTCGATTTTGGTGCGCAGTACGCGCAGCTGATCGCCCGTCGCGTGCGCGAGGCTGGGGTCTACTCAGAAGTCGTACCGCACACGATCTCCGCGGCCGAAATGGCCGAGAAGCAGCCCGTGGGCATTGTGCTCTCGGGCGGCCCGTCGTCGGTGTACGCAGACGGCGCACCCCAGTTTGATAACGCGATCTTCGACCTGGGCGTGCCCATGCTGGGCATTTGCTACGGCTTCCAGGTGATGGCGCGTGCCCTCGGCGGCACCGTCGGCAACACCGGCGACCGCGAATACGGCGCGACCGACGCCACCGTGCTCGGTGATGGCGGCGCGCTGCTCGGCGGCCAGCCTGTCACCCAGAGCGTGTGGATGAGCCACGGCGACGCCGTGCAGCAGGCACCCGAGGGTTTCGACGTGCTCGCCTCGACCGCGGTCACCCCCGTGGCGGCGTTCGGGTCACCCGCGCGAAAGCTTTACGGTGTGCAGTGGCACCCCGAAGTGAAGCATTCAGAGTGCGGCCAGAACGTGATCGAGAACTTCGTACAGCAGATCGCCGGCCTCGACGCCGACTGGAATGCTGGCAATGTGATCGCTGAACAGGTCGAGCGCATTCGCGAGCAGGTGGGCAACGCCCGCGTCATCTCGGCGATGTCGGGCGGCGTGGACTCGGCCGTGTCGACTGCGCTCGTGCACAAGGCGATCGGTGACCAGCTCACCGCCGTGTTTGTGGATCACGGGCTCCTGCGCAAGGGTGAGCGTGAGCAGGTGGAGCGCGACTACGTCGCCTCGACCGGAGTGCGCCTCATTACCGTCGACGCTGCAGACACGTTCCTGGGTCACCTCGAGGGTGTTTCTGACCCCGAGACCAAGCGCAAGATCATCGGCCGCGAGTTCATTCGCACGTTCGAGAAGGTGCAGCTCGACCTCGTCGAAGAAGCACGTGCATCGGGCGAAGAGGTCAAGTTCCTCGTGCAGGGCACGCTGTACCCCGACGTCGTCGAATCGGGTGGCGGCTCGGGCACCGCGAACATCAAGTCGCACCACAACGTGGGGGGCCTCCCCGACGACCTCGACTTCGAACTGATCGAGCCGCTGCGCCTGCTGTTCAAGGACGAGGTACGTGAGATTGGCCGCGAGCTCGGGATCCCCGAGGAGATCGTCGGCCGCCAGCCGTTCCCCGGCCCCGGCCTCGGCATTCGTATCGTCGGCGAGATCACGCGTGAACGTCTCGAAATTCTGCGTGAAGCAGACGCGATCGCACGCGCCGAGCTGACCGCCGCGGGTCTCGACAAGTCGATCTGGCAGTGCCCGGTCGTGCTGCTCGCCGACGTGCGCTCGGTGGGCGTGCAGGGCGATGGTCGTACATACGGGCACCCCATTGTGCTGCGCCCGGTGTCGAGCGAAGACGCGATGACGGCCGACTGGACCCGTCTGCCCTACGACGTGCTCGCGCGCATCTCGAACAAGATCACCAACCAGGTGCCCGACGTCAACCGCGTCGTGCTCGACGTGACATCGAAACCCCCGGGGACCATCGAGTGGGAGTAAATCCCAACTAGCGGGCCCTGAGCCCAGCACAAAAACCCCGGCCCCGGCCGGGGTTTTTGTGCTTTACGCGAGTGAATCGTGAGCTTCAGCGATGCCATTGCTGGCGAGGTCAAGTTGCCATTTTAGGCATTCTCAGGGTAATGTCAGGAAGTATTGAGGCGGTCTCGGGGGAGGCCACCTACGGAATTGGGGGATTCCATGTCTAGTTACTTTTCGCATCCCGTTTTTCGAGGTCAGCGGGGGCGGCGGCTGAACGCCCGCCTTACGCCTGCCGCACGGGCGCTGTAATGCTCGCGTGCGGGCGCAGCATGGCCGTCACGCCGCAGCGAGCGCGCCACGACCACTTTGCCCAGATTCTTACCGCCGGTGTAGATGCGCACCCCGAGTGTGCGTGGCGCGTCCACTTCAGAAATCAGGTGGCGACCACCCCCATTGTGCGCTCCCACCTGTTTCGGGCCGCACTCGAGTCACGCGCTCAGTGGATCAACTACTCGGGTGCACCAGGCATGGGTCGCACGACACTGCTGCAGCAAATCGAACAAGAGTTGCAGCGCGCGGGTGAATTCTATGTCGGCGTGTGGACAACTCAGCAGGCAACTGCACTCTACGACTGCTTCAATCGCGACGCGGTCACGGGGACGCAGGCGTTTGCCCGCGAGCTGCGCCAACTGATGGCCGAGCGTGGTGCCATGCGCATCACCGTGATCATCGATGACTACGACCTGCACGCGTCGCCGACCTACGCGCGGGTGATGCTCAGCCTGATCGACCTAGTACCGGGGTTTCGGCTCATCACCAGTACCTTCAGCCCGCTCGAGGTGGGCGACGAGCTGGGGCCGCGCATGCAGGACCGCTTTATGCAGCCCTCGAGCGGCCGACTGTTCTTCTCGTACGAAGAATCCAGGCAAGTGTTCATGGCGACGCTGGCGTCTGGCGAGAAATTCGTACTGCCCAGTGACACAGAGATTCGGCAAGCGTTCGGTCAAATGAACGGCATGCCTTTCGGCATCGCACTGGCGGCCGACCGGCGGCTGTTTCCCGCCGAGTACCCCGAGTCTGTGTTCGCTCAGATGATGCAGGCGGTCAACCGGTACCTCCTCGAGACGCATCCCAAGTCAGACCCCAAAGTTGCTGGCCTGGCATCGTTGATCGGCACGTTCGCGCTCATGCCGCGGTTCAAAGACCAACACATCTCACAGCTGTTTCCGGGCGTGACGGACAACGTGCTGCGGGAATTTCGCAGCAACCGAGCGCTTGATCCAGGTAAAGCAGTGCACGCGGGTGAGTATGCGTGGGGGAGCGACTTCTGGGAAGTGCTGAGCGAATGGAATAGCGCTACCCCAGACCTGCGACGAAACTTGGCCGCCAAACTCACTGAAATTGATGACACGGTTGGCGCTTTCGGGCAGTGGCTGCTCTTAGGTGACCTCGCACGATGTGAAAAACTGTTGCGCTCGAGGTTCTTCTTAATCTACGAGACCCTCGCGCCTGAGCTGGTAGAAGACCTGCTACGGCTTGGCAACGAGCAATTGCGAGGGTTTCCCACCACACGTCTGTTTCGCAGCCTGCTCGACCCGCACACCACCCAACAAAACCTGCTGAGCAGCATCGCGAACCTGTCGAATACTTCCCGCAGCAGCTGCGCGGCTCAGGTGCTGTTGGCACGCGCGCTCAGGTGCGTACTGCATCTGCGGCTGGGCGGTGCACGCGAAGCAGTGCAGCAGGCGCGCGCGTTGTACACCGAGTGCTACGCCAATATGGCGGGGCAGGGTTCGCTGCAGCTGGCCGACCTGAGCACCGACGCGCAGGCCTCTTTGGCCGAGGCCACGCTCGTTGCTGCGCACGTGCTCGTGGCGGCCGGTACGACACCGCAGGGGCTCGACCGGTTACCGAGTTTCGTTGGCTTTTCGCACCTGGCGAGTCGCGCCGAAGTGCTCCAGGGGCTCATCGACGTAATGCGTGGCCCGGTCGACAAACAACCCGGCCGAGTCAGGTCGCGGGCACCAATCGGCTACCGCGCGCTTGTGCTTTCACCGTCGCACGGTTTCAAAGAGATCGCCGCGTACGACACTTTCGACCGGGTCTTCACGACGCTTTGTGAAAGCCCCGGATCGAACCGTGCTGAGGCCATGCTTGCGTCTGGAATACGTGAGAATGTCGGCCACACGGGGCCAGCGTTTCCGCGTCATGAGCTCCCTACGAGTACGCGAGCGTTTTGGGAGTGTCTCACGCTGGTGCACGCAGGCGAACTGCGTGAAGCGGTGCGGTTGCAGGCGGCCAGTGACATCGCAGAACCAGCGGCATCCCTGTTTGAGGCGGCGCTCGCGCGCGCCAAGGGACAGTACAACGAAGCACTCGCGTGTGGTGAACGACTCGAAGGCAAATGGGGTGTGCGCGTGGACGCCGCCGTACTGCTGCTGCGGGCGTGCGCCCTCACCCGTCGTGGACAGCGAGAGGCGGCACGTCACGCCGTGTACGACACCGAACGCTTACCCGCCATCGCGGTTGCGCAGGCCTTTATGCTGCTGGGGCGTGATGAAGGCGAGGCGCTGGCCGACCTTGCGCACGACACGGGCGTGTATCGCCAGCTGGTCGAGGCAGCGCAGGCGATGCGTGGTGAACAGCCGCAGACTCAGTCGGTGACACCGCCGCAGGCGCTCACGAAGACCGAAATTGAGACTCTGCTCGCCCTGCGACGCGGGCTCAACACCCGCGAGATCGCCGATGAAGTGCACGTGAGCGTCAACACCGTGCGCACGCACGTGCGCGCGATTGCGCGCAAGCTGGGTGCGAGCGGCCAGGCCGAGATCCTGCGCAAGGCACACGACCTCCAACTGCTGAGCGCCTGAGCTCCGGGTCTGCGCTGGGCGCGGATCCGGAGCTGGGCCGGCTGGCAAACCTGCCCGCAGCAAGAGTGGCTGAGGTAGGTGGGTGAGATTTGACGCGTGCTTGCCAGTGACACGGATCCACTCGCCGCCCCATCGTAGGTTGGAGTGCAACGTCACCCGGGCATCGACGCGGCTGAGGGGCCTGATCCTCGTACGCGCCCGGTGGCACAACGAGGGGAGGTGGCTGAAGGTGCTTGAACCTCAGCAGAGCGTTGCCGATGGATGGTATCCAGACCCGCAGGGTGGCCTGTGGCTGCGGCGCTGGGACGGAACTAGCTGGACCAGTGAAACACGAGGGCTGGGTACCCAGAGTCAGCGCGAGATCGCCGCCGAAATGACCGGCGGATTTGGGCTCACGGCCCCCGAGACGGGGTGGGCGGGGGTAGCGCTTGCGCTGCACTCAGCGCTCGTGGGCGGCGATCCGGTGACCGTGATGGTGACGCTGCCAGACGGCTCGCGCTTCGCTGTCAACACCCTCGATCACACATACTTTTGGCCGAAGGACCCGGGTGAGCTCGCTGCGCAGCTCGAAGGTTTCGAAATCGCGTATCAAACTGCGACGGCCGGATCGCTGCCGCAGGCGAGCAACCTCGATGGCCTACTCTGGCGCATTAGCCAGCGCGCGTTTCGACAGCGGCTCGCGCCGTGGCTGCAGGAGGGGGACCTGTATCGCATGCAGCGGTGGCCAAACCTCACCACGATTAGTCCCGAGCTTGATGACATGCGGCAGGCCGCGATGCTGGCCAACGGTATGTTCACGATCGAAGAGCTCGCCGGTTTCTCAGACCGCCAGTACCAGCCCACGAGGGCGCTGATTAACGCGCTCAGCCTCATGAACACGCTCAAAGTGGCCGCACCGAGAGACACGGGCGCGATTCGGCCGGGGGCCGCGCACGCCGCGCCGGTGGCTTCGCCTGGGCAACAAGCAGCAGTGGCCGCAGTGCGCAAGCCGGGGCTGTTTCAACGTCTACGCAACCGATTGGGGCTATAACAATGGCAGAGCACGTCATCTTGTTTGCAGGCCCGATGGGCGCAGGCAAGACCACCGCAATACAGTCGCTCAGCGATATTGAAGTCGTGTCTACCGAAGCGTTCAACACCGACCACTCGGTGTCGGCGAAACCCACGACGACCGTAGCGCTTGACTACGGCGAGATCGGTATTAACCCGGGCGAGAAGATACGGCTCTACGGGGTGCCGGGGCAGCGACGGTTTGACTTCATGTGGGCCATCTTGAAAGAGCGAGCCTTTGGGCTCATGCTGCTGGTGAACGCTGACGCACCCAACCTGGCACAGGGCGTGCGTGAGCACCTCGAAGCCTTCGAAGACGTTGTTGAACGTGGCGGCGCCGTCGTGGGTATCACCCGCTCTGACGTGCACGG
Organism: Leucobacter faecis; assembly: GCF_054456635.2. Classification (NCBI taxonomy): domain Bacteria; kingdom Bacillati; phylum Actinomycetota; class Actinomycetes; order Micrococcales; family Microbacteriaceae; genus Leucobacter; species Leucobacter faecis. Next base: position 172,120 of record NZ_JBTJEP020000001.1, read on the forward strand.
CGCAAACGTGATGCAGCAGGTGCAGCGGGTTGTGACCGACGCGTTTCCTGGTCGCGCGACGCCCGTGTTTGAGGTGGACGCCCGAGACACCGTACAGATGAGGGTCATGCTGATGACCCTCATCGCCGACGTAGAAACTCGCGAGAGCATGAAGGGGAGAATGTAATGTACCCGGAAGAAGCGGTGCTGGCCGACCAGCACAACCCGGTGACCGTGGCCGCGTGCCAGCGCGCACTTGAAGAACTGAGCCAGTTGTGTAGGTCACTGCAGGTGGCGGCATTTGCGACCGACGACGGGTTCGAGATCACGCGGTATCCGGTCTCACTCACTGACCACGATCAGCGGCTCACCAGCATGGCGAGCTCGCTGCAAGCGCTCACCGAGGCCGTCGCGCTCGACAGAGCGATCGGTGAAGCGCAGTACACGCTCATCGAGGCCGACTACGGCAGAGTGCTGCTGCGTCGGGTACCCAAGCAGTCGTTTGTGCTGCTCGCCGTGTTCGGGGCCGAAGAGCGCAGTGGGCAAGCGATTTTGAGCTCGCGCAATATTCTGCAGGAACTTGGCGGGCAGCTTGCAGGTTCGAGCCCCGCTCCCGCACACGGATTCTAACGACAACCGATAACACGTTGACCCCCAGAGAATAGGAAGACACCATGTCAAACATCAACGACACCCTTGCAAAGCTCATCACCGACGTTGACGGCGCGATGGGCGTGCTGCTCGGCGACAGCGAGTCGGGCATGCTCCTGGCCTCGGCTGGCGGCGGCCTCGACCTCGAGGTAGCGGCTGCTGGTACGACCGAGTTCATGCGCGCGAAGCTGCGCACCATGCGTTCGCTCGGCCTCGACGAGGGCCTCGAAGACATTCTGGTGACACTCGAGAGCCAGTACCACGTCATTCGCCCGCTCAAGTCGAAGCCAGAGATTTTCATCTACTTGGCCCTCGACCGCTCCAAGTCGAACCTGGCGATGGCGCGACTTGCGGTGAAGTCTGCAGAGCAGTCGATCTCGCTCTAACCTGGCCCCGCTGGTGAAGGGCCTCTTGCGTCACGCGAGTGGCTGCTAGGGGCCCTTTACCTCTCCCACTGCTGCTTGTGCGCTCTGTGACGGGCGCTCTCTCGAGAGGAATCACCCGTGAAAATTGCAGAGAGTCTTGTGAACGCTGGCATCGTCGGTGCTGACCAGATGCGCGCACTAGTGGCAGAGTACGGCGATGGCGAAGGGCTGCGTGCAAAGCTCATCGCAGAGGGACTACCAGAGGCTCAGATCGTGCAGGCGGTGGCCCACCGGCTGGGGGTGCCGTTTATTGACCTGAACGCTGAGCAGCTTCAGCCCGAGACCGTGGCACTCGTGCCAGCGGCACTGTGTCGCAGGTACCGGCTGATTCCGGTGCGGCAGACGAGGCGACAGCTGGTCGTGGGAATGGTCGACCCTAGCGACTTGATCGCGGTGGACGACGTGGCGACGGCGACCGGGCACTCGATCGCCGCCGTCGCAGTGGCGCCCGGGGCGCTCGACCTCGCGTTCGGTCGCTACCTGAGGTCTGACGACGAACTGTCTGAGCTATCGGTGCAGATGGACGCCGGTGCAGAAGAAGCACACACCAACGAAGTGGTGGCCGAGCACCTGCTCGATGGCGGCACAGATGACGCACCCGTGGTGCGGTTTGTCAGCCTTCTTATTTCGCAAGCAATTGACGACCGGGCAAGCGATATTCATATTGAACCGGGGGAGCAATTTCTCACGGTGCGCTACCGCATTGACGGGGTGCTGCATGAGACGCAGCGGGCGCCACGCGCCATTCAAGACGGAGTTATTTCGCGCCTCAAAATCATGGCGTCGGTAGACATCTCTGAGCGACGCAAACCGCAAGACGGCCGTATCTCGGTGACGCACGCGGGGCAGAAGATCGACCTGCGTCTCGCCACATTGCCCACGGTGTGGGGCGAAAAAATTGTGATGCGTATTCTCTCGAGCAGTACCGGGGGGCTGACGCTCAAGGATCTGCGGTTCTCTGAGATCAATGAGAAGAATTTTCGCGACGCGATCACCAAGCCGTACGGCATGGTGCTGGTCACGGGCCCCACCGGATCGGGTAAATCAACGACGCTGTATACGGCGCTCACGACCGTGGCGACGCCCCAGGTTAACGCGATTACGGTGGAAGACCCTGTCGAGAGCCGGGTGCCGGGCATCAACCAGGTGCAGGTGAATCACAAGGCGGGGCTCACGTTTCATACTGCGCTGCGCTCGATCTTGCGCTCGGACCCCGACATCGTGCTGGTCGGTGAGATCCGTGATGAAGAGACAGCAGCAATGTCGATCGAGGCGGCGCTGACGGGCCACCTGGTGCTATCGACGCTGCACACCAACGATGCTCCAAGTGCACTCACGCGGCTCACAAACATTGGGTGCGAACCGTTTCTGGTGGGCACCGCGGTGAACGCGGTCGTGGCGCAGCGACTCGCGCGTAAACTGTGCACGCGATGCCGCGAGCCATATGCTGAGCAGCCAGAGAAACTGCGCGCTCTGAAGGTTTCGTTTGACGAGCAAGCGCCGCCGACGTTCTATCGACCGGTGGGATGCCCCGAGTGCTCGGGCACAGGCTATCGCAGCCGGATCGCGCTGCACGAGGTCATGGTGATGACTGAGGAGCTTGAACACTTGGTCACGGGGCAGGCGACCGGCACAGAAATGCGCGAGGCGGCGCTGCGCAACGGCATGGTCACGCTGAGGGAAGACGGATTTCAGAAGGCCAAACTGGGAGACACGACGCTGGAAGAGGTGCTGCGCGTTTCGGCGTAGGGTCTCATATCCAAAATATGCGCGAGTAGTTCCGCTCTAGAACGCTTCATAAGCGGAACTACTCGCGCATATTTTGCTGCAGCTGCCCATCCGAAAGCGCCGCCCTACGCGTTCGCGATTTCGCCGTAGATCGAGAAGATCGGCAGGTACAGCGCGACCACCATGCCACCGATGATGATGCCGATACCAACGATCAAGATCGGCTCAATTGAAGATGTGAGCTGCTCGGTCGCGGTCTTCACCTCGTCATCGTAGAAATCTGCGATGCTCTCGAGCATGTCGGGCAGCGTGCCCGATTCTTCGCCCACCGTGATCATCTGCACAACCATGGTGGGAAACACACCCGACTCCTCGAGCGGTGTCGAGAACGACCGACCCTGTTTCACCGAGTCCTGCACTGCCCGCACGGCCTCTTCAATTGCCCAGTTGTTTGAAGCCTGGCCCACGATGTCGAGTGCCTGCACGAGCGGTACGCCCGCCTTCAGCATCATCGACAGCCCGCGCGAGAATCGCGCGACCGCGACCTTCGTCGCGAGTGGCCCCGCGACGGGCAGCTTCAGCCGCCACGGGTCGACTACTCGGCGCACCGAGTCCTTGTGCTTATTGCCCTGCCACCAAAAGAACCCACCGACGCCAAAGAGCAGCAGCAGCGGCACGATCCAGATCATGTTGTCAGAGAGCGTGACGAGCACCTGTGTCGGCAGCGGCAGCTCAGACCCCATGCTCGAAAACATTTCGGCGAAGATTGGCACGATGAAGATGATCATGCCGAGCGACCCCAAAATCGCGATACAGAACACGATGATGGGGTAGGTGGTTGCAGCTTTGATCTGGTTCTTGAGCTCGGCCTCACTCTTATAGGTGGCGGCAGCGCTCACCATCACGTCGGCCAGAAAACCGCCCATCTCGCCCACGCGCACGAGGTTGACCATGAGCGGCGGAAACATTTTGGGGTGTTTGCCCATCGCGTTCGACAGGGTAGATCCGCGCTCGATATCGGTTTTAATGACCTGCAGGGCACGCTGCAGGCGCTTGTTCTCGGCCTGCTCTTCGAGCACTGTGAGCGTGCGCAAGAGGGGCAGACCGGCGTTCAAGAGTCCCGCCATTTGCTTCGCAAACACGGCAAGGTCGTCTGAGGGCAGGTTCTTTTCGAGCCAGGGAATACTGATTTCGGTGTTGAGCCCGGTTTTTGAGATGGGTGCGACTTCGAGCGGGGTGAGTCCGCGCGCACGCAGCGTCGACACGACCTGGTCGCGGCCGGCTGCCTCAAGCTTGCCAGTGACCCGCTTTCCGGTGGCGTCGGCAGCTTCGTAACTGTACTCTTCGATCGCGGCCATCAGCTCAGCCATCCTTTGTTCTCGTTGCCCTCGACGGTGCCGAGCCACGACTCTTCGACGAGCCCCGAACGCACGTTGAGCCCCTCGATCACGGCCTTCGGGTCGGCGGCGCGCGATTGCGCGGTCTCGGCTGAGATCTGTCCCTGCTCGTACAGCTTGCGCAGATCCTGATCGAGCGTGTGCATGCCGAGAGAGCGACCGGCCTGCTGCATCGAATAGATTTGGCTGATCTCGCCCTCGCGAATCAGGTTCGCGATCGCGGGCGTATTCACGAGCACCTCGGTCGCGATCACGCGACCGGGCGCGTTATTGCGCGGCAGCAGCGTCTGCGTGATGATGCCCTGCAGTGCGTCACCAATCTGCGACCGCACCTGCTGTTGCTGCTCGGGCGCAAACGCGTCAACCATACGGTTGATCGACTTCGCGGCCGACTGCGTGTGCAGGGTCGACATCACGAGGTGCCCGGTCTCTGCGGCCGTGAGCGCGATCGAGATCGACTCCGGATCACGCAGCTCACCGATCAAGATGATGTCGGGGTCTTGACGCAGAACGCGGCGCATGGCTTCAGAGAACGACCGGGTGTCGCTGCCAATCTCGCGCTGGTGCACGAGGGCGGTCTTGCTTTGGTGGCGAAACTCGACGGGGTCTTCGATCGTCACGATATGGAGCGGCAGTTTGCGGTTCACGAGGTCGATCATCGCTGCGAGCGTGGTCGACTTACCCGATCCGGTGGGGCCGGTAACGAGCACGAGGCCGCGGGGGCGCGTGACGAGCTCGCCCGCGATCGCGGGCACGCCAAGCTCTTCGAACGGCTTTGTTTCGGCCGGAATGAACCGCATCGCGAGCGCCAGCTTGCCAAGCTGTCGAAACACGTTGACACGAAACCGTGCGACGCCCGGCACTTCGACCGAGAAGTCGTATTCGTCGGTGTCGGCGAGCTCTTGCAACTGTTTCGCCGTCATCATGCCCTCGAGCGCGCCACGAAACCACTCGGTTGAGGCGGGCGCTTCGCCGCCGGGGATCACGGTGAGGGAACCGTCAACGCGCATGAGGGCAGGGTGGTGCTCGGTGAGGTGAATGTCAGACGCACGCGCGGTTTGTGCAGCTACCGCGAGGTCACGCAGTGAAACGGTGCCGCCGGGGTTGCCCGCCGCAAACGCAGGTTCGTCAAAATGTGGGCTTTCGAGGTCGTTGAGACTGTCGAGCCGGTCGAGGTCGTCGAGGCTCACCGGTTCTTGTGTGAACGAGGCCTGCGAGAACTGTGTCGGCACGGCAGGCAGCGGCGTCGTGTCGGGCGTCGCCGCGACTACCGGCACCTCTAGGGTGCGTTCGCGCTCACGCATCTCGCGCCTCGTGAGTCCGCGGTCATTGGTATCCCAGCTCATGATTTCTGCTCCGTCAGGTGAAACGTGGTCATGGTGATTAAGAGTTTGCCGACGAACGCTTCTTCAGCGGTACCGGTGTCGTCTGGCTGGTAGTCGGCGGCGGTGACGAGCAGCAGCGGCTTTGCGCGTCCCAGCGCGTCAAGAAATGCTACGGCCGCAGCCTGGTCGGGGGCCTTTACCTCTAGCACGATCTCTGACTGCTGCCGCGGGTCGCTCGGCGCCTCGGCCGGTGCGCCGGCACTGGCCTCGCCCGCTTCGCCCGCCGCAACGTCCTCGGCCGCTTCTACGGCCTCCGCGGCATCTGTGTCTGCTGCTGTGTCAGGTGCCGGATCAACTGGTGCTGCCCCCTCCTCGAGCGGATCGGTGCGCGGTGTGAACGGCACTGGTTTACCCACCGTTGTAAGCGTAGGGATGAGGCCGTGAGCGGTCATTGCCGCTCCGATCGCGTCGGCGATGGAGGCGCTGTCTACCGAGGCGGGCAGCTCTTCGCGCAATTTTGCGATGCTCGCCTCGATCTCCCCCTGAGCAGATTTCGCTGATTCCAGCTCAATGAGCCGCGCCTCGTAGGTGGCGTTGTTCTGCTGGGCCTCAGCAATTTCGGCTTGGGAACGCTGTACCCCCTCATACATGGGGAGGCCGATCGCGGCGATGCCGAGCCCAAAAATGCCTACGATCACCATGAGTCCGAGTAGCGAGAGCAACTTCGCATCAATTTTCATTGGACTGCTCCTCTTCTGTGGTCGCGCCGGTGGCGTTTGCGGCGGCGTCGGCCGCGGGCGCAGCGGGGGCTGGCGCTTCTGATTCAGCGATATCGGTCGACGCTTCAGACTCCGCAGCGTCTGCTTCCTCGACTTCTTCTTCAGACTCCGCAGCTTCCGCTGTCTCATCGGTGTCGGTTTTCTCTTCGGCCTCAACGCTTGTGTATACGGTCTGATCGAAGGTGACCTCGAGCGTGACCACAAACAGGCCGGTCGTCTCGTCTTCGGCCCCGCCGATCAACACAACGCTCGTGAGTGAGTCGATTGCGCCGATCGCTCGCAGCAGCCCCACGGGCGAAACGAAATTGCCGCTCACGTCGACCGTGCCGGTGAGCCCCACCGCGTCTGAGTCACCTGCAGGGGCGGCACCGCTTGCGAGCTGAAAGGCGCTCAGGGTGGCGCCCTCAGGAATCGTTGCTCGCATCGCGTCGATCACCGGCTGCCACTTTAGTTGAGTAGCCATCGCTTCGTCCCTGTACGATTCGAGGTCTTTCTCTGTCTTCAAGGTCAGCTGAATATCGGCCTCGGCCGAGACCCGTGAGATCAGCTCATCGGTCTGAGCCTGAACCTGCGCAAGCTGCAACGCGGTGACCGTCTGCCAGCCAAAGAGCATCAGGCACCCTGCCGCGACGATCACCAGGGCAGAGACGATGCGAAACCCCCACTGCTTGATCAGGCGAGACTGCTGTCGGGCACGCAGCACCGAGGGCGGCAACAGGTTGACACTCGGAGTGCCGCCCGCCAGAGCGGTGGCCTGCTTGGGTTCGCGCTTCAACTGCATGGGCATTAGAGGCCTCCCATCATCGCAAGCCCCACCGGGGTGAGCAGCTCGAGATCTTCTTGACCGTGGCGTGACCGCTCCTCCTGCTGGGTGAGGTGGTGACCGCCCACGCGGGTGACAGGCATGGGCAGCCGGTCTTGAAATGCGGGTTGCACACCGGGAATACCAGCGCCCACCCCGGTGATGAGCACTCGATCGATCGTGGTGCCCGTGCGGTCGACGTGAAACCGCATCGTGTTGAGGATCTGCGACACGAGATCGTCGATCTTCTGTGGCGCGATGGGCACCTGATCTCGCGCGGGGGCACCAAACAGCCTGGCCGTCGCGGCGTTGCGCTCGCCGCCGAGGTCCGCGCCGCCGAAGGCGGGCATCCCGCCCGAGTCAGCTAGAGCGGGCACAGGCTCATCTGCAGATACACCGCCCGCAGATACACCGCCCGCAGACACACCACCGTCGACGGCAAACTCGGGCGGCGGCACCGCTTCGGTGAGGTCAAGCGGCATGATGCGCACAAACTTGGGTACGCCCTGCTGTGCGATCACCACGTACCCGGTGTGCGGGCCGAGGTGCACAACGGCGACGGTCTCTTCAGACTCGGTGAGCGTGTCGATCGCGCGCAGCAGCCCAAACGGGGCGAGGTCGACCTGCTCGACAATGAGTTTCGCCTGCCCCACTGTTTCCACGAGCTCGGTCACGGTTTCAAGCACGGCTGCTACGAGCAGCCCGGTCACCTGCTCACCCTCCTGCGACACCGCATAAAAGTCGATCACCGCTTGGTCGACGGGCACCGGCAAAAGGTCTGCGACTTGAAACGGCAGTGCCTGCTTCAACAGATCCGGAGCCATTGCCTGCGTGCGATAGTCACGCACCAACACCCGCCGGCTACAGATGCCGAGCACCACACGCTTGCTCTTGAAACCCGTCTTGCGCCACAGCTCTTGCAGCGCCGCCACGACGGCGGTGCGGTCGAGCACCTCAGAGTCTTTGGCGGCACCGGCGGGCAGGCGCACTGATCCGTGGCTCATGATCTTGGGATTCTTGCCGAGGGTCACTTCTGCCGCGCGCACCTCCTCCTCGGTGACTTCGAGCCCCACAATGGTCCTTGCCATGTCGACTTGCCTTTCTGCGTAGGTGGTAGGCCCGGGTTAGCGGGCAAAGAATGTGTTCAAGTACCAGGTCACGAGGGGGTCGCCGAGGGTGAGCCCGATCCAGGCGCCCAAGAGCATCCAGGGGCCAAACGGCACGCGGGTTTTGCGGCCCGCGCGCCTGCGCGCGACGAGCGCCAGGCCGTAGACGCCCCCCGCGGCAAACGCCGCGAAGGTGCCCACGATCACGGCGGGCCACCCGACCCATCCGAGCGCGAGACCGAGCGCGAGCGCGAGTTTCACGTCGCCCAAGCCCATACCGCCGATGGACCAGAGCACGAGGTAGAACAGGGCGAGGCCCGCCGATGCGATGAGCGCGGTGAGAGCTGCGCCCCAGTCGCGGGTCGTGGCGGCCGACACCAGCACGCACAGCGCAAGTACCAGGGCCGTCGGGTAGACGATCGCATTGGGCAGGCGCTGCGTGTCGAAATCGATGAGCGCGAGCGCGATCGATGCGGCCGCGAGAAACAGGTACCCGGCGAGCATGGCGGGCGGCAGGGCGGGGGAGTAGAGGCCCCACCAGGCGACGGCCGCGAACGCGACCATCGTCGCGAACTCAACGAGCGGGTACCGCGCCGAGATCGGTGCGCGGCACCCCGCACACTTGCCTCGCAGCGCGATCCAAGAGGCGATCGGCACGTTCTGCCAGGGCCGGATCGGCGCTTCGCAGTGAGGGCACCTGCTCGCGGGCACGAGCGACTTGCCCGCCGGCACACGGTAGACGACAACGTTGAGAAAGGATCCGATGGCAAGACCGAACACTGCGGCGAGGCCGATCAGGAGGCCGGGGGATACGACGGTCGCGAGGGCGCCGGGGCCCGCGATGACGGCGGGGGCGGCGAAGGCGAGGGTCAGAGTGAGGACTGTCATGTTAGTTCAGGTCTCGCTCTTCGGTGAGCTCCCAGGCCGTCACGTTGCCGGTGGCAGTGTCAAAGACTTCGTTCCAGCCCGGAAATCCTGAGGCACGGTATTTGAATGATGGGAGCCCATCGAACTGATTGACAGCCATGCTTCCGTTCCACCTGCCGAGCCCGAGCAGGGTGAAGTTTGCTGAACAGTTCGTGTAGAGCATAGGGGTAATTGTCGCGTCGATCTCGGCCCCGTGGAGTGGAATACCAAAGTTGCTTGCGCCGCAGTTTTCATCGGGTGAAATGAACCAGAGTTTGTGTGGGGTGCCACCGCCGCCAGAAGAGAATCGTACGCCCTGCCAGTCGAACGATTTTGCGACGATCATCATGTCGGTTTTGAGGCTCATTTTGTAGGGGAAGATAGCGCCGGTGAGAGCTCGGCTTACCTTGATGCCGTTCGTGCAATGGCGTGCATCGATTACGGTTGGTTGGGTGTAGCTGGCCATTTTTCGCATAGCATGACCCGACGAGAGGTCACCCAAACCGAGCAGCCACGGCACGCTGGCTTGGCAGTCACCCGTCCATTTCTCGTAGTTGAAACCTCCGGGGGAGCTTCCCGGCGCCGTGCCAGCGGCTTTGGGGTAAAGGGCGTCGATGTCTGCGTTGCTCACGCCGCGCCAATGCGGTTGGTACGTGAGTTCGGGCACGGGGGGCGTGGGTTCACCCGAGTTTGAGATGCGTTCGCCGCGAATGGTGGCAAGAAAAGTGCTTACCGTGCCCTCTTCTGACACGGCGTCACCCTTCACATTGACGAGCAAAACAGCGTTGATGTTCTTCTTGGCTTTCACGCTGCCGCCCACGGTGGCAATTCCTAGGAACGTCACTTTGCCCTCGGCAGATACTATGTCACCATCAACGGTTGCGCCTGCGGCGATTGTGATGTCGCCTTTGGCATAGACGCTGCCTTTGACATTGACTCCGGCGATAAGGGAAATACTGCCGTTCTGAGAGATCAGATCACCTTTGGTGGAAACGGCGGCGGTGAGGTGAATGTTGCCCGAGGCAACGAGCGAGCCACGCATGTTGCAGGCGGCTGTAGCGGTGACGATGCCGTTCGCTACATAGACTGAGCCGTCGATCGTGCCGCCCAGTGCGCAGTTGAAGTTGCCGCTGCCGCCGTCTTCTGGAATCACCCAGAGGTCGGCCATGTCTTCTTCGTCGTCTGCGGTGATTCCACTGAATACGCCGGTGGTGAGGGTCTTCTTCGTGATGAGTGCGGGGGCCAGCACGTCGTGTTGCACGTCGTAACTGAAGACCGATCGACGGGTTACGGCGCCGCTATAGTCGTCACCAACAGGGGCGGCGACTTCGAGAATCGCTTCGCCTGCCGAACACGAGAAGCGGTAGTAGTAGTTCAGGCCCCCAGAAGTTACGGGGTACATTGCTTGTGGGTCTTCGGCTCCTGGCGCAAACTGTTTCGGTGCAGCGGTGGGGTCTATTGGATCGGGGTTCTCAGGCCAAAACCCTGGGGTGGTCGCGCAACCAGCAAAGACGCCCCGTTCGATGTTGCTGGTTTGGTCGGCGATGCCGGCGTCGACAATGGCTTCAGCTGCGGTATATTTCGCCGACTGGCTCAGCGTGCCGGTGGTGCTGGTGGTGAGGGCGGCGGCGGCGAGACCACCGATGGTGAGCACGAGCATAATCACGAGCACGGTGACGAGAGTCGAAGCGCCCTCGTCGCGCAGCGAACGGTGTAGCCGCCGACCTGTGTGTGACCTCATTGCTGCCTCTCTGCCGGTGTGCCGCGGTACCGCCCTGGCTGCGGTTGTGGCTGTGTTCAGTTGAGTTTCATGCACAGTGACATCACCAACTCCCAGCACACGGGTTCGTGACGCCCGCAGTGTTGATCCGGCCCTGAATGTTGGCGCCGCCGGTGACTACGACGGAGGTTTTGCCTTCTTCGCCCCCAATATCGAACGTGAAGTGGGCGCCGCGGGGCTGTACGCCACCGGAGCCTGTGCTGCTGACGACGTGCCGGCCGGTGCCGGCGTCGGTCTTCCACCGGCTCACCCTGCTGTTGCCGGGAATCGGGTCGTCAGCGTAGTTGCGGTAGGCGTTGTGATAGAAAATGGTGTCGCCGTCGGCCCGGTCTTCCCAGATCCAGACCTCGCAGATCAGCCCGTCGTCGGTCTCTTTGGTGAGGTTGAGCTGCGTCTGCGGGAGGCCTTGAGTGTTGGTGAAGGTGGGAAAGATGCGGGCAGAGACCGACTCGCGTATCGCCTTGTTGACCTGTGCCGCGGCAGCATTGGCCTGGCTCGTGGCGAGGGTGCGTTCGGTCGCGCCCTGTTGAGCGGCGAGCCCGTTGCCAAAGAGCGAGGCGAGCACGGTGAGCACGAGCGCCGAGATCAGCACGACCATGATCAGTTCGACGAGGCTCATGCCGGCGTCTGATTTGGGGTGATCTGCGGCAGACATTAGGCACCCGCCTTGGCTACCCGCACGCGACTCTTGAGCGTCGCGACGGTGTCGCTGTCTTTTTTGACAGTGATGGTGACGGGAACAGTGCGGGGGTAGCCGCTGGTGGGGCAGGACCCGACCGTGATGAACGCGGTAAGCCCCGTGCCGGTGTCTGTTATGCCCGCAGAGTTCTGCCTAGCTTGGAGCGCGTTGCAGCTGGTCGTGCTGGTGCCGGGGTCTGAAGGAAATGCGGCCTGAATGCTAGTGAGCTCGCTGCGCGCAAAGTTGGTGCCAGCGAGCGTGTTCTTGTTGACGACCGAGTGCTGGGTTACTCCGATGATGAGCGGCAGTACGGCGAGCGAGAGAATGCCCATGAGAAACAGGGAGATCACGATCTCGACCATGCTCATGCCGGCATCCCTCTTGTCATCCTGCGCACGGGTCTTCCTGCTTTTGTCATCCTGCGCGAGGGTGACCCTCTTGTCATCCTGCGCGAGGAACGAGTCGCAGGAGCCATCCCAAGCGACCTTGCGCCCACGGCGGCGGGAGTCGCAGGATCCACCCCGCATCACACGACGAACGAGACCCTGCATACGGCGTGTAACCAAGTACAGCATGCGGCTCATCCTCTCGAGGAGCGAAGGTTATGGGGTGGGGCACCCGGGCCCGGCGGTCGCGTCGGGTCCGCCGTCGGTGCGGGTCACGAGTACGCATATCGTGTCGACGGAGTCGGGTTGCCCCGACTCCCACTTCACCTCGAACGGTGGGTCGACGCTTGCGGCACTGGGGAGGGTCGCAGCGTTGCCGGCCGAGAGCTGTACAGCGGCGTCGGTGGCGACGTTCGCGGCGAGAGCCTTGCCTGTGCTCTGGCGAGCCTCTTCTTGAATTCCACTGAATATGGGAACAGCGGTTACGGCGAGAATGCCAAGAATCGCCACGACCACGATCAGTTCGACGAGCGAAAAACCCGTGTCTGCCGGTGTCATGTTGTCGGTCACGCTGCCGACCCTGGCTGGTTCGTGATTCATGACGCCCTCGAAATATGTGACGCTATCCAGTGATAAACAAAGTTGGTAGGGCTGAAAGTCCCGGGCCACGGGTTCCTGGCGGAGTCAGGAATCCGGGACCCGAGACTTGGCTCACGGTGCCTAAGGGGTGCAGCCAGGGCCCTTCTCTGCTGATTCCCCACCTTCGTGTGTTGCCTCGACGCAGATTTTGTCGATATCGGTAGGAGTGCCGCCGATAAAGGCGTAAGAGAAATCATCGTGATCAGCAGGTACTTCCGCGTCGTCTCCGCCAGCCATCGCAGCCGCAATTTGTGAAGCTGCATTTGCGGCAGCGGCATCCGTGGCGCTCTGGCGAGCAGTTGCCTGAATGCCGCTGAAGATCGGGATGGCGACCGCGGCGAGGATGCCGAGGATCACGACGACGACGATGAGCTCAACGAGCGAGAATCCCTGCTCGCCGTCTTCCTTGCGGGCCTTCGCGGCCTCAAGGTAGGACTTGATGGTGGTACGCATCTTATTCTTCCTAACTGGTGAGTACTCGCTCGCGCGAGGGCGAAATCTGAAACAAACGCGCCGCCAGAGGAAGCTCTGTAACACGCTTGCTGATTCACAAGTTTGGAGTGAGTGGGCGCAGCTCGGCGCACATAGGAGGTGGGTGAGGCGATAATCACCAAGCCCCATCACCCACCGTTATGCTTTCGTTACCGTCGGCTGGTTTGCGGCTCGCACCAGGTAAAACAAAAGTGGGCCCGGTTCAAAAGAACCGTGCCCACTTGAGTGAGTGCTGCTAGATTGCAGCCGCTGTGATTAGTCGCCGCGCAGAATCGCGAGGATGCGCAGGATCTCGACGTAGAGCCAGATCAGCGTCACCATGAGGCCGAAGGCCGCCGACCACGCCCACTTCTCGGGCACGCGGTTACGCACGCCGTTCTGAATCAGTTCGAAGTCCATCACGAGCGAGTACGCCGCGAGCAGCACGGCGAGACCACCGATGAGCACACCGAGCGGAATACCAAATACGGTTGCGCCGCGCATGCCCCACGGGTCGTCGGTCGCACCAAACATCATCATGCCGACGTTGATGAGCGAGAACACGAGGTACCCGACCATCGCGACCAAGAAAATCTTGGTTGCGCGGGGGCTGGTGCGCACCTTGCCGCTGCGAAACAGCAGCAGGGTTACACCGAACACCGAGAGGGTGCCGATGATCGCTTGCGACACGATGCCGGCCCACTGCGCCTCGAAGATGCCCGAGATGCCGCCAAGGAAGACACCCTGGAACACCGCGTACAGAATGATGAGCGGAACGCTCGGCTCCTTCTTGAAGGAGTTGACGAGGCCGAGCACGAGGCCAATGATTGCAGCGGGGATTGCGAGTGCCGGCAGGAACCAGCCGACCGCACCAAACGCGAGCACGATGAGAAACAGCGCCACGGTCTTCGAGATCGTGTTCTCGTACGTCATCGGGCGGTCTGACGGGGTGACCTGCGGCGGCTGCTGTGCGCCGAAGCCCTGATCGGTGGCCGGGGCGTCTACGCCGGGGCGCTGCGTCTCGGCTGCGGGCTGATCGTAGATGCGGCGCAGCTCATCGGCGGTAAGCGTCTTGCCGTTGAGTGCGGGGTTCTTACTAAGAGCCGGGTTGCTCATGCGTCGGGGATCCTTTCCTCGCGTATGTATGCGCCCAGCCTATCGAAGAGCGCCCAGGCTGCGGCTGTGATTTAGCCTGTGTAACTGCCCAATTGTGCTGAGTGATTGTGCCGCTGGCGAATGGTCAAGTATCCGCGTCTAGTCTGGTGGCATGCACAGCACGGCTCAGCGTACGCTCGTCATCGGTCACCGCGGCGCCCCGGGGTATCGCCCCGAGCACTCAGAGGCCTCATATCGGCTCGCATTTGAACTCGGAGCAGACGCGGTCGAGCCCGACATTGTGGTGTCGAAAGACGGGGTGCTCGTGGTGCGGCACGAAAATGAAATCTCTGGCACCACCGACATCGCGCACCGCCCCGAGCTCGCGCACCTGCGCACCACAAAGACTGTCGACGGTGAGAAGTTGACGGGCTGGTTCACCGAAGACCTGACCTGGGCCGAGCTGTCGACGCTGCGCTGCCGCGAACGGCTCTCGAAACTGCGCCCAGACAACACGGCATTCGATGGCCAGCAGCCCATCTTACGGCTGCGCGATGTGCTCGCGATCGTTGACGACGAGACGAAGAAGCGCGGCCGCACGCTCGTGCCCGTTATAGAAGTCAAGCACGCAGCCTTCTATCTCTCCGTCGGCGTCGATATTGGCGAGCTCCTCAAGGGCGAACTCGAGCAGGCCGGCTGGAGCGACAAGGGCGACGTGCTCGTTATCGAATCGTTTGAGCTGGGCGTGCTTGACCGGCTGAAGGCGGCGGGGGTACACGCCTCGTTCGTGTTCTTAACCGAGCGCCTTGGTGCGCCCGCAGATGAGCCGTTGCCCGGTGCCCCACACCGCAGCTACGCCTGGTACCGCAGCGACGAAGGGCTCGAGCTGCTGGCGGGCCGTGTCGACGGCATTAGCGTGGCCAAGAGCAGCCTCTTGAAACTGAATGCGTTGGGTCGAGCCACGGGCCCCACTGATCTGGTGGCGAGAGCACATGCGCGAGGGCTCAAAGTGTTCACTTGGACGCTGCGCCCCGAGAATCGTTTTCTTAACCCCCGGTTTCAAACCTCGCTGCACCCCGCCGAGTGGGGCAAGTGGCAGGCAGAGTTCGACATGATTCTCGCCACGGGCGTCGACGGCATCTTCGTAGACCACCCCGATCTCGGTGTCACGCTTCGTGATGCTGGTTCCGGTCGCTGACTCCTGGATCCTGCGAGTCGCAAGCTCCCGCAGGATGACGTTGGGGAGGTAGTTCCCGCAGGATGACGGGGAAGATCCGCTACCGCCCGGCGCACTCACCCACGAGATTCGCCTCCATGAGAGCCCGCAAACTTGATCCGGAGGCGCCTCGATCGAGCAGATAGCCGAGCTTCGCGATCGCAGCCTCGACCGTTAAATCAGAGCCGTCGATCACGCCGGCCGCGGCGAGCTCGCGGCCCACCGCGTAGCGCGCCAGGTCGACGCCGCCGCCCGCGCACTGCGTGATCGCGACGACCGGCATGCGCGCGCCGATCTCGCGCAGGGTACCGAGCATGCCCGGCCGCGCCATGGGCGCGTTGCCGCTGCCGTAGCACTCGAGCACGAGCGCGTCGGGGTTACCAAGCGTTGCGCACCTGAGATCTTCGGCCGTCACACCGGGCACGAAGCGGTACGCGAGCACGCGCGCCGAACGCGGCCGCGTCTCGCCCTCGCCCGTGGGCACCCCGAGCGCGCCCTGTGCGAGCGGGCGCTCGGCGCGAAACGCCTCGAGCGCCTCGGTGTCGTGCTTCTCTGCCCGCACCGCCGGCAGCAGCTTGCCGCCAAACGCGATCGACACGGGCGCGGCCTGCGACGCACGCACCGACGCGCGAATCGCGAGCGACAGGTTATCGATCGCGTCAGTGCCTTCGGCGCCGTGCGCGAACTGGCTGCCCGTGACGACCACGGGGCAGCCGAGATCTGCGAGCTCAAACGCGAGCCTGGCCGCCGTGTACGCGAGGGTATCTGTGCCGTGCGCGATCACGACGCCCCGCGGCCGGTGCGTGCGCACGCGCGCCCTGATCGCGCGCGCAATGCGCGGCGCGGTATCGGCCTCAGCGTTCGCGCTGTCGATCGCCGGCAGCAGGTGATTCACGCGCGGCTCGACGCCCAGCGGCGCGCAAATGCCCTCGACGATCTGCTCGAGAATCTCTGGAAAATCCGGATCAGGCGCCAGCCCCGCATCGGTTGCCCGCATGCCGATCGTGCCGCCCGTGGCAAAAACGAGAACAGAGGGCTTGGAGGCGGTGGCAGACACGGTGGCGGGGGCAGCAGACATACCCTCTATTGTGACTGATCGCCCCTGGCATAGAAGCCATCGCCCGATGTCAGGGGTGAGGCCTAGACTGGAACGCACAATGAGCGACTTCGAACTTCTTGACCCCTCGGGCCTGCCAATCGGTGATGCTACGGGCGCGGGCGGCGCCGATCCGCTGCTTGACGGGCTCAACCCCGCTCAAGAGCGGGCAGTGGTGAGCCGGGGCCCCGCGCTGCTGATCGTGGCAGGAGCGGGCTCTGGCAAAACCCGTGTGCTCACACACCGCATCGCGCACCTGATTCGGGGGCGCGAGGCTTGGCCGAGCCAGATCCTCGCGATCACCTTTACCAACAAGGCCGCCGCCGAGATGCGCGAGCGCATCGGCGGGCTGCTCGGAGGCGCTGCCGAAGGCATGTGGGTGTCAACGTTCCACTCGGCGTGCGTGCGTATTCTGCGCCGCGAGGCCGAGCGTTTTGGCTACGTCTCTGGCTTTACGATCTACGATTCGGCCGACTCGCGCGCGCTGCTCAAGCGCATCATCAAAGAGACCGACGCGGCAAGCTACGGTTTCACCCCGGCAAACGCGGGCGGCAAAATCTCCAAGCTCAAGAACGAGCTGTCAGACGTCGACGCGTTTCGTGCGACCATGAACGAGGCGGATCCACGCGACCGCCTGTTCGCTGAGATCTTCACGATGTACGAGCAAGAGCTGCGGCGCGCCAACGCCTTCGACTTCGACGACCTCATCGGGCAGACCGTGCACCTGTTTCGCGCGCACCCCGACGTCGCCGCCGTCTACCAACGACGCTTTCGGCACATTCTCGTCGACGAGTACCAAGACACGAACCACGCCCAGTATTCGCTCATTCGCGAGCTCACCAGGCCGGTGTCGGCCGAGCAAGTGGAACACCTGATGCCGCCGGCGCGCGCCGGCGAGCTCGACGCCTCAGGGCAGGTGCCGCCGGCCAGCCTCACCGTCGTCGGCGACTCAGACCAGTCAATCTATGCGTTTCGCGGCGCCGACATTCGCAACATCGTCGAGTTCGAGCGCGACTTTGTGGGCGCAGAGGTTGTGAAGCTCGAACAGAACTACCGTTCGACACAAAACATTCTGTCGGCCGCGAACGCCGTGATCGGCAACAACTTCGACCGGCAAGAGAAGAACCTGTGGTCCGCCGAGGGCGACGGCGAAAAGATTGTCGGGTTTACGGGCTACTCGCAGCACGACGAGGCACGGTTCGTTGCCGAAGAGATCGAAGACCTGCACCGAGCGGGCCTCGCCTACGGCGACGTCGCAGTGTTCTACCGCACCAACTCACAAACGCGAGCCCTCGAAGAGCTGCTGATTCGTTCGGCGATTCCATACCGTGTGCTCGGTGGCACCAAATTCTATGAGCGTGCCGAGATTAAAGATGCGATGGCCTACCTCACGAGCATCGCAAACCCCTACGACCCGATCGCGTGGTCCAGGCTGCTCGGTGCCCCCAAGCGTGGCATCGGGCCGATGGCCGAGGCGCACCTTGCTATCTTCCAAGAGACTGAGGGGCTCTCGTTTCACGAAGCCATGCAGCGCGCCGCCGAAGTGCCGCAACTCGGCCCCAAGCTGCGCACCACCGTGCTTGAACTCGCAGACCTGTTGACCCGTGCCGCGAACATGGCGGCGGGCGGCGGGGCCACCGACGTATCGGGCGAGGAGGCGACCCCCGCGCCGGTGGGCGATGTCATCAAACTGATTCTCGATGAGACGGAGATGATCGAGAAGCTGCGCGCCAAGCGTGATCCGCAAGACGACGCACGAGCCGAGAACCTTGAAGAGCTCATTGCCGTGGCCCGCGAGTTCGATGTGAAACAACCCGGTGCAGGCCTCATCGCGTTTCTCACCGAGGTGAGCCTCGTGGCCGCCGCCGACGACCTCGACGACACGAGCGGAACCGTCTCACTCATGACGATGCACACCGCGAAGGGACTCGAGTTCAAAGCGGTGTTCATCACGGGCGTCGAAGAGGGGCTGCTGCCGCACCAGATGTCGATGGACGAGACGGGCGGCGTCAACGAAGAGCGGCGGCTCATGTACGTGGGCATCACGCGTGCGCGCGAGCGGCTGTATCTCACGCTCGCCTCCACACGCGCCACCTTCGGCGACATCGCCGCGGCGCTACCCTCACGGTTTCTGCAAGAGATTCCCGAGGGGCTCGTGCACTGGCGGCAGTCGCCCGGCGAGGTCACCAGCCGGGGCGGCACCCAGTCCCGGGCGCTCAACGCGCCGCGAAGCGGCGGTGCTAGCGGCGGGTTCTCCTCGCGCACCAGCAGAGAGTCGAACGTGACATTTGGTGGGGCCAGCAGCATGAGTGGCAGCGCCGCGGTCTCAGAACCCGCGAGCGGCAAGATGCAGTCGGCGCTCGAGCAGTGGCGCGAACGCAAGCGGCTCGCCAAAGCGGCACAGGCCGCGGGCGGTGGTTTTCCCAACACGATCGGCATCGACGCGCGCGACAACAGCGGTCTCGCGCTTGCGGCGGGCGACCGCATCAAGCACGAAGACTACGGTGAAGGGCGCGTCACGAGCGTCACCGGCGAGGGCAGCAAACGCGTCGCTCACGCTGTCTTTGACTCGGTGGGGGAGCGCAAGCTGCTCGTCAAGCTCGCCCCCATCACCAAGGTCGACTAACAAGATCGACTAATAAGGTCGACTGACAAGCGCGCCCGGCAGGCCCGCGAGCTACGTGCGCTCGCGGGCTTTGATCCGGATCAAAAACAGCTGAGGCCTTCACCCCGCGGGATGAAGGCCTCAGCCGGTTACCACCGGCGGTTGACGTTTGTGCTCGTGCGGTTGACGAACCCTAGCGGGCGGGGGCACCGCCCAGCAGGGTCTGAAAGTCGGCGACGACGTGATGGAACGCGTCCTCGTTGGTTTCAATGTCGCCCGCGCCTTTGACCCAGTCCATCATCTGCGCCGAAACGATCGAGTGCACGATCGTGGCGGCAAGCCAAGCCTCGCGCTCAATCGACTCGAGCTTGCGGTGTTCAGGGTGCAGATGCAGCCACGACAGCGTCGCCACAAACAGCGGGCCCGATGACTCGAGCATATTGATCTGTGACATGCGTGCCGCCTCGGGCTGTTCGGCAAACAGCTGCATGCGCAGGCGTGCGACCTCGGTGTTGACGCTGCGATGACCGATCGCCGCAAACAGCAGACGATAAATGCCCAGCGGCAGATTGTCGGGCGAGGTATCAAGGATCGCGAAGGCTTCGGGGCCTTCGGGAACAGTGATGGCGCGCCCGACAATGGCGTAGTCGCGCGCTGAGAAATAATTAAAGAAGGTGCTTCGTGAGATGTCGGCCATTTCGCAGATGGCCTCGACGGTGACGTGTTCGACACCGTTCTCAAGGGCTAGCTTTACCGCTGAAGATTCGATTGCGTTTTCAGTGGCGCGGCGCTTGCGTGCGCGCAGGCCCTCGGGCTTTGGGTCCTCGGGGGTGTTCAAGAGTGTCTTCTCCAGCCGAGCCACGAGTCGGGGTGAATGGTGCGCCAGTGGTAAGGCTTGTGAGCGAGGCTTCGCTATGGTGGCACGGCTGTCCATAACATTAGTAGTAAAGACTGAGAAGCGGCCCCCTGTTTTAGGTGCGCTTGTGATTTCGATCAGGTGTCATGAATCACCCCTTACAAATGCGGTGCTAGACTCGTTCATTGGTCGACTTATCTCGACATCGAGACATTTTCTGCCTCGTGTTTCCCAGCAATCACAAGCAAAGGACAGTACGTGGATCTGTACGAGTACCAGGCGCGAGACCTCTTTGAGCGATATGGAGTGCCGGTGCTTGCCGGCATCGTCGCCGATACTCCCGAAGAGGTGCGCGCAGCCGCCGAGAAGCTTGGCGGCGTCGTAGTAGTGAAGGCCCAGGTCAAGATCGGTGGCCGCGGTAAGGCTGGCGGCGTGAAGGTTGCCAAGAACCCTGACGAGGCGTTTGAAGCCGCGAAGTCAATCCTCGGGCTCGACATCAAGGGCCACGTGGTTAACCGCGTAATGGTGGCCGCGGGCGCGAACATCGCAGAGGAGTACTACTTCTCAGTGCTGCTCGACCGGGCAAACCGTTCATACCTCTCACTGTGCTCAGTTGAGGGCGGTATGGAGATCGAAGAGCTTGCAGTGGAGCGCCCCGACGCGCTCGCGCGCATCGAGGTCGACCCGATCACGGGCATCGACGCGGCTAAGGCTGAAGAGATTGCACGCGCGGCACGCTTCCCCGAGGAGCTCGTGGCCAAGGTAGTGCCCGTGTTCCAGAAGCTCTACGAAGTGTACGTAGGCGAAGACGCCACCCTCGTTGAGGTGAACCCGCTCGTGCTTACGGGCGAAGGTGAGATCGTGGCGCTCGACGGTAAGGTCTCGCTCGACGAGAACGCCGACTTCCGTCAGCCCGAGCACGCTTCGCTCGAGGACAAGGCAGCAGAGGACCCGCTCGAGGCCAAGGCTAAGGCGCAGGATCTCAACTACGTGAAGCTCGACGGCGAGGTGGGCGTCATCGGTAACGGTGCGGGCCTCGTGATGTCGACGCTCGACGTAGTCGCTTACGCGGGAGAGAACCACGGCGGCGTGAAGCCCGCCAACTTCCTCGACATCGGCGGCGGCGCTTCGGCTGAGGTTATGGCCGCAGGCCTTGACGTGATCCTCGGTGACCCGCAGGTCAAGTCGGTGTTCGTCAACGTCTTCGGTGGCATCACCGCGTGTGACGCTGTGGCGAACGGCATCGTGGGCGCGCTCGAGAAGCTCGGTGAGTCGGCAAACAAGCCGCTCGTGGTGCGACTCGACGGCAACAACGTTGAAGAGGGCCGCCGCATTCTGAACGAGGCTGCGCACCCGCTCGTAACCCAGGCCGCGACGATGGACGAGGGCGCCGATAAGGCCGCCGAGCTCGCCAACGCCCGATAGCCCGCGCACCTAGACTTTAAGGAACTTAAGAGAATGTCTATCTTCCTAAACAAGGATTCGAAGGTCATCGTCCAGGGCATCACCGGCGGCGAAGGCACTAAGCACACCGCACGCATGCTCGCGGCTGGCACCCAGGTTGTTGGTGGCGTGAACGCGCGCAAGGCGGGCACCACCGTGTCGCACGTCGACGCCGCGGGCAACGCCATTGAGCTGCCCGTCTTTGCGAGCGTTGAAGAGGCAATGGCGCAGACCGGTGCAGACGTGTCGGTCGCGTTCGTGCCGCCGGCGTTCACCAAGGACGCAGCAGTCGAAGCCATCGACGCTGGCATTGGTCTGCTCGTCATCATCACCGAGGGTGTGCCGGTCAAGGACTCGGCTGAGCTGTGGGCGCACGCCAAGGCGACCGGTGGCAACACCCGCATTATTGGCCCCAACTGCCCCGGCATCATCACGCCGGGTGAGGCGCTTGCGGGCATCACTCCCGCGACGATCACCGGCAAGGGCCCCATCGGCCTCGTGTCGAAGTCGGGCACGCTCACGTACCAGATGATGTACGAGCTGCGCGACCTTGGGTTCTCGACCGCTATCGGCATCGGTGGCGACCCCGTCATTGGTACGACGCACATCGACGCGCTCGCCGCGTTTGAGGCTGACCCCGAGACGAAGGCGATCGTGATGATTGGTGAGATCGGTGGCGACGCTGAGGAGCGCGCAGCCGAGTACATCAAGGCGAACGTGACGAAGCCGGTTGTGGGCTACGTTGCAGGCTTCACCGCCCCCGAGGGTAAGACCATGGGCCACGCTGGCGCCATCGTGTCGGGCTCGGCGGGCACCGCTCAGGCGAAGAAGGAGGCCCTCGAGGCCGCCGGTGTCAAGGTGGGCAAGACGCCCACCGAGACCGCAGAGCTGCTGCGTACGGCTTTCGCAGCGCTGTAGACACGAAGCATCTTATGCGCGCAAGCGCATAGCGAAGCGGCCGGGGGAGACCCCGGCCGCTTCGCTATGCGTTTGGGCAGGGGTGAAGTCAAAGTTAAAGTTAACAAAATTGGGCCTCATTTTGTCAAAGTTAACGCCCGCGCTCGTCGAGAGATCATCTTTTCATGCGCTGGGAACTGGCCCAAGATGTGCCTGCGAACGCAAGAACGAACGCGACCGTGAGCCAAGCACGCGTACGCACCGATCGCGTCACACACGGTAATGCAGCGGGTGGCACCCCGCGGGCCGCGGGATACTGGGCGTAACCCCACCTCGTCGTCCCAGGAGCCCTCCCATGTCACAGCCCGCAGCCCAGCGCCCCGCCCAGGCCCGCCCCGTCGGTGCCCACCTCGTCGGCAGCATCAACTTCGACAATGCAGAACAGACCATGCGTACTGCGGCAGAGCATCTCGGAGGGCACATCAAGCGCATCCCCGACGGCGAGGTGGGTGAGCGGTTTCACTGGATCGCGTTTCAGCCGGGGCGCATCGCCCAGACTCCGGGTATCGAACGCGTCGGCGACACCCCCATTCAGCTGCGCACACTCGACCTGCGCGCCGTGCGCCTCGCCGACGGGGTAGAAGCCGCAGATCTCAAGCTTGCGCCGCTCGGATACGCTGCGGCGGCGCTCGAATCGTGGCAAACTTTTGCGCGGTTGCAGGCCGACGGCGTGATTCCTAGCGACACCCGCTTCCAAGTGTCGCTCCCCACCCCGCTCGGGGTGGTCGGCAGCTTCGTGCGCGCCGAAGACCGAGCCGCGTTTGAGCCCGTATACGAGGCAGCCCTCGCGGCCGAGCTCGAGCAGATTCTTGCGGCGATACCACATGACAAGCTTGCGATTCAGTGGGATGCCGCGCTCGAATTCGCGATCCTCGAGGGCAGCGCCTATGCCGCCCGCGGCGGCCAGAAGTACGAGTGGTTTGACGATGTATGGGCGGGTACGAGCGAGCGACTCGCGCGTCAGATCGGCCGCGTACCCGCGACCGTCGAGGTGGGGGTGCACCTGTGCTACGGCGACGTCGCAGAGAAGCACTTCGTCGAGCCCGGCGACACCGCTTACCTGACGAGGTTCGCAAATCTCGTCGCTCAGCAGGCAGGGCGCACACTCACGTGGCTGCACCTGCCGGTGCCCATCGAGCGTGACGACGCCGCCTACTTCGCGCCGCTCGCAGACCTGGCGATCGACGACGCGACCGAGCTCTACCTCGGGCTTGTGCACCGCGAAGACGGTGTGGAGGGAGCCGAACGACGTATCGCAGCCGCCCGCCAGTACGTGGCGCGCGAGTTTGGCGTCGCGACCGAGTGCGGCTTTGGCCGCGCCCCCGAGGGGGTGACCGTGCCGCTGTTTGAAACGCACCGCGCGGTGAGCCGCGCACTCTAGTTGTGTGGGTTAGTAGCGTGTCCCGGCCCTCCGGCTCCGTCACCAAATAGTGCGCCGGTGGCCTCGTATCGCCCGTACGGTGGCTTCCAGCAAGAAGTCGCCCCGGTCGGGTCGGCGTACAGCAGCACTTTCATCATCATCGCTGGGTCATACGGGGGTGCGCCCTTTCTGGTTCTCGTGCGACGCGTACACGAGAGGGAGGCCGAGGGGGTTGATCAACGATCTCGGAGATGAAACGGGCTTCTTCGTCTTCGCCGAGCCAGTCGCGGCAGCATCCAGGTGAAGCAATCCATCGTCTACACCATTTCCTGCGCTCGTCTTTTGCTATTTGATCAAGGGGTTGCTTGGCTTGTGGGGCGTGTGTGGGTGATGTGTCTTGGAGGTGGGTTGGTGGCTGGTGGTCTATATGCCGAGGGGCTGGCTGGTGTCCTTGGGCGCAGACTGCCCGGGTCATTCATGGCCCACGAGTCGGCATCGAAATGACGAGTCGTCACGATAAAAGCGTATTTATCGTGGCGGCTCGTCATTTCGGTGCGTAGTCGTGCCTGCTCGCGGCTGTGGTCATATGGCGGGACGCATTACCGACCCACGCAGCTAGGAGCGGCTACACAAACGCGGGCTCGCAAGACGGCCAATCAGCTCAGCGGCTACCAGTGGTTACCAGCGGCGCAGAGTAAGCTTCTGAAGCAATGAGAGCGATAATAACGGCCGTGGTCGCGGCGATTGAAGGCTGCGCGGCGGCACTGGCGGGTATCGCGCTGATCGCCCTCCCTGCGCTCCTTCTGTGGGTGGTGACATTCGGTATAGCGGCCGAACCGAGCGACGTGGCCGCCGCCGTCGCGGGCACCTGGCTGCTCGCGCACCTGGTGCCTATGCAGTTCGTGCTCTCGCAGGAGACCATGCTTGGCATGGGGCTCGGGCAAGATGCGCTCACGTTCACGCTGTCGCTCGCCCCGCTCGCGATCACGCTTGTCTCGGTCGCCTTCGCGGTGCGGGCGGGCAGACGACTGAGTCGCCGCGGCCGCAGCGGTGCTGCCGGCATTGTGGGTGGCACCGCAGGGTTCGCCGCGGTCGCATGGGGTGTGGCTACCGTCGCGGGCGACTACAGCGCCTGGCCGAGCGCCGCCGCGGTCGCTGTGCCCGCGCTCGTCTACCTGGCGCCGGCAGCGGTCAGCTTCGCGATCGCGGCCGCGGTAGGGCACGAACACTGGTGGTCGCTCTGCGTGCGTGGCATGCAGCGCGGGCTCGAATTTCTCGGCGTGCAAGGATCGGTGGCGGCGTTTCCTGCCCGCGCCGCGACTGTGGCGCGGCTCACCGCAGGAGCCCTTGCAGGCGTCATCACTGTCGCCGCCGTCGCCCTCGCCGTCGCACTTGCGGCGGGGTTTGCCGACGTGATCGCGATCGCACAGGCACTGCAACTCGACATGCTCGGCTCGCTGCTATTGTTTCTCGCGCAGCTCGCCCTGCTGCCCGTCGGCGTAATTTGGGCGCTCGCGTGGCTGAGCGGCGCGGGTTTCGTGGCGGGTGGCGCGTTCTCGCCATTTCATGACACCGCGGCGTCCCTCCCGTCGCTGCCCATACTGGGCGCGCTGCCCAGCGGCTGGGGGTCGTTCGGCGCGCTCGCGCCGGTGTTGCTCGTGCTCGCGAACCTGGCAGTCGGCGTGCTACTCGCTCAGAGCGCTGAGCTGCGCCGCGCTTCGTGGCCGATCGCTCTCGCGCTGCCAATGATCGCGGCGGCCTGCACAGGCCTCGCCGTGGCTGGTCTCGCCGCCCTCGGCTCCGGATCCCTGGGCCCGGGTCAACTCGCGGCGACGGGCCCAGCCCCCTGGGTGACGGGTGGGCTCGTCGCTGCCGAGGTGGCCGTGGGTCTCGTGCTCGGTGTTGCGGCGGTGCGACTCGATTATTCACGGGTGCGCGAAGTGCTGCCCGAACCGGTGGCGCGGTGGAGTGCGGCTCGCGCAGACAGGGCCGCGGGCTCAGCGAGCGCAGGGTTCGCCGGAGCGGGCTTCGCCGAGGCTGAAACCGTCGACCTGTCGGCGGTACGCGATGATCGTAGCCTTCACGATGACTACGCCACAGAGCCTGCGGGCGCTCCCGTTGTCGATCTGTTCGCCGAGGTACTGCACGAACCGGTCGGGGCACGTGCTGACGACGACGCCTACGGCACCGACTCTTTCGACACCGAGGCGCTCGACAGCGAGGCGCTCGACAGCGAGGCGCTCGACAGCGAGGCGCTCGACAGCGACTCTTTCGACAGCGACTCTCTCGACACCGACGGGATCGCGTCTGACGCGCTCGATGCCGTAGCCTCTGACGGGGAGCCACTCGATACGGGCGAAGTTCGCGCGGCGGCGGGGGATCCGGAGCAGGGGGCTGCGCCCGAGCGCGCCGAAGACACTGCGTTCGACATTGAGACGATGAAAGACACAGGCGAAGTGCCCGAGCCTGCCGCGCCGCGCGAAGGCCCGCGAGATGCCGGGCGACCGGGCGAGCGTGCGCGCAGCGCGCTCGAAGACGCCGAAGCTATCGAGCGCGCGTTTGCCTGGGACGCGAATGATTCGGGCGGCCTCGATGACCTACGTGGCGGCGGTGCTCGCGCTCGTGATGACAGTGGCAGCGATGACGCGGCGGCAGGATCTGAGAGTAAGCGCGGGCGCTTTCTGCGGCCGAATTGGCGCGGATCGAGGAAGTAGGGCTATGGTGGGGTCTGTAATCCACGGGAGTCCCTGCGCGAGGGGCTGAGAGGAAGCACGCGAGCTTCGACCGTTTAACCTGATCTGGTTCATGCCAGCGGAGGAAGGACGGCTCAATGAAGCCTGCAATCTCAACCACTCTCGGTGTACTCGCGGTCTCGGCTCTGGCGCTGACCGGCTGCGCAACTGACAGCGTCGGGCAGGCGGGCGCGCAGCCCGCAGCCGGCGGTGACAAGAGCGTCACGCTGGTGGTGCACAGCTCGTTTCCGAACGAGGAGTTCGCGGCCGCCGCGAGCAAAGCGACCGGCTACGACGTCGAGGTGATCGAAGCCGGTGACGGCGGTGAACTCACCAACAAACTCGTGCTCACGCAGGGTGCCCCGATCGCCGACGCATTCTTTGGCGTCGACACGATCTTCGCATCACGGCTCATCGACAGCGGTGCAGTCGAGGCGTACACACCCGCCGCGCTGCCCGCGGGCGCCGCCGACTTTGCGATCGAAGACTCGGGGCTTACCCCCGTCGACTTCGGCGCGACCTGCGTGAACATTGACACCGGCTGGTTTGCCGAGCAGGGTATCGCCGAGCCCGTCACGTACGAAGACCTCACGAAGCCTGCGTACCGTGATCAGACGGTGCTGCTCGACCCGACCGCATCGTCGACGGGCGCATCATTTCTCGTGGGCACGGTTGCCGCGTTTGGCGACGAGGGCTACGTGAAGTACTGGCAGGACCTGCTCGATAACGGTGCTCGCATCGAGCAGGGCTGGAGCGACGCCTACTACGGCCAGTTCACGCAGGGCGGCGAGTCGGGCAAGAAACCCATCGTCGTGTCGTACGCCTCGTCACCCGCGTTCACCGTGAACGAGGCGGGCGACGCCACGACCACGAAGGCGCTGCTTGATACCTGCACGCGACAGACCGAGTACGCTGGCGTGCTCGAGGGGGCAGCGAATCCCGAGGGAGCGCGGGCCGTAGTCGACTACCTCGTCTCACACGAGTTTCAGAGCACCATCGCCGACGCGATGTACATGAACCCCGTCGACGACACCGTCGAAATGCCCGAGGCGTGGGCCCAGTTCGCCCCTGAACCGACCGCCAAGCAGGCGCACGACCTGAGCGCCGCCGAGATCGAGCGCGGCCGTGAGGGCTGGCTGCGCACCCTTGGCGACGAGATCGGGTTGTAGCCCCTGCCGACTCGCAGCGCAGGCCGCGCGCACGCCGCACGCCGCACTTCTTACGCACGCCGCACACCCCGCGGCCAGGCCCTCTGGTGGAGCCTGGCGGCGGGGTTGCCGCTCGCGTTCTTGACGCTGTTTTTTGTGTGGCCCGTGCTGTCGCTCATCGCCACGGGATTTTTATCGGGCGGCAAGTTTGATGCGAGCGGGCTCGGCGAGGTCTTTGGCTCACCCCGCACGTGGCGAGTCATCGGGCAGACCCTTGCACAGGCCGGGCTTACCACCGCCGCGTCAGTGGCGCTCGGGCTGCCAGCCGCCTACGTGCTGTATCGGCTCGAGTTTCGTGGCCGCGGTCTTGCGCGGGCGCTCATGACCGTGCCATTCGTGCTGCCGACCGTGGTGGTGGGTGTCGCGTTCACCGCGCTCGTGGGGCCGGGCGGGCCGCTCGAATGGACGGGCCTCGACCGTTCACTCACGGTGATCGTGGCGGCGATGACCTTCTTCAACGTGCCGGTGGTTGCCCGCACGGTGGGCGGCTTCTGGGCGAGGCTCGACGACAGCGCGTGGGCCGCCGCCCGCGTACTCGGGGCAGGCCGGGTGCGCGCCTGGACCAGCGTCACCCTGCCCGCGCTCGCCCCGGCGCTCGCGTCGGCGGCAGCGCTCGTGTTCTTATTCAGTGCGACATCGTTCGCGATCGTGCTCGTGCTGGGCGGCCGCGCCTTCTCGAACGTCGAAACCGAAATCTACCGCCTCACGGTGCAGTTTCTCGACCTGCGGGGCGCGGCCGTGCTCTCGCTCGCGCAGTTCGCCATCGTGGGAGCAGCGCTCGCGGTGTCGGCGTGGCTGCGGCGCCGGGGCGAACGCGCGACCCACATCGTACGAGAAGACGAGCGCGGCGCCCGCCCCACGCTCGCAGACCTCCCCGCGATCGCCGTGTTCGCGGCGACGCTCATGCTGCTGCACGCGCTCCCTATCGCGACGCTCGTGGCACGCTCACTGCGCGGGCCAGACGGCACATGGAGCCTCGCAAATTACGTGGCGCTCGTCATTCCGCCCCCCGATTCCCCGCTGCGTGGCAGCGTGTTTGATGCAGCGTGGCTATCACTCAGGATCGCGCTCATCGCGGCGCTCCTCGCGATGGTGCTCGGCACCCTCGTCTCGCTCGTGCTCTCACGCAGGCCGCGGTCGGCCGCTCTGCGCCGCGGCATTTCGCTCTTCGACGGGCTCGTCATGCTGCCGCTCGGAGTCTCGGCGGTGACGCTCGGCTTCGGGCTCCTCATCACGATGAACAAGCCGCTCGGCATCGGCTTCGACCTGCGCACATCGGTCGTGCTGATTCCTATCGCGCAGGCGCTCGTCGCGCTGCCGCTCGTGGTGCGCACCATGCTGCCGGTGCTGCGCGGCATCGACCCCGAGCTGCGCTATGCCGCCGCCGTGCTCGGCGCGGGCCCCAGCCGCGTGCTGCGCGCCATCGACCTGCCGCTCGTGGGCCGCAGCGCGGGCCTCGCCCTCGGCTTCGCGTTCGCCGCGTCGCTCGGAGAGTTCGGTGCGACCTCGTTTCTCGTGCGGCCCGGCGCCCAAACGCTGCCGGTCGTGATTGCCGAGCTGATCGGCCATCAGGCCCCAGGCAGCTACGGCGCGGGCCTCGCCGCCGCGGTCGTGCTCGCATCGATCACCGCGACCGCGATGGTGCTCGCCGAGCGGTTTCGCACCGACCAGCTGGCGGCGTTCTGATGGGCGGGGACGCGCTGCCCTCACCGGCAGACTACGACGTGCTGCTCATCGACGGGCGATCCGGATCAGGGAAAACCTCGCTCGCCGAGCGTGCCGTGGCCGCGGCACGCCTGTGCGACCTCGACCCGCAGCTGCTGCACGTGGAAGACCTGTACCCCGGGTGGGACGGGCTCGCGGCAGGCTCGCGCGCGCTCGCCGGGGTGCTCGCCCAGCGTGCCTACCGCCGGTATGACTGGCTCGCGGGGGAGTTTGGCGAGCGCGTGGTGATCGGGCCCGAGCTGCCGCTCATCATCGAGGGGTGCGGTGCGCTCACGCGCGAGTCGCTCGCCGCGGCGCAGGCGTTTGCGGTGGGGCGTGCTCGTGCGATTGGGCAGCCCGACGACCCGAGCATCGTGGCGCCCGGCGCGCGCGTGCTCAGCGTGTGGCTCGAGTGCCCTGCCCTCGAGCGGCAGGAGCGCGCGCTCGCCCGCGATGGAGAAACGTACGCTCCGCACTGGAACCGGTGGGCCGAACAAGAAGACGAGCTCTACGCGCGCACACGGCCGTGGCTGCTTGCCGACCGCATCGTGCGCAGCGCGAATCAGCCCGGTTAGCACAGGGCCAGCCCGCGCGGCGGGTAGACTAGTCGGGTGCTGAAACTTGCGGTTTTGATCTCTGGCGGCGGTAGCAACCTGAAGGCGCTCATCGACGCGACCGAGCAGCCCGGGTTTGGGGCGCGCATCGTGTGCGTTGGTGCCGACACCGACGCCCCGGGCCTCGCCCACGCAACCACGGCGGGCATTCCCACATTCATCGTGCGCCCGCGCGACTACGGCAGCCGCGAAGAGTGGGGGCAGGTGCTCGCCGCCGCGATCCAAGAACACGGTGTGGGCACGGGCCCCGAGCCGGGACTCGTCGTAAGTGCGGGGCTGATGCGGATCCTGCCGGGCGGTTTCGTACGCGAATTCTCGCCGAACCTGATCAACACCCACCCCGCCCTGCTGCCGCACTTCCCGGGCGCGCACGCGGTGCGCGACGCGCTCGCAGCGGGCGCCACCGAGACCGGTGTGACCGTGCACATCATCGACGAGGGCGTTGATACCGGGCCCGTGCTGCGCCAGGCGCGCGTCGAGATTGAGTCGGGCGAGGCCGAGCCCGAGCTGCACGAGCGCATTAAGCAGCTCGAGCGGCCGCTGCTTGTTGAGACCGTGCGCGAGATCGCTGAGGGCACCCTCGTGCTCGGCGCTTAACGCTTAACACCCTTG
This sequence comes from Leucobacter faecis, assembly GCF_054456635.2. Taxonomy (NCBI): domain Bacteria; kingdom Bacillati; phylum Actinomycetota; class Actinomycetes; order Micrococcales; family Microbacteriaceae; genus Leucobacter; species Leucobacter faecis. Next base: position 202,671 of record NZ_JBTJEP020000001.1, read on the forward strand.
TGCGCGGTGCGCGCCCCCAATACCTACGATTTGTTTGACCCACTCGAGAAACCAAGGAGCCCCATGGCAGTCCAGAGCCACGATCCCAGCCTCTACGAACACCGCGACCAGGTGCAGGTGCGCCGCGCCCTGATCTCTGTCAGCGACAAAACCCGCATCGCCGAGCTCGCGACCGCGCTCGTCGAGGCCGGCGTCGAGATCGTGTCGACGGGGTCAACCGCCGCGACCATTCGCGACGCGGGCCAGCCCGTGACCGACGTGGCCGAGGTCACCGGCTTCGCCGAGGTGCTCGACGGCCGCGTCAAGACGCTGCACCCCGCCGTGCACTCGGGCCTGCTCGCAGACCTGCGCCTCGCCGCACACCGCGACGAGCTCGAGAAGCTCGGCATCAAGCCGTTTGAGCTCGTGGTGGTGAACCTCTACCCGTTCGAGGAGACGGTCGCGCAGGGCAAGCCCGCCGCCGACGTCGTCGAGAACATCGATATCGGTGGCCCGTCGATGGTGCGCGCGACCGCTAAGAACCACGCGAACGCCGCGATCGTGGTGTCGCCCGCGCGCTACGACGAGGTCATCGCGGCGGTGCAGTCGGGCGGCACCTCACTCGACCTGCGTCGTTCGCTCGCCACAGAGGCGTTCATTCACACCGCACAGTACGATGCGGCCGTCGCCAACTGGTTCCTCGATCAAGACGAGCAGGGCTGGGGCGCAGACGAGGCCGAGGGCGCCGACTCGATCGAGGCCGACGCCGAGGTGTCGTTCGACGTGCTTTTCGAGACGCCCGGCGAGGGTGCCTCGATCAGCGAGAAGACGGTGGGCTACGAGATCTTTGGCATGCGCGAAGACGTGCTGCGCTACGGCGAGAACAGCCACCAGCGTGCGGCGCTCTTTACCGAGCTCGAGGGCACGGGTATCGCGCAGGCGCAGCTGCTGCACGGCAAGGCCATGTCCTACAACAACTACGTGGACGCCGACGCGGCGCTGCGCGCAGCGTTCGACCACGAGCGCCCCGCCGTGGCGATCATCAAGCACGCGAACCCCTGCGGCATCGCTGTCGCACCCGAGGGAGCAGTCGACCCGATTGCGGCGGCGCACGAGCTGGCACACGCCTGCGACCCCGTCTCGGCGTTCGGTGGTGTGATCGCCGCGAACCGTGTTGTGACCGCCAAGATGGCTGAGACCGTGTCGGGCATCTTCACCGAGGTGATCGTGGCCCCCGGCTTCGAGCCCGCCGCCCTCGAGATCCTCACGCAGAAGAAGAACGTGCGGCTCCTGGCGCTGCCCGTCGACTTTGCACCCAACCCGATCGAGCTGCGCCAGATCTCGGGCGGGTTCTTGCTGCAGGACTCAGACCGCACGTTTGCGCCCGCCGCCGAGTGGACCCTCGCCACGGGGGAGCCGGCAGACGCTGCGACGCTCGCCGACCTCGAGTTTGCGTGGCGCGCATGCCGCGCAGTGAAGTCGAACGCGATTCTGCTCGCGACTGACGGCGCTTCGGTGGGCGTGGGTATGGGCCAGGTCAACCGTGTTGACTCGTGCCGCCTCGCGGTCGATCGCGCGGGTGACCGTGCGCGCGGTGCGGTGGCAGCCTCAGACGCGTTCTTCCCGTTCGCCGACGGCCTGCAGGTGCTGCTCGACGCCGGTGTGCGCGCGGTTGTGCAGCCCGGTGGCTCGGTGCGCGACGCCGAGGTCGTTGAAGCGGCGAAGGCAGCTGGCATCACCATGTACTTCACGGGTGAGCGCCACTTCTTCCACTAAGCGAGGGTGAGCGGCTGGCGACGGGCAGGTACCGTCGCCAGCCGCTTTTTCGTGTCACCCGCGTGCTGCGCCTGCCGCACGCCGTGTACCCGCGCAGCGCAGTGCGAGCAGCAACGCAATGGCGGCTGCCCCCGATGCCACGTCGATGGCGACGTCGCGCACTTCGCCCGAGCGTCCCGGCACGAACAACTGGTGCACCTCGTCAGAGATGGCGTACGCGGTCACAAATACGAGGCTGAGTACCGCCACTGTCGGTAGTGAGAGCGCCGATCGAAGCCGCGTAAGCGCAACACTGCGCAGGGTCTCGAAAGCGAGCAGCCCCAACACGAAGTATGCGGCCGCGTGAGCGCCTTTGCGCACGAGTAACGTAATCGTGTCGAGCTGCAACGATGCTCCCGCGCCTTGTACGTAACCCGCGATAGCGTCGCTCGGCACGTCAGAGGCGTCGCCCGGTTGCGCCGAGAACGCGAAAATGAGCCCCATCCACGCCGCGAGCAGCGTCAAGAACAGCGTCACGCGAAGCCACATGCGTAACCTCCCTCGTGCTGTGCTGTCACCGCGTTGCAGAGCGCGGCGTGCACCGCGCTGTCTACCCTAAAGTTCATCGGCCGCCCTCATCGTAACAACCGACGGCGACAGCTGCTGTGCAGGGGGCAACAGCTACGATAGACACTATGGAAATTGTTAAGGGCATTCTTGTCGTTCTGCACATCGTCGGCTTTGGTGTGGTCTTCGGCGGCGCACTCGCCCAGCTGCCCCGTGTGAAGGAGGGCGCCGCGAAGATCAGCGCGGGAATGATGCACGGAGCCTGGCTGTTGCTCGCGACCGGTCTGCTGCTCGTCGGCATGACATACGCCCTGGGCGGCAAGCCGGACAACGCCAAGATCGGCGTCAAGCTCATTGTTCTACTCGCGATCATCGTGCTCGTGCTCATCAACCGCAAGAAGCCGCAGGTGTCGGGTGGCATCATCGGCGCGCTCGCGGGCCTCTCGGCTGTGAACGTCGCTATCGCGGTGCTCTGGAGCTAATAGCGGCAGCATGAATACAAGAGGGGCCCGGATCATTTGATCCGGGCCCCTCTTTGTACAGGGCAGCACTTGCGTGCTGCCCTGAGATGCCGCGCGCTAGTCGGCCGTGCGCTTGAGCGTGCCGATCTCTTTGCCCGCCTCATCGCTGATGGTGATCGTGTCGCCTGAGACTTTGCCAGTGGCGGCCTGACCGAGCCAGGTGTCGACGCCCTCACAGAACATCATGGTCGAGGCAAGCTGGCCAAACTTTACGACGCCAGCGTCTTCGGTGTAGCTGCCCATAAGCCGATTGCAGCCGTCGGTGCCGGTGACATTGCCGTCTTCTGCGAACTCGAGTGAGGGTTCTTTCTCTTGCGCCGTGTTGCCCCACGACCCCACCACTGAAGCGTCGCCAGAGGCCGAGCAACCGGTGAGAGCGAGTGCGGCGACAGCGGCCGCGGCGGCAATGATGCGCAAACGTGAGGGTGTCATGCGCTCAGCGTAACAGTGCGGGCGATGCCGAAGGAAGCATTAACAGGAGATCCATAACGACCCCATCATCCTGCGCTCGTTCGCAGAATCGAGTGTGGATCCTGCGACTCGTTCCTCGCGCAGGATGACGTGGTTGGGGTGGCTCGCGCAGGATGACGTGGTTGGGGTGGCTCGCGCAGGATGACGTGGTTGGGGTGGCTCGCGCAGGATGACGTGTACGAAGCCGCGTGGTGGCCTACTCCCAGCGCTCGCCCCAACCCTGGGAACCCCCGGCCGCGGCGACCTGCTGCGGCACGCCGCCCGGATTGTCATCGCGCAGCTCAGCGGGCAAGAACGCCTGCGGTGCGTTTTGAAAAGCGACCGGGCGCAAGAACCTGCCAATGGCGGCCGTGCCCACAGAGGTGCTTGCGTCGTTCGTCGTCGCGGGCCACGGACCGCCGTGCTGCTGCGCGGGCGTCACCGCCACGCCCGTTGGCCAACCGTTGAACAGTACTCGCCCCACCTGGCGGCTCATGGCTGTGACGAGCTCTTGCAGCTCGGCGGCGTTTGAGGTGGTGCCGGTTGCCTCCTGGCTGCTCAAGTGCAGCGTACCCGTGAGGTTTCCCTCATAAAACTCGGGCATGAGGGCCGCGAGGTCGGTGCCGTCTGGCGTCTCGACCAGAATCGAGAGCGGCCCAAACGATTCTTCAACGAGCGCGGCGTGGCCGGCCCTAAAGTCTGCGAGCGAGACTGCGACGACGGTGGGGGTAGCCCAACCTTGACCTGCCTCGTCAAACCGCATGCTGCCCTCGAGGATCGTGGTGACTCCGGGGGATGTGAGTACCTCACCGCGGCGGGTATCGAAACCGGTTGCGATGCGTGGGTCAAGTAGGCGGTGCTCGGCAGGAACACCCGCCGCCGATTTGATGGCAGCGGGCAGAGCCGACGCGGCCGGGGCGAACACGAATCCAGGCTTCGTGCACAGCTGGCCCGCAGAGCCCGAGACGCTCGTGAGGTAGCCCGCCGCGATTTCGCCCGCACGCTCAGCGATCGCGTCGGCCGTGATGAATACGGGGTTCACGCTACCGAGCTCGCCGTAGAACGGAATAGGGGCGGGGCGACTCGCGGCGATGTCGGCGAGTAGCCTGCCGACCCGAATCGACCCGGTGAATGAGCCCGCCTTGATGCGGGAATCTTTGAGTACCTGAATGCCCGCGTCGCGGCCGTGGATCAGATGAAAAATACCCTTGGGCATGCCTGCGGATTCGAGGGCGGCCGCAGCGACCTTGGCGGTCGCGTCTGAGAGCTCGGGGTGACCCGAGTGCGCTTTGACGATGAGTGGGCAGCCCGCGGCGAGAATGGCCGCTGAGTCTCCGCCCATCACCGAGAACGCGAAGGGAAAGTTTGAGGCAGAGAAGTTGATGACGGGGCCAAGCGGCACGTGAGTGCGGCGCACGTCGGGGCGCGGGCCGAGCACGAACTCGGGGTCTGCGTGGTCGATGCGGGCGTCGAGGTAGCTACCGCCGGTGATGGCCTCGGCCATGAGGCGCAGCTGCACAGCCGTGCGTGTGACCTCGCCAGTGAGACGGGGCGAGGTGAGCCCCGTCTCACGCATCGCAATCTCGACCAGCTCGGGTTTGTATTTCTCGAGGGCGCCTGCCACGGCTACGAGGGCGCGGGCCCTATCTGTGGCTGCGGTGGCCGCAAACGCCGGTGCCGCTGCAGCCGCGCTCGCTACGATGACTTCGAGTTCTGGTGTGAGTGTCGACGACTGTGTCATGGTTCCATCTTGCCACGCGCTACCGCCCGAGTGTGCGGGTGATGAACTCGGCCGCGCGCACGACAGATGCCCCAGTAAGTTTGCTTTAGGGTCGCCTAGATCAAACTTAGTGGGGCATCTGTGGGCAGGTTCGTGGGAAGACCTATCACTACCGCCCGAGTGTGCGGGTGATGAACTCGGCCGCGCGCACGAGCTGCGCCTCGCCCGAGGCGATCTTGCCGGCCGACGTGAAGATGCCGTGCGCGTGACCGGGCAGGTGTGTGAGTTCGACGTGGGTGCCACGTTCGGCGAGCAGCCGCGCGTATTCGAGCCCTTCTTCGGCGAGCGGGTCGAGCCCGAGCGTGATGATCCACGCTGGCGGCTGCGCGGCAGCGCCCGGCTCTCGCACAGCGAGCAGCGGCGACACACGATGGTCGAAGCCGTCCTCGGGGTGTGCGAGAAACTCACGCGCAAACCAGCGCATCGTGTCGGCGGTGAGGGGAAACCCCTCTTCAACGCGGGCATACCCGGCCGACTCCGCCGACACATCGAGTACGGGGTAAAGCAGCACCTGCGCGGCAACGGCGGTGCCGGGCACCCGCAACGAGGGCTCGAAGGCGAGCGCGGTTGCGATGCCGCCGCCCGCGCTGTCACCCACCGTGACGATGCACCGAGCGTCCCAGCAGCGGGCAGCGGCTTCGTCACGCAGCCACTCGACTGCGCGGCGTGAGTCGAGGTGTGCTGCTGGGAACCGGTGCTCTGGCCCCAACCGATAGTCGATCGCCACGACGGGCAACCCCGTGAGAGTAGCGAGCCTGCGGCAGACCGGATCATGGGTTTCAAGGGAACCAATGATCCAGCCGCCACCGTGCGCAAACAACAGCACGGCGTCGTCTGCTGAGCGAGCACCCGCGGGGCGCGGGTCGTAAACCCGCACCCCAAAGCGCTCGGCGCCCTCCCCAATCGAAACGTCTTCGACGAGTGTCACCTCGTCGCGCGGCAGACCGTTTGCGGCGCTCGAGCGTTCATAGCCCTCACGCGACGCGGCCATTGACGCGGCGTCTTGAAACGATTGCGAGCCCGCGGCGCGAAACGCAGCAACCATTTCGCGCTGATCCGGAGCGACAACCTCGAGAGGAAGGGCGGTCATGAGCCTAGGCCTCCACGAGCTCGAGCGACTTGACGACGTAGTCGTCTGCGTTGAACTCGCGCGCCCAGTCGCGGTACTCCTCGACGGTGCCCGACCAGTTGTTGATGACCTTGCCCTTCGAGTTCTTGTACCAGCTCGAGCACTCGCTCGAGAACGCCGAACCGCGCATCTCGGCCTGCAGCTGCTCGTTGAACGCGTCGAGGCGGTCGCGGCGCACATTGACCGACACCTTCTCGAGGTCAGCGGTCTTCGCGAGCACGTCCTGGACGTATGCCTGCTGAATCTCGAGCATCGTGACGACCGAGTTGTGGTTCAGGTTGGTGTTGGGGCCGTACATGAGGAACATGTTGGGGAACCCGTCGACCGCCATACCCACGTAGGCCTCGGCGTCTTCGGTGCCCCAGCGCTCAGCGAGCGTGACGCCGTCGCGGCCGATGATGTTGAGGTTGCCCTGGAAGTTCTGCGAGTAGAACCCTGTCGCGTAGATGATCACGTCTGCCTCGTGCTCCACGCCGTCGGCGGTCACGATACCGTTCTCGGTGAAGTGCGACACGCCCTCGGTGACCAGCGTGACGTTGTCGCGCAAGAACGTGGGGTAGTAGGCCGAGGTGCGCAGAATGCGCTTGCAGCCAAACTCGTAGGTGGGGGTGAGCTTCTCGCGCAGCTCGGGGTCTTCGATCACCGAGTGCAGGTAATCGATCGACTCCTTGGCGCCCTCGGCCTGGCCGCCCGTGTTGGAGCGGGTGCGCTCGAAGCCAGCCTCACGCAGCTCGTGGATCGCGCGACGCGACTCCTCGAACGTCTCGGGGTGCGCTTCGAACGTGTCGAGCTGCTCCTGCGTGAATTCGATCTGCTCGCGGGGCAGGATGTAGTTGGCCGAGCGCTGGAACACCTCGAGCTGGCCAGCCTCTTCTGCGACGAACGGCACGTACTGCACGGCCGAAGCGGCCGAACCGATCGAGATGACCTTCTTGCCCTTGAGGTCAACGTCGTGACGCCAGTGCGCCGAGTGGAACTGCGCACCCTTGAACTTGTCGCGGCCCTCCCACGCGGGGATCTTGACCTCGCTGAGCTGGCCCCAGGCGGGAATGAAGAAGTCAGAGGTGTACTGCTCGCCGTTCGCGAGCGAGATCAGCCAGTGTGCCTCTTCTTCGACCCAGCGGGCCTCGACGATTTCGGCGTTGTAGTGCATGTGCTTCTCGATGCCAAACGCATCACGCAGCTGCTGCTGGTAGCCGAGCATCTCGTCTTGCCCCGCGAACATCTTCGACACGCGCAGGTGCGGAAAGAAGGTGTAGTTGTAGACGTGCGCCTGGGTGTCGCACGCGGCGCCCGGGTAGGTGTTGTCGCGCCACACGCCGCCCACGGCGTCTGCCTTCTCGAACACGGCAAAGTTATCAACGCCAGCGCGCACGAGCTGCGCTGCCATGCCGAGGCCGCCGAAGCCGGAGCCGAGAACCGCTACGCGGAAGTGCTGGGGAGTAGTCATGATGTGTCCTTATTGCTTGGGGTGAATGTTGATGTCTATGGTCATGCTGCGCGAGCTTGCGGGTCGCAGCATCCAAAGCGAAAGCTGTTACGAGCTTGGCTATGGGTTCTGCGACTTCTTCGTCGCGCAGAATGACAAAATCTTCTAGCTGCCCACGGCGGCGAGGGCTGCCTCGGGCGTTGCCGCGGCGGCTGCCTCTAGTGCCGGATCCGCCTGCGCCTGTGGCATGCGAATGATTTGGCGCAGCACGGTGCCTGCTGCGAGCGCGTCCATGCCCTCGTTGATGTCTTCGAGGGCGATTTCGCCGCTGATGAGGCGCTCGAGCGGGAGCTTGCCTTCGCGCCAGAGCTGCTCGAACTTGGGGATGTCGCGGCTGGGCACTGCCGAACCGAGGTAGGAGCCGATGACCTGCTGGGCGCGCGCGGTGAGCTTCAGCGGTTCGATCTCGCTCATGGCACCGGGGGCGGGGAGCCCCACCGTGACGAGGGTGCCACCAAAACCGATGAGCTGGTACGCAGTCTCGAACGCGCGAGGGTGGCCCACCGCCTCGATCACGACGTCAGCGGTGATGCCCTGCTCGATGGCCTGCTGCGGGGTGAGTGCGGCGGTGACGCCCCACTCGCGCGCAAGGTCAAGCTTGGCGTCGTTCGCGTCGATCGCGTACACCTCACGCGGGCCGATGCCGAGGGCGGTGAGAAGCGCAGCCATGCCAACGCCACCGAGGCCCACCACCGCGATCATCTGCTGCGGTGCGAGCTTCGCCGCGTTGAGCACCGCCCCGCCGCCCGTGAGCACGGCACAGCCGAGCACCGCGGCAATGTCGGCGGGCACATCTGCGCCAACGGGCACTACCGAACGCCGGTCGACCACCGCGTACTCGGCGAAGCCCGAGCAACCGAGGTGGTGCTTCACTTCTTCGGTGGCACCTGACTCAGTTTCGCGGCTGAGATGCTGGCTACCCGTGAGCAGCGTGCCGGCCTCGTTGGTGCGGCTGCCCTCTGCGCAGGGGAGCCGGCCGTCAGTTTCGCACTGTGCGCACTCGCCGCAGCGGGGCAGAAAGGTGAGGACGACGCGCTGGCCGAGCTCAAGGTCGGTGACGCCGTCGCCCAGCTGCTCAATGATGCCGGCGGCCTCGTGGCCGAGCAGCATCGGTACGGGGCGGGGGCGTGAACCGTTTACGACCGAGAGGTCTGAGTGGCAAATGCTCGCGGCCTCGATGCGTACGAGTAGCTCGTGGGCGCCGGGGGCGTCGAGGGTGAGGGTGTCAACGCTTAAGGGGCGGCTTGCAGCGTAAGGCGCCTCGGCGCCCAGCGTGTTCAGCACAGCGCCGCGAATGCTGCGCGCCCGGGTGGTGTTGCTCATGTCATCTCCGTCGAAGGTGAAGCGTGGTGAAACTGTGACCAGTGGCCCGCGTAGCTGTGGGGGCCTTGACTACGAGCATGCCCGGGCTCGCTCGCGAGTCGTGTGGAGAGTTCTATACATTTCAAAAATCAACATAGACTTCTTTACATGCAGAACCTCGGTGTGCCCGCCCAAAGCCACGAAGAACTCGTGGAGTGGGCGCGCAAGCAGCAGCGCCTCACCAGCTCAATCTCTGAGTTTGCGATCGCGATCACCTCGATTCGCGACAGCTCGGCGGCGCTGCAGCAGCTCGTGGCGCGTGCGCGCACACTGCTGGATGTCGACATGGCCTACATCAGCTTGAACGGCACCGATGGCTCGGGGCTCACCACCATTGTTGAGACCTCGGGGGTGTGGACGGAGGCCTACCGCACCCTGCAAATGCCGCTCGGCGCCGGGGTGCTGGGCCGCGTCGCGCAGGCGGGCGAGCCCGCGCAAACCTCCGACTACGCCGCCGATGAAGCGCTCACCCGCGACGAACGGGTCGACCGCATCGTCGCGGCAGAGGGGGTGCAGGCAATTCTCGGGGCGCCGATGCGATCTGGCGGCGAAATCATTGGTGCGCTGCTCGTGGCCAACCGGTTTGCGCGCGAGTTCTCGGCCGAGCAGGTCTATATCGCGCAGACACTCGCCAACCTGGCCGCCGTCGCGATTGACAACATGACTCGGGTATCGGAGCTCGAGGCGGGGGGCGACAAGCTACGTGCTGCGCACGCCGCGACCAAGGCCGAGCTTGCAACCGAGCGCCGCGTGACGGGCGCAGACGAAGCACTGATGGACGCGATCGCTGGTGGCGGCGGGCTCGCGGCGCTGCGCGACGGCATGACCCGCGCGCTCGGGCGCAGCGTGCAGCTTGTCGACCTGACCGTGCGCTTTGACATGCGTGCGGCCGCGGCCGACATCGGTGACGCTGAGCGGCCGCTCATCGCGCTGTCGGCGCGCACTGGCACCCCGCAAGCTCACGCCCGCGAAGATGGCACGCAGCACGCGATCATGGCGGCGACGCGCGGCACCGACCTGGTCGGCGCGGTGATGGCCCCTGGCCCGCTTTCGGCGAGTGACGACCTCGTGCTGCGACGTTGCGCCCGGGTGCTGGGCGTGTTCTTGAGCGCGCAGGATCGAGAACGCGGCGACCTGGCCCGGCGCAGGCGCGAGCTCATCGAGCAGGTGTTAGCGCCGGCACCCGGAGGCCTCGGGTTCGCGGTCATCACACAGCTGCGTGAACTGGGCATCGTGGCGGGTAAGCCGTTTCGCGTGCTCGTCATCGACGGCTCAGAGTCGACCCTGCGCGAGTACGCGCACAAGCTCGAGGTCGATTTTGGACCATCACTGCTGCACGCAAAACTCGGTGAGCAGTTGATTGGCGTGGTGCCCGAGGCGGCGTTCGAACGTATTCAGGCCGAGATGGAGCAGCGTGGCGCGCGCCGCTGGGGGGCCATGCTCGTCGCGCACTCGCCGGCACTGCACATGTTCGAGGTCGTGCCAGACGAGTTCGCCCTGGTCGAGCGGGTGCTCGATGCCGCGCGCAGGTCGGGCTTCCAAGAAACGCTCGTGTCGCTCAAAACCTACGGCGCGATCGGCGCATTTCTCACCAAAGTGACGCTCGAACCCACGAGACTCGGTATCGCCGAAGTGCTCGGACCCGTGCTCGATTACGATCGCGATCATGGCACGGGGCTTGCCGAGACTGCGGCAGCGTTTCTCGATGCGGGGCACTCGGTGCCGCAGGCCGCGCTCGATCTGCACGTGCACGAAAACACGGTGCGCCAGCGGCTCGACCGCATCTCGAAGCTGCTGGGGGATGGGTGGGCGTACGGTCAGCGCGGTCTTGACTGCCACATCATGCTCGCCGCGCACCGCCTGATCGGCCGCTAACTGCACCCCCTTTCGTCATTCTGCGGGAGCGAAGCGACTCGCAGAATCCAGCAAGGCAGGCTCGTTCACCCACCACGTCGGCGGTAGTCGGTAGACTCCTATCAAGTGGATCAGGAGGCGTCGCCATGAAACATGCTGTCGATCGCGGGGCCGAAAGTCGCCCTGCCCGCGACCACGCGTCGATAGCCGAACGCCGTGAGTCGATGCTCAATATTCTGGGCAGCTGGGCGCTTGAAGATGCGATACCCGACGAAGAGGGACTCCGTGTTGTGAGGCGCTATGTAGAGGGCGAACTCACACTCACCGAGGCGATAGAAGAGGTGAAAGCTCGCTTCACACCGCTTCACTCCGACAGCGATCTTGGCCACAGATGAGTAACTTCCAAGATCCCTACCTTTATCCAGGCACGCTGGTGCTACGCAACCTCATCGGCAGAATCGAGAACGAACGTGCCAGCATTCGAGCCTTCAATGCCGGATCAGGGGAGCCCTTCAGAGTTCTACTCGAGGTCGCCCTTGAAACTCCCCTTGACGGACTGTCGCTACTCGATGAACAGCTGTATGTGGCAGCGCCCAGCAGCGAGACTAACCCACCACGTCGAACTGCTTGAGGCGTTTGCGGTCGGCCTTCGAAGCCGAGTGCTGCAGCGACAGCAGCTCGGCGTAGATGCCACCCGAAGCGGCAAGCGCGGCGGGTGAACCGATCTCGTCGATGCGCCCGTCCTTGAGCGTGATGATGCGGTCAACGCCTGCGATCGTCGACAACCGGTGGGCAATGATAAAGCTGGTGCGGCCCTGCATCAGATCGTCGAGTCCCTGCTGCACGAGCCGCTCAGACTTCGTATCGAGCGCGCTGGTGGCCTCGTCGAGCACCAAAATGGGGGCGTCCTTGAGCATGGCACGAGCGACGGCGATGCGCTGCTTCTGCCCACCCGAAAGCTTCATGCCACGCTCCCCGATGACGGTGTCGTAGCCCTCGGGCAGTTTCTCCACGAACTCGGCGACGGCGGCGCGCTGCGCAACCGCTTCGATCTCGGCTCGGCTCGCAGAGGGATTACCGTACGCAATATTCTCGGCGATCGAGCCCGAGAACAGCGACGGGTCTTGAAACACGACGCCGATGCTGCGGCGCAGCGATGCAAGGTCGGGCCCGCCACCCCGCACCGAGATCGCCCCGTCACCGGCCGCATAAAATCCGAGAAGTAGGCTGACCAGCGTCGATTTGCCGCCGCCAGACTCACCCACGAACGCAATGCGTTCGCCCGGGTGCGCGTCGAAGGTGATGTCGCGCAGCACCGGCTCGTGGTCTTCGTAGCCAAATGTGACACTGTCGAATGAAACCGTGGGGCGCAAGGCTTCGGTCGCCGCACCGGGGGTCGCTGCGCGGCCATGATCCGGATCGCGGGGCAGAGAACCAGCCCCGACGAGCGCCGCGGCATCGAGATCCATGACCTCGAAGTACGAGCGCGAGCCTGCGCTCGCGCGCTGGGCGGAGTCGACCACCCAGCTCAGGTTTTGTACCGGCTGCTTGGCCATCGCCATCAACTGGATCAGCATCACCATCTCGCCGGGCGTGAAATAGCCCAGCACGGTGCGCACGAAAATGATGATGTACAGGGCGAAAAAGATGAGGTTCAGCACGCCACGGCGGATCCCGTCCATCATGTGCCAGTGGCGCGACTGCTCGGCCGTGAGCGCGATTGTCTTATCGAATCGGTCGCTAAAGTCGCCCAGTTCGCTCGCCTCGCGCGCGAACGACTTTACGACCCGCATCTGACCTACGACCTCGGTGAATCGGCCAGAGGCAACGTCGACGTGCTCGTTCTTTTGGTGTTCGAGCCGCTGCCACTTGCGGCTCGTGAGCGCGGTGAGCCACAGGTAGACGGGGTAAGCGATAGCGAGCAGCACCGCGAGCGGCCAGTAGTGCCATGCGCTGATCGCGAGCACCGCGACCGTCGTCATGAGCATCGTCACGAACATGTTCGAGAACGACTTCATGAAGTTCGTGATCTCGGTGATCGATCGATTGAGGCGCGCAACAATTGTGCCGCTGAGCTCGTTATCGAAGTAGCGCTGCGGCAGCGCGAGCAGCTGCTCGTAGTAGCGGGTCGACAAAATCGTGCGCATCTTCGCACTCATCACGTCGCCCCAGTAGCCGCCAATGTTGCTGACGAACGTCTCAACGAGGCTCGCGGCGAGAAGCGCGAGGGCTAATAGCACGACGCTCCGGATCGCGCCGTCTGGCACCGCCTCACCGCTTGCTACCGCGCCTGCCGCGTCCACGACCACGTCGGTGGCCGCCCCCGTGATGAATGGCACCGCGATGCCCGCGCCGGTGATGACGGCGGCGGCGAGCATGATGCCGATGTAGTACGGCGTGAGCTGGCGGGTGAAGCGCAAAATTCGCGTGAGTGTCGACACGTTAGGGGCTACCTCTGCGGTGGTGGGTGGCGCAGCCTAAACGGTCTTGGGCTGCTGCTGCGTGATGCAGTGAATGCCGCCGCCGCGTGCGAACAGCGGGCGCGCATCAATGCCAATCACCTCGCGGCCGGGGTAGACGTCGCGCAGAATGCCGAGCGCTGTATCGTCGGCGGGGTCATCGTACGAGCAAGCAAGTACGGCGCCGTTGATGACGACGTGGTTGATGTAGCTGTAGTCAACGAATCCCTCTTCGTCGCGCAGCGTCTCGGGGGCGGGCAGGTCGATGATCTCGAACCCGGCCGACTGCGCGCTGCGGTACTGCTCGGCCACCTCACGGTTGGTCTTCGCGATGACATGGTCGGGGTGTGACTGCGAGTTTTGGCTGTGCATAAGGAGCACGTCGGGCGTGGTGAACGCGGCAAGAATATCTGAGTGGCCGCGGGTGCCAAACGTGTCGTGGTCACGGGTGAGGCCGCGGGGCAACCACAGAGCGCTGGTCGTGCCGATGGTGCGTGCGAGCTCGGCTTCGACCTGCTCCTTCGTCCAGCCGGGGTTGCGGCCCGGGTCGAGCTGCACGGTCTCGGTCAGTACGACGCGGCCGGTGCCGTCGACCTGAATGCCGCCGCCCTCATTGACCATCTCTGAGTTGATGAGCTCGGCGCCCGCCGCCTCTGCGACAATCTTGCCGATGTGCTGGTCGTGATCCCACTGCGCCCAGTCCTGTGCACCCCAGCCGTTGAACACGTAGTTCACGGCGCCCAGGCGGCCGTCGTCACCGATCACGAAGCTCGGGCCGATGTCGCGCATCCACGCATCGTTGAGGGGAGCCACGAGTGTATTGATCTGAGCCGAGAGGAATTTCGCGGCGATCGCTTCGTCGCCGGGGCTCACGACCACCGTCACGGGCTGGTGCTCACTTGCAGCGTTGGCAACGGCTGCCCAGGTGGTGCGGGCTTCGAGGGCTTCGGCCTCGGTGTCGCCGAGCGTGTACCCGGTGGTGGGCCAGGCGAGCCACAGGCGCTCCTGCTCGGTGCCTTCGATGGGCATGCGCCACGTCGTCATGAGTGCTCCTCGATGGGTCGGTGCGGTGGGCCAGGCGCCCCGCAAAAGTTGAAATTATTTTCAGTCTACCCTGCGGGGAGGTGCGAAGCCCAGCATGTTCCTGATGAAACGCCGCAGGGGGCTGCTTCACCGTCGAAGAATCGGTGAAGCAGCCCCCTGCTGGTCGGTAACTGAACTACGCGTCGAAGTTCAGCGCGCGCTTGATGAGCTCCTCTTGCTCGGCCGCGTGAACCTTCGCTGATCCGGTCGACGGAGCGGCCGAAGCCGCCCGCGATACGAGCGAAATGCGATCGTTCGCCAGGTGCTTTGACAGCTCGAGCGAAATGAACGGCCACGCACCCTGGTTCTCGGGCTCCTCTTGCACCCACACGAGACTTGCGTTCGTGTACGGTGCGAGGGTGCGCACGAGCTGTGCCCCCGGTACCGGGTAGTACTGCTCGACACGCACGATCGCGATGCGCGGGTCGGGGTTCTTATCAAGAGCGTTGCGCAGATCGTAGTAGACCTTGCCCGATACGAGCAGCACGCGCTCCACCGCTGAGTGCTCGGTGACCACGCGGTCGTCGATCACGGGCTGGAAGGTGCCGGTCGTGAAGTCTTCGACGTTCGAGGTCGCACCGCGCAGGCGCAGCATCGACTTCGGCGTGAAGACGACGAGCGGCTTGCGCGGCCGCGCGTACGCCTGGCGGCGCAGCAAGTGGAAGTAGCTCGCGGGCGTTGACGGCTGCGCGACAATCATGTTGTCTTCGGCGCACAGCTGCAGGTAACGCTCGATGCGGGCCGACGAGTGGTCAGGGCCCTGGCCCTCGTAACCGTGCGGCAGCAGCATGACGACAGAAGACTGCTGGCCCCACTTCTGCTCAGCGGCTGCAACGTACTCGTCGATGACGGCCTGCGCGGTGTTCGCAAAGTCACCGAACTGTGCCTCCCACAGCACGAGGGCATCTTCGCGCTGCAGCGAGTAACCGTACTCGTACGCGAGGGCCGCGTACTCAGACAGCAGCGAGTCGTAGATCCAGAACCGTGCCTGCTCCTCGGCGAGGTTCAGCAGCGGGATCCACTCCTGACCGTTCGCGCGGTCGTGGAATACGGCGTGACGCTGCGCGAACGTGCCGCGCCGCGCGTCTTGCCCCGCGAAGCGCACGGCCGTGCCCTCCATGAGTAGCGAACCGAGCGCGAGCAGCTCACCAAAGCCCCAGTCAATGCCGCCCTCGCGGCTCATCTGGGTGCGCTTGTCGAGCAGCTGCTGCAGCTTGCGGTGCACAGTGAAACCCTCAGGCTTGTTCTGGTGCGCATCGCCCACGCGCTCGACCACGCTGCGGTCAACCGCGGTTTCGAGGGGAGCCGGGCCGGGGCCGCCCACCTCGCCCATCTCTGCGATGCCGCTCTGGTCGATGATCGGGATCGATCCGGTCTGAGCCGCATGCGTCTCTTGGAACGCGAGCTCGAGACGGTCGTGGAAGTCCTTCTTGGTGTTCTCGTACTCTTCTTCAGTGAGATCGCCACGGCCCACGAGCGCGCTCGTGTAGAGACGACGGGTGGAACGCTTCGCCTCAATCAGATCGGTCATGAGGGGCTGCGTCATCGACGGGTCGTCACCCTCGTTGTGGCCGCGACGGCGGTAGCAGATCAGATCGATGATCACATCGACGTGGAACCGCTGACGGAACTCATACGCGAGCTTCGCGACGCGCACAACCGACTCGGGGTCGTCACCGTTCACGTGGAAGATGGGTGACTGCACAACCTTGCCCACGTCTGAGGCGTAGATCGCCGAGCGTGAGTCGGTGGGCAGCGTCGTGAAGCCCACCTGGTTGTTGATGATGATGTGAATCGTGCCACCGGTGCGGTAGCCGCGCAGCTGCGACATCTGCAGCGTCTCGTACACGACACCCTGGCCGGCCATCGCAGCGTCGCCGTGAATCAAAATCGGCAGAGTAGTGAATGAGCCGATTGGCTTCAGGTCTTGCTTCGCGCGCACAATACCCTCGAGTACACCGTTGACGGTCTCGAGGTGTGAGGGGTTCGCCGCGAGGTGAATGGGCACCTGCGTGCCGTTGGGTGCGGTGAACACACCCGACGTACCGAGGTGGTACTTCACATCGCCCGAACCGCCCTTGTTCGCCGTTTGGGCGCCCTCAAACTCGCGGAAGATCTGGCCGTACGTCTTGCCCGCAATGTTCGAGAGCACGTTGAGGCGACCACGGTGGGCCATGCCGACGTCAACGCTGTCGACCCCGTCTTCAGCGGCGTCGATGAGCATCGCGTCGAGCAGTGGAATAACCGACTCGCCACCCTCGAGGCTGAAGCGCTTCTGGCCCACATACTTCGTCTGCAGGAACGTCTCAAATGCTTCGGCCTCGTTGAGCTTCGACAGAATGCGCATTTGCTCATCGCGGCTCGGCTTCGCGTAGGGAACCTCGAGCTGCGCACGCAGCCACAGGCGCTGAGCCGGATCCTGGATGTGCATGTACTCGATGCCGATCTTGCGGCAGTACGAATCACGCAGCACACCGAGAATGTCGCGCAGGAGCATGGAGCGCTTGCCACCAATGCCACCCGTCACGAACTCGCGGTCGAGGTCCCAGAAGGTAAGCCCGTGAGACTCGATCTCGAGGTCGGGGTGTGTGCGCTGCACGTACTCGAGCGGATCGGTGTCGGCCATCAGGTGACCGCGCACGCGGAACGAGTTGATCAGGTCTTGCACGCGTGCCGACTTGTCGATCGCGCCCGACACGTCAACGTGAATATCAGAGGCCCACTGCACGGGCTTGTACGGGATGCGCAGCGCGGCAAAGATGTCTTCGTAGAAGTTGTAGCCACCGATGAGGCGCTGGTGCACCATCTTCAAGAACTCGCCAGAGCCCGCACCCTGAATGACACGGTGATCATAGGTGCTGGTGAGCGTGATCGTTTTCGAAATGCCCAGGTCGGTGAGCGTCTCGGGCGAAGCGCCCTGAAACTCTGCCGGGTACTCGAGCGCACCCGCACCGATGATGCAGCCCTGCCCCTGCATGAGGCGGGGCACCGAGTGCACCGTGCCAATGCCACCGGGGTTCGTGAGCGACACGGTGGCGCCCGCGAAGTCGTCGGCGGTGAGCTTGCCTGCGCGGGCACGCTTCACGAGGTCTTCGTACGCGGCTAGAAACTCGTTGAAGTCGAGCGTCTCGGCGCGCTTAATCGCGGGGACCATGAGGGCGCGCGTGCCGTCGGGCTTGGGGATATCGATCGCGATGCCGAGACCCACGTGGGCGGGGGCGACGACCGACGGCTTACCGTCGACCTCGGCATACATGACGTTCTGGCTGGGAAACTCCTTCAGTGACTGAATGAGTGCCCACCCGATGAGGTGCGTAAACGACACCTTGCCGCCGCGACTGCGGCGCAGGTTGTTGTTGATCACGATACGGTTATCGATCATCAGCTTCGCGGGAATCGTGCGCACGCTGGTCGCGGTGGGCACCTGAATGCTCATGTCCATGTTCTTGGACAGTGTGCGTGCCATGCCGCGCAGCGGCGTCACAACGTCTTGCGGTTCTGACTCTGTCGACTCCTTGGCCGACATTGCTGAGCGCGCGGTGTCTTTCGCGCGCGGCGCATCGGCCGGAATCGGTGCCACACGCGGCGCGGCGTTTGTGGTGCGCGCCGGCTGTGCGGGGGTAGTGATGGGGGTGGTCACCGGGATCGACGCTGTCGCGGGTGCACCGGGCGTGCTGCGCTGGGCAGCAGCCTGGGCTGCACCGTAACGCTCAAGCACCGGCCACCACGACTGGTCAACCGAATTCTTGTCGACCTGGAACTTCTTCCACATGTCGTCGACCAGCCACGCATTTGCGCCAAAATCTCCTGCGGGACCAGCCTCTGCGGTGGTCTCCGTGCGCTCCGCCAAAGCGACGTCCTCTCATTTTGTGATTCTCACAGCAAGATGTAGCCCCGGGTCTCGGCGCCACAGCCGTACACGTCAAGCCTACGCCTTTTTTGTTTGACGTGAAGCAAAACGCTGGGCCGAATCGTCAGAGAGAAATGATAAAGTTGTCTGCGCTATGGACCGAGACTCTCGAAGAAGCTCCGACCCCCCGAGTACCTGCCGCGCACTCGCGCGGCACCACACTCATAATCACTCGCCCGAGGGGGGCATCGCGTGAGCGATTGGCTACTCCTCGCCGTAGGATTAATTCTCACCGCGGGCACGGGCATCTTCGTGGCAGCGGAGTTCTCGCTGGTCGCGCTCGACCGGCAAGACCTTGAGCGTCGACGAGCGGGCGGCGAGCGGGGCCTCGACCGCGTGATTCGCGGTCTCTCTCGCACCTCGACGCACCTATCGAGTGCGCAACTGGGTATCACGCTCACCACGCTTCTCGCGGGTTACACGCTCGAGCCGTCAATCAGCTCGTTCCTCGACGCGCCGCTGGGCGCTCTCGGAGTGCCCGCCGAGCTGCGTCGTACGATCAGTGCACCCATCGCGGTCGCGCTTGCCACGGTGATCTCGATGATCGCGGGCGAGCTGGTGCCCAAGAACTTCGCGCTGGCAAAACCCCTGCCCACGGCGCGGTTTGTGATGCCCGCGCAGGCGGCATTTACGACAGCGTTCAAGCCTGCGGTGCTCGCCCTCAACGGGAGCGCGAACGGTATCTTGCGCAGCATCGGCATCGAGCCCAAAGAGGAAATCTCGGGCGCGCGTTCGGCAGAAGAGCTTTCGTCGCTCGTGCGGCATTCGGCGAGCGCTGGGCTACTCGAAGAGGACACGGCGACGCTGCTCGGGCGCACACTGCGCTTTGCTGAGCTCACCGCGGCCGACGTCATGACACCCCGGCTGAAGATCGAGAGCCTGCAGCGCCTACAAACCGCCGGTGACGTCCTTGAACTCTCAGGCCGCACCGGGTTCTCGCGGTTTCCCGTGATCGACGACGACCGCGACGACGTCGTGGGGGTCGTGCATGTGAAGCAGGCCGTGGCAGTGCCGCGTGCGAAACGCGCCGACGTGCCGGTGGCCGCTCTTGCAGAGGATGCGTTGCGCGTCCCCGAGACGATCCGGCTCGATCAGCTGCTTGAGGACCTGCGAGGCCAGGGATTTCAGCTGGCGATTGTGGTCGATGAGTATGGCGGTACAGCGGGCATTGTGACGCTCGAAGACCTGGTCGAAGAGATCGTGGGTGAGGTCGCCGACGAGCACGATCGTGCCGCCGCGGGGGTCTTGGGTACGGCCGAGCAGATGACGTTTCCGGCAGACCTGCGCCCCGATGAGCTCGCTGAGCAGACGGGCATCGACGTGCCCGAGGGCGATGAATACGACACGGTGGCTGGTTTCGTGCTGAGTCAGCTGGGCCGCATGCCCGAGGTGGGCGACGAAGTGCGCCTCGCGGGCGGCGGCACGCTGCGGGTCGAACGCCTCGAGGGGCGCCGGATCTCGCGGCTCAAGTTCACGAGTGACCCGCTGCCGAATCGCCCTCCCGCGAACGACACAGACGACACTGGCGACACTGACGAAGCAGCGCGAGGGGAGGGCTCATGAGCGACTGGATGGGCATCATGTGGCTTGTCGTGCTGCTGATCGCGAACGCGTTCTTCGTGGGCGCCGAGTTCGCGGTGATCTCGGCGAGACGCTCGCAGATCGAGCCCAAGGCCGAGGCCGGCTCGAAGCGCGCCAAGACTGCGCTCTACGCGATGGAGCACGCGACCCTCATGTTGGCGACGAGCCAGCTGGGGATCACCGTCTGCTCGCTCATGATTCTGAACGTGTCTGAGCCCGCGATTCACCACCTGCTGGTCGGCCCGCTGTCATGGACGGGCCTGTCAGTCGAGGCCGTGTCGATCGCTGCGTTCGTGATCACGCTGCTGCTCGTGTCGTATCTGCATGTCGTGTTTGGCGAGATGGTGCCGAAGAACGCGGCATTCTCGATGCCGGATCAGGCCGTGCTGCTCCTCGCCCCACCGCTCGTGGCAGTCTCGCGTGTGCTGCGGCATGTTATCGCGGCGCTGAACGCCACCGCGAACGGGGTGCTGCGGCTGTTTGGCGTAGAACCGAAGTCTGAGACCAACAGCACGTTTACGCTCGAGGAAGTGGCGAGTATCGTGAGCCACTCGACGCGCGAAGGGGTGCTCGAGGATCGTAGTGGTGCGCTGACCGCGGCGTTCGAATTTACGACGAAGCGGGCGAGCGACCTGCTCGTGCCGCAGGGCAAACTGGTGGTGCTGCCCGCAGGGTCGACACCCGCCGATGTTGAAGCCGCGGTGGCGCGTCACGGGTTCTCGCGCTACTTGCTCGCCGATGAGGCCGGAGGGCTGCGCGGCTACGTGCACATTAAAGACCTCGTGCGACTGGGCGACCATCGGGTCTGCGAACCGATTCCGGGCAAGCGTGTGCGCGAGATGCTCTCGATGCATGCTGACACCGAGCTCGAAGATGTGCTGTCACGCATGCAGGCGCGGGGGATTCACCTCGCTCGCATTCACGACGCGCAGGGGCAAGAGCTCGGCGTCGTGTTTCTCGAGGACGTCATCGAGCTCCTCGTGGGAGAGGTGCACGACGCCACGAAACGCAACCGCTTCGAGTGAGTTAGTCACGCACGTCGAACGTGATGCGGGCCGCAACTTCAGTGTGCTCGTTGTCGATTGCGAGCACACTGACCGGTGCCTGTACGGTGACCGCGAGTTCGGCACCCTCGTCGTCGAGTGAAATGACGTTGAACTGCACGGAGGTGTCGGGGCGTTCAACTCCGCCATAGGTGAGCGTGCCCACGGCGGTGAGCGACCCGTCTTTGCTCTGCACACGCCGCAGCACGGTGGGCTCGGTGAGTTGAAAGGAAGCGGTGGCATGGTCGCCGAGCTCGCCGCCGAACCTGGTTTCAAACCAGGCGTCGGTGATGACCCCGTCACCCACAACGAAGTAGCCAGAAGGGCTGATCGCTGCTGGCAGCGCGATGCTCGGCGATGACTGCGCAGAGGAGATCTCGATATCGGTCGCCTCATAGATGCGCTCAGACGGCGGCGCCAGCACATCTGAGTCTTGTGCCGCGCTCAGCCTGGTTGCGTGCGCTGACGTGTCAATTGCCTGAGTGCAGCCCGTAAGGCCACACGAGAGCGCAACCCCCGCCAGCAAGATCGTTTGCATGGTGTGACCCACGCGGTGTTGTAGTTTGAGACTCACCCTGGGGCCCTTTCGTATCAATCCCACCCTGCCGTGTTCGAGCCTAGACGGGCAAGGTGGGAGGGATCCGAATGATCGGTGTGAGGGCCCTCAGGCTGGGCGTCATGCGTCGCGTAGGGCATCGACAGGTTCGATGCGCGCGGCTTTGAGCGCCGGGTATGTGCCAGCGGCGAGACCGACGAGCGCGCCGACGCCCACACCGAGGGGTGCCGCCCACGGCGCGATGACCGGAGTCCACTGCTGCACGAGGCACACGCCTAGAATTGCGAAGATACCGACGACGACACCCATGAGCCCGCCGAGCACCCCGCTCGTGAGGGACTCGAGCATAAACTGCCGGGCAATGTCTCTCGTGCGCGCCCCGAGTGCACGGCGCAGCCCAATTTCGCCGCGCCGCTCTGACACCGACAGCAGTGTCACATTAGCGATGCCAATACCGCCTGCGAGCAGTGCCACGATACCGACGGCTAAAAAGAGCACGTTGACGTCTGCCTCAACGCCTGCCTGCAGGTCATTGCCCGACTTCGGCGCCAGCACCTTGAACCCCTCTGGGTCATTGGGGTTGAGTGCGATGGGAGCTTGACGTGCGACGACTGATCCGGCACCGATCGCGATGCGTATGTCGAGACTGTCTGGGCGAGTGAGACCGAGCTCTGTGCGGGCCGTGTCCACGGGCACTATGACAGCATCGAGCAATCCCGAGCGCGTACCCACCTTGTCGATGAGGCCAATCACGGTGTAAGCGCGCTCGTCGATGAAAATCGCGGGAGAGCCGGTGACACGGTTGATACCGAGTCGCTTCGCCGCCTCCTTGCCGAGTACGACGACGCGGTCGGCGCGCTGGTTATGGCCGTCGTCAAAGAATCGACCGGTCTGGACCCGGCCGTCAACGACGCTCAGTAGTTCAGGGGACGCCGCCACGATGGGTGGTGCGGCCTGCGCCGCCGCCGACGGGTCTTGCACGCGCACCGCCGTGACGGCGAGGCTGCCGGGCACCTGCGCATACAGCGCCGAGTGCTCAACCCCCGCAAGCGTCGACACACGTTCGACCGAGTCCCAAGGTATGCGCGCGGTGGCTCGTTCTTTACCACCAGCGCCGTTGGTCGAACCCGGCTCAACGGTCACGCGCGTTGCCGCGAGCGCGTCAAACTGCTGCGCGATCTGCCCGGCCGCCGTCTGCGCAAAACCGATCGTGGCGACGAGCGCGGCAATGCCGAGCACCGTGCCAATCATGGTGATCAGCAGACGTGAGGGCCGCGCGCCTATCCCCTCGAAGGCCTCGCGAATGAGGTCGCGCGGAGTGATCCGGTGCCGCGTCATGCCAGCTCCGTGAGCGTGCCGTCGTGCATGCGCACGCGGCGGCGGGCGGCTGCCGCAACCGACTCGTCGTGGGTGATCATGACGATCGTGAGGCCGTCTTCGCCGAGCTGGGCGAAGAGCTCCATGATGGAATCGGAGTTCTTGCGATCGAGGTTGCCTGTCGGCTCGTCGGCGAGCAGGAGCCTGGGGGACCCGCTCACGGCGCGAGCTATCGCGACGCGCTGGCGCTCACCGCCCGAGAGATGCTTGGGCGAAAAATCGACGCGGTGGGCGAGCCCCACGCGCGCGAGGGCCTGCCGCGCGCGACGTTCTCGCTCGTCGCGTGGTACGCCCTCGTATGTTCCGGCGAGCATCACATTCTCGAGCACGCTGCGGGTCGGCATGAGGTGGAACGACTGAAATACGAAGCCGATGGCGGTAGCGCGCAGCGCCGCCCGGTCGTCTTCGCTGAGCGCACCGACGTCGACGCCCTCGAACAAAAACGTGCCCGTGCTTGGACGGTCGAGCAGGCCGAGGGTGTTGAGCATCGTCGACTTGCCCGAGCCCGACGGGCCCACGATCGCGAGGTAGTCGCCGCGTTCGATCGTGAGATCGATGCCGCGCAGCGCGTTGACCGCGGGGGGACCTGGAAAATACCGGGTCACATCGTCGAGCGACACGATCGGCCCCGCATTCGTAGCGTCGCCGATGGGATCGTCGAGCTCGCTCACTTGCCGACCACAACCTTTGCGCCGGGCTTGATGCGGGCGTCGCCGCTCGTGACCTCGACGAACCCGTCGGCGGCGAGACCGGCCTTGACGTTCACGAGCTCGGTGACGGCGTCGGGGCCGCTCTTGAGGTCGACGAGCAATTCGACGCGGTCTTCGCCGCCCGAACCGGCAGACAGAGCCGCGATGGGAACCGACAGCACCTCACCCTCGGTTGACGCGACGGGAATCCGCAGTCGCACGTTTGTGCCGCGCACGGCCTCAATCTGCTCAGGCGTGAGTGTTTGTGGTGTGAGATGTACCTCGTAGCGTGCGCTGTTGTCACTGCCCGAACCGCTCGAACTGCCAGCACCGCCGGATCCCTGCCCATCGCCCCCCTCATCGCCCTGACCGCCCTTCTTCTTGGGCGTGACGATTTTCTGTACTGTCGCGGTCAGCTCGTCACCGCCCGGGCCAGGAAAAAACGCTTCGGTACCGTCTGTGAGCAGCTCTGCATCTTGCTTCGATACGGTGCCGATGATGGTGAGCTGCGCGCCCGACACACTCATCGGGCTGCCCGAGAGGATGTCGCCGCGCTCGACTGACACAGCATCAACGCGACGGGGCAGACTCTCAAGGAAGAGCACCTCACTTGAGGGTAGCGTCGGCTGAGCGGCCTGCTGCGCTTGGGCGAGCTCGTTCTGCGCGTCTTCGAGTGAGGTGTAGGCCGAGTTAACTGCGGCCTGTTCTCCGATGAGGGATGACGATTTGTCTGCGCGCGCCTGCTCGAGGTTCGCCTGTGCTTGAGCGATACTCACGTTTGCATCGCGCACGGCACGCTCGGCGGCGCGCAGCGCGTCTTGGGCAGCCTCGCCACCGGTGGCAGCTGAGTAACCGATTTGTTCGTAGAGTGCGCCGAGGCCTGCGGCGGTGTCCCACTCAAAGGTGTCATTGCTGGTATCGCCCGACGCATACCCCATGCCCGCGAGCGCGGTCTTAAGCTGCGTGACGTCTGGGCCGCGCATGCCGATTGAGAGCGATCGGTAGGCCGGCAGCCCACCCGGCATCACGATCACGGGACGCCCGGCGACCTCGAGCGCAATGTTGCCGGTGTTGAACTCGGTGCCCACCGTTGGCACGTGGCCCGTGATCACGGGGCGATCGTCACCCCCGGCGGTGTCGATCGTCACATCGACTGCGTCGGCGTAGGTCACTTCGCCTCGCGAGACGACCGTGTTCTCGATCGTGCGGAGCTCAACAGGAGTAGTGATGGGGCCGGGCTCGGGAGGCTTCGACTTCGCGGCTAACTCGGCGGGGGAGACGATGAACTGCATCGCGGCGATACCGACCAGGAGCGATGCGACCGCAACCGAGGCGACGAGCGTGACAAGCCTGGTGCCAGACCAGCCGCGACGCTCGGGGGTGGGCTTGTCGGGAGCCTCAGCCGTGTCAGCAGTGTCAGACGTCTCAGGAGTTTCGCTGGAGTCCTCTGTCACAGGATCTAGTCCTTCTTGCTCTTGACGCCGTACTGGGCGACCATCGCCTCAAGGGTGGCCGTGTGCTCGTCGACAAACTTCTGTTCAGCGTCGAACATGATCTTCATCTGAGCGTCATCGTAGTTAGATTTCTTCTTGCACTTTGTATCTGCGAGTGCGACTTCGATTTCGCGCTCCTGGAACTTCTTGTTCTCTTCTTTGCTGGGTTCCTTGTACTCGCCGTCATCGCCGATCATTGACATAGCGTTTAGCTCGTCATAGAGCGTCTGCTGGGCAGCGTTGGGGCTCGTGAACTCGTTCTGGCCAGCCTCAGCCATGCAGTCAGCCCAGGTGCGGTTCAGCTTTGCGATGTCTTCGTTTGGATTCTGCTCGTCGTAGAGCGTGTTCCACATCTCTTCCATCGCTTTAAACATGTCGGCGAATTGGGGATCTTCGCTCGCGGCCTGATACGGGTCGGTATCTTGTTGTAACTCGTGCTGGGCTGCGCCGTAGCAGCCGGAGGTCTCCCAGTTGTACTCGTACTGGTAGTCTTCGTCCTCCATCGCGGCCATTTCTTCCTCGGTGGGTGAAGGGCCGCTGAGCGCCTCGTAGTACGCGGTTTGCTCAGATTCGCTGAGTGAGTTCACATAGTCAGCGTTGGGATCGACCCACTCTTCTTCTGACATGGTCTCTTCAGAGCCCATCCACGGTGAATCGATGATGCCGTAGCCGTATTG
This sequence comes from Leucobacter faecis, assembly GCF_054456635.2. Classification (NCBI taxonomy): domain Bacteria; kingdom Bacillati; phylum Actinomycetota; class Actinomycetes; order Micrococcales; family Microbacteriaceae; genus Leucobacter; species Leucobacter faecis. The sequence continues at coordinate 228,425 of NZ_JBTJEP020000001.1, forward strand.
CTTTGCGAACTCCTCGGTTCCCCACTCCGGGCCTTCAGGCTCTTCATCAGGCGAGTAGACTGTGCCGCCATTGTTGGTGTCAGGGGTGTACTCGAACCCCTCTTTCGCCATGCAGGCAGCGATCAGGTCTTGTTCCTCGATGTTCTGCTTATCGAGCTGCTCCTGTGTGATCTCTTCGCCGTCCCATAGGGCGTTCGTGTATTTCGACAGCGGGCCCTGGCCCGGCTCGGTTTTGTTTGAGTCAGCGCCGCTGCAAGCGGTAAGCATGAGTGCTGCGGCGGCAAGCGCGGCAGGAAGTATGAGACGCACGGGGCGCGTAACGCGTGAAATCTTAGGCATCAGGCTCTCGTTCGTTTGGGGCCGCTAGCGCTTCGATGCGGCAGCGCTTGTCGGTGAATGGGTACAACTGTAGTAGCTGACGCGCCCTGGTTGCGTAGCCACACGGCTTAGCCGTCTGCGCTGCCACGCGCAGCGCTCTCGCTGCCGTACTGGGCGACCATGGCATCGAGCATCGTCTTGTGCTCGTCGACGAATTCTTGCTCAAGCGCAAACAAGATCTGTGTGAGCGAGTCGTTGTACTTGACGGCTTTCTTGCACTCGGCGTCAGCGAGAGACACTTCGAACTCGCGTTCCTGAAACTTCTCTTTGTCTGCCTTGAGTGGCCCCTGGTATCGGCCGTCTGCTGTCGCTGGCCGTTCAATGCTGCGGTACTCGGCTTCGAGTGCCTGTAAGGCGACATTTGGTGAGGCGTAGTCTTCTTGCCCCGCCTCAGTCATACACTCAGCCCAGGTGCGGTTGAGCTCCGCGACGTCTTCATGCGGCTTCTCATCGTCGTAGACACCGGCCCAAATTGTTTGCATCTGGGTGAAGAGGTCGGCATACTGCGGATCTTCGCTTGCGGCCACATACGGGTCATAATCTTGGCCCGTTTCATGCCGCGCGAAACCGTCGCAGCCCGAGGTTTTCCAGTCGTACCCCGCCTCGGCGTTGCCGTCTCCTTCTTCGAGCGCGGCCAACTCTTCGTCGGTGAGCTCTGGGCCAGTGAGCGCTTCCCAGTATGCGGCACGTTCGGTGTCGGAGAGCGAATCGACGTAGGCGGTATTCGGGTCGACGAACTCCTCGGGTTCAGGGCGCTCTGCCATCACCTGAACGAAGGGGTTGTCGGCGATACCGTAGCCGTATTGTTTGACAAACTCGTCTGTGCCCCAGTCGGGCGCTTCGACTTCGCTTTCAGCGTTAGTTTCGACACCCGTGTTGATGACAGGTGTGTACTCAAACCCTTCGTTCGTCATGCACTGCGCAATGAGCTCCTCATGCTCAGTCTGCTGCTTCACGATCTGCTCTTGTGTGAGCTCTTCGCCGTCCCAGAGTCCGTTGGTGTAGGTGGCAAGAGGGCTCTCGTCATAACTGGTGGGTGCAGGTGTGTCACCGCTGCACGCCGTAAGCAGGAGCGCTGTGGCCGCGAGCGCGGCGGGCAACAGTAAACGTGCGGGGCGCGTCGCGCTTGAAAAGCCAGACATCGGGCTCTCTTCCGTGTAAGCCGAGTACGTGTTGAAGCGGTCGAATTCTGCAAGCTTCAACACAACTGTAGCGGACTGGCGATGCCACCGCGGCAGGCCTGACGAGGTACGGTCTCAGCTGTTCAGCAGGCGCAAGAGCTCCGTGCCGACGCGTTCAAACTCGATGAGAAACGCATCGTGCCCAAACGGTGAATCGATGCGTGTGGCTTGGGGCCCGTCGAGGCTGCCGGGGGTGTGACGCGCGATCTCGTCCTGGCCGTCGAGCGTGAACAGGCGGTCGCTTGGAATGCCGAGTACCAGTGTGGGGAGATCGAGGGTCGACAGCGCTGCGCGCACGCCGCCGCGGCCGCGGCCCACATCGTGCGAGTTCATGGCCTGCACAAGGGTCAGGTAGCTGTTGGCGTCGAACCGGCGTGTGAACTTGTTGCCGTGGAAATCGAGATATGACTCGACAGCGAAGCGGCCGCCACTGCCGAGCGGGCTTACCGCCGACTGCCAGGCACGACCAAAACGCTCGTCGAGCTCAGTGTTCGAGCGGTAGTTGAGCAGCGCGAGCCTGCGCGCGGTAGCGAGGCCGTGGTGCGGACCCACCCCGTCGGGGGCGTCGTAGTAGTCGCCACCGTGGTAGGCAGGGTCGCTACGTATTGCTTCGAGCTGCACGAGGTTCAAGCCGATCTGGTCGGCGGTCGTTACGGGAGGCGCCGCGATGACGGCGAGCCGCCCGGCGCGGCCGGGCTGAGTGAGGGCCCACTCGAGCGCGTGCATGCCGCCCATTGAGCCACCGATGACGGTGTGAAACCGATCAATGCCGAGGGCGTCTGCGAAACGTGCGGCCGCAGCCACCTGGTCACGAATAGTGAGGAACGGAAACCGGCCACCCCACTCGCGATGCTCGGGGTCGAGGGATCCGGGGCCTGTCGAGCCCTGGCAGCCGCCGAGCACATTGGGGGCCACGACGCAGTATTTTTCGGTGTCGAGTGGGCGGCCCGGGCCGACGATCTCAGACCACCAGCCGTCGGTGGGGTGGCCGGGGCCCGCGGGCCCCATCAGGTGGCTGTCGCCCGTGAGCGCGTGGAACACGAGAATTGCGTTGTCGCGTGCGTCGTTGAGCTCGCCGAAGGTTTCGTACGCGATGCGCACGTTGGGTAGCTCTTCGCCCGCCTCGGTCGTGAGTGAGCCGATCGCGGCGAACTGCCGCTGGCCCACCGGGTCGCCGTCGCGCCATCCGCCCGAGATAGGGGGTCGGCCCATGAGGGCGCGCAGCTGGGCGTCAGTGATGAAGTCGGTGGGAAACGAGTCCTCGGGGGTCTGCCAGTCCATGATGATCCATTCTGCCGGGTCTGCGTGCGTGGTTCGGAGCGTGCGTGCGTGTGCGCGTGCGCGAGTAAACGCCAGGGGTATGACGCGATATGCGCCGAACGCGCCTTCGCAGCAGGGCGAAGGCGCGTTCGGGGCGATCTGCGGCGCGAGGTTATGCGTTGGCGTTGGCCTCGGCGACAACCTTGCGTGCGGCGGCGAAGCCCTTCTCGAGGTCGGCCTTGATGTCATCGATGTGCTCGAGGCCCACCGAGAGTCGCACGAGCCCCGGGGTGACGCCGGCGGTGAGCTGCTGCTCGGGGGTGAGCTGCGAGTGTGTGGTCGAAGCGGGGTGAATGATGAGGCTGCGCACGTCGCCGATGTTGGCGACGTGGCTGAACAGCTCAACGTTCTCAACGGCCGCGCGGCCGGCTTCGACGCCGCCCTTGAGCTCGAACGAGACGACAGCGCCTACGCCCTTCGGGGCATACTTGTTCGCGGCGGCGTACCACGGGCTCGTCGGCAGACCCGAGTAGTACACGGTGGCAACGTCGGGATGGCCGTCGAGCCACTCAGCGATTTCTTGCGTGTTCTGCACGTGGCGCTCCATGCGCAGTGACAGGGTCTCGATACCCTGCAGCAGTAGCCACACGTTGATGGGGGCGATCGATGCGCCGAGGTCGCGCAGCAGCTGCACGCGCGCCTTGATGATGTAAGCGATGCCGTCACCCACCGCGCCGGTGTAGCTCACGCCGTTGTATGACTCGTCGGGCTCGGTGAGACCGGGGAACCGGTCGACGTGCTCTGACCAAGCAAACTTGCCGCCGTCGACGATGACGCCGCCCATGGTTGTGCCGTGGCCGCCCAAGAACTTGGTGGCCGAGTGCAGCACGATGTCTGCGCCATGCTCGATGGGGCGCACCAGGTAGGGGCTCGCAACGGTGTTGTCAACGATGAGGGGCAGGCCGTTTTCGTGAGCCACGTCTGCGACGGCGCGAATATCGAGCACGTTCGAGCGCGGGTTTGCGATGCTCTCGGCGAAGAACAGCTTCGTGTTGGGGCGAACGGCGCGCTGCCATGCGGCGGGATCGTCTTGATCCTCCACGAACGTGACCTCAATGCCGAGCTTCGCGAGCGTGTACTTGAAGAGGTTGTAGGTACCGCCGTAGATCGATGACGATGACACAATGTGGTCGCCCGCGCCCGCAATGTTGAGCACCGCAAACGTCGAAGCTGACTGGCCGCTCGCGAGCAGCAGGGCTGCCGTGCCCCCCTCGAGCGCGGCGATACGCTGCTCAGCAACGTCTTGCGTCGGGTTGTTGAGGCGCGTGTAGATGGGCCCAAACTCGGTGAGTGCGAAGCGGCCCGCTGCCTGCGCAGTGTCTTCAAACACAAACGCGGTCGTCTGGTGAATCGGCAGCGCACGCGAGCCCGTGGTCGGGTCTGCGACCTGGCCGGCGTGAATCTGCTGGGTCTCAAAGCCCCAAGCGGTGTTATCAGTCATCGTGAAACTCCTCGGTGAGTGGAAGTAGAGGGTGCCGCCGCGACGGAGTTCGCGAGGGTGCTGCCAAGAGACTACGAAACAGATGCATGCGTGGCAATGTTTGCTGACACGAGGCGTAACCTGCCGCAGATGCGCCACAGGGGTCGCTCGTTTCGTGGCGTCACGGGCTGATCTGCCACCGGTTTCAGGCAGAATATGTTCATGACTGATCCGGATCATGGCCTCGCGGCGCTTGAGAGGCTCCAGGCCGCGGGCCGTATTGCCCCAGACTGGGCCGAGGCGTTGCGCCCGGTCGCGGGCGACCTCGAAGCGGTGCTCGCATTCGTCGACGCAGAGCGGGCGGCGGGCCACGAGGTGCTGCCGCCCGCCGAGTGCATCTTTCGGGCGTTCGAGCGGCCGCTCGCGCTGGCTCGTGTGCTCGTCGTCGGGCAAGACCCGTACCCCACCCCCGGCCACGCGATGGGGTACGCGTTCTCGGCGGCCCGCGACGTACGGCCGCTGCCGCGTAGCCTCGTCAACATGTATCGCGAGCTGCACGACGATCTCGGGGCCTCGCCTGCCACTCACCCCGACCTGAGCTCGTGGGCCGAGCAGGGGGTGCTGCTGCTCAACCGCGTGCTGACGGTGCAGGCGGGGGAGGCGGGGTCACACCGACGTAAAGGGTGGGAGCGCATTACCGACTGCGCGATCGCCGCGCTCGCAGAACGTGGCGGGCCGCTCGTCGCAATTTTGTGGGGCAACGATGCCCGGGCGCTCGCGCCCCGCCTGGGGAGCGTGCCCGTAATCGAGAGTGCGCACCCGTCGCCGCTGTCGGCCAGGCGCGGGTTCTTTGGGTCGAAACCGTTTAGCCGCGCGAACGCCGAGCTGGCGGCGCAGGGCGCCCCTCCGATTGATTGGCGCCTGGGCTGAGCTCAATCCAACGGATTACCCGGTTGCAACACCAAGCGGCCGCAACAGATGGGAACCTCCGTACGGTTCAGAGGCTGATAAAGCGTACGGAGTGTCCCTTCTGTGGCGCGGTTACGGGGTGAGGTCTGCCGGGTTACGTCCACGCACGAAGAACCAGTAGCAGGCGGCAATGAGCACGACCCAGGCGGCGCCCACGTAGATTGCTGGGCGGGTGTCGGGCACGACGGCGATGAGCGCGAGCACCACAATGACAAACACGATTGTGATGTACGACGCGGCCGGCCACCACGGCACAGGGAAGGCGCTCGGGGCAAGACCCTCACGTGCGACTTCGCGTTTCATGCGCACGTGCGCGATCAAGATGACAAGCCATACGAGCACCGTCGCGAAGGTCGCGAGCGCGGCGATTAAGAAGAAAACTTGATCCGGAAATAGCGCGTTGATTACGACGCCGACGAGCAGCGCAGCGACCATCGCCACGACCGGCATATAGGGCACGCCGCCGCGGCTCGTGTGCGTGAACGAACGAGGGGCCTGCCCCTTGAGCGCGAGGCCGTGCAGCATGCGGCCCGCGCCGAAGATGTCGGCGTTGATGGCAGACAGGGCGGCCGTGATGATCACGAAGTTGAGCACGTGGGCGGCGGCGGGAATGCCGAGCGCGTCGAACACCGACACGAACGGGCTGGAGTTGCCGTCGATGGCGTTCCACGGTTGCAGGCACATGATGACGCCCAGCGTGAGTACATAGAACAACAGAATGCGCAGCGGCACCGAGTTGATCGCGCGCGGAATCACGCGGCCGGGGTCTTTGGCTTCGCCGGCGGTGATGCCGATCACCTCGATGCCGCCGAACGCAAACATGACGATTGTGAACGAGGCGACGAATCCCCACACGCCGTTGGGCATGAACCCGCCGTGGCTAAACAGGTTTGAGAGGCCCGCCGCGCCCGCGCTTTGCGTACCGAAACCAAACACGATGACGGCGATGCCGCCCGCGATCATGAGCACGATCGCCGAGATCTTGATGAGCGAGAACCAGAATTCGAGCTCGCCAAACGCCTTCACGCTAATCAGGTTGAGTGCCGCGATAAAGAACACGGCTGCGAGCACCCAGATCCAGCGGTCGACGTCTGGAAACCAGAACCCCATGTAGATGCCAAACGCGGTGACGTCTGCGAGCGCGACGACGAACATCTCGAACGTGTACGTCCAGCCCACCAGAAAGCCCGAGAACGGGCCAATGTACTTCGAGGCGTAGGCAGAGAACGAGCCCGAGACAGGGTTGCGCACGGCCAGCTCGCCGAGTGCGCGCATCACCATAAAGACCGCCGCGCCGCCAATGATGTACGCGAGCAGCACCGAGGGCCCAGCGGTCTGAATCGCGCCCGCCGACCCCATGAAGAGGCCCGTGCCGATCGCTGACCCGAGCGCCATGAACCTGATGTGGCGGGCCGAAAGCCCCCGTTTGAGCGCGGTCTGCTGCGGTGCGGCGGCGTGCGGTGCTGCGGCGGGCGAGCCGTCCGTCGAATTCATGGTGTGTTCCCTCTCGGCGGGGTCTCCCGCACCGAAACACTCTAACCCGGGCGGCTCCGTGAGACGCAATCGAGGGTGCCGCCCGCGACTCGCGTGCTGGCCGTGTGCGAGTCGCGGGCGGCCTGATCCGGGCTAGTGCCGCCCGAGCCGGGTAGCGAGGCTCGCCGCGGTTACTTGCCGAGCCGGGCGGCGAGGCCGGCAGCGGCCTCAAGCACGCAGAGCGCAGCAAGGCGCACGGTGCGTTGGTCGCTCGTGTCGGCTGTCGCATCGACCTCGGCGATATCGATGCCGCGCACCCGCGGGTCGGTGGCGAGGAGCCTTGTCGCGAGGCGCAGCTCGTGCGCCTGAATACCGCCGGGAATTGATGCGGGGCAGCCGGGGGCCACCGAGCGATCGCACACGTCGACGTCGAGGTCGACGTGCAGTGGGCCGCCGCCTGAGCCTGCAATGTGTAGCGCTTCTTCGACAACCTCGTGCATGGTGCGCGTGTGTAGTTCGTCGCGGTGAATGACCGTGATGCCGTATTCCTTGGCGCGGCGGCGGTACTCGGCTGAGTTTGCGAAGTCGGCGATGCCGATCTGCACGATGCGGCGCGGGTTGAGCCCGGCCTCGATGAGCCTGCGCACGGGGGAGCCGTTCGAGCGGCCGTCGCGTAGGTCGTGGTGGGCGTCGAGCGTAATGAGGCCTGCGTTCTCGAGGTCTGCGCCGCAGACGCCGAGCGCGGCCGGCACGGTGAGCGAGTTGTCGCCGCCGAGCGCGACAACCAGCTCGGCGCGCTGCGACAGCGTCGCGACCAGTTCGCGAGCGGCAGCTTCGCCCGCCTCAGAGTCGGGGTTTGAGACGTCGCCGGCGTCGACGATGGTGAGCGCCTCGTCGAGCACAATCTCGTTCTCGCGGCGGCGTCGGCCGGGAAACCCCGGGGCGACGACGTGGCTCGAGTAGCGACGCAGGGCCTCGCGCACCGCGGCGGGTGTCTCGTGGGCATTCGTGGGTGAGAGCGATGTGAGCGAGGTGGGAATGCCGACGAGTGCGAGATCGATGTGCGTGTCGTCTGCGGGCAGCGGCCCCCACTCGCCTGTGCGGGGCCAGGCCGGGTCTACCGACAGGTTAGAGGTGACGTGCGCTTCGTTGCGGGGCTCTTCGTTGCGAAACCCTGTGTCGTGGATCATGCTTCGACCGTAACAAAGACGGTGCCCCTCGCGCGCCCCGCTTGACCAATCATCTGGGATCCCAGACAGGGGAGTGTGTGGCGGGGTACCACCCGGCGCGCAGGTGCGGTGTGATCGAAGCATGAACGCATATGCCACCGTCACCCTCGGTGACGCACCCCTCACCATCGCCGACGTCGTCGCCGTCGCACGCCACGACGCCCCCATCGCTGTATCGAGTGCGGCGCTCGAGCGTGTTGCCACCAGCCGCCAGATCGTCGAAGATCTCGCAAACGACTCGCAGCCGCACTACGGTATCTCGACCGGGTTTGGGGCCCTCGCTAAGGTGCAGATTCCCGTAGAAAAGCGGCAGCAGCTGCAGCGCAGCCTCATCAGGTCGCACGCCGCAGGCACGGGTGCCGAGGTCGAACGGGAGGTTGTGCGTGCCCTTATGCTACTTCGCCTCGCAACGCTTGCCACCGGCCGCACGGGTGTGCGCCCGGCCGTGGTTGAGACCTACGCGGCGATCATCAACGCCGGCATCACCCCTGTTGTGCACGAGTACGGTTCGCTCGGCTGCTCGGGCGACCTGAGCCCACTGGCCCACTGTGCACTCACGCTCATGGGTGAGGGGCAGGTGCGGCTCGCCGGGGCGGCGGCCGATGCGGCCCCGACCGACGCAGCAGACGCGCTCGCCGCCGCGGGCATCACCCCGCTCGTGCTCGCAGAGAAAGAGGGTCTCGCTCTCATCAACGGCACCGACGGCATGTTGGGCATGCTGTGCCTGGCGCTGGCAGATCTCGCCGAGCTCTTCGCCGTCGCTGATGTGGCCGCCGCCGCCTCCGTCGAAGGGCTCACCGGCACCGACGCGGTCTTCGCCGCCGACCTGCACGCGCTGCGCCCGCACCCGGGCCAGGCTGCCGCCGCCGCCAACATGCGCGCCGTGCTCGAGGGCTCGCATCTGATTCAGCGCCCCCGCGAGGGCGAGTTCACGCGCGTACAAGACGCCTACTCGCTCCGCTGCGCACCGCAGGTGCACGGCGCCGCCCGCGACACCGCCGCCCACGCTGCGACCGTAGCGGGGTACGAACTCGCGTCAGCCATCGATAACCCGGTCGTGCTCGCCGATGGCCGGGTCGAATCGAACGGCAACTTTCACGGCGCGCCCGTCGCCTATGTGCTCGACTTTCTCGCCGTGGCCGTCGCCGACCTCGCCTCGATTAGCGAGCGCCGCACCGACCGCTTTCTCGATGTCGCGCGCAACCACGGGCTGCCGCCGTTTCTCGCCGCAGACGCGGGGCTCGACTCAGGGCTCATGATCGCGCAGTACACTGCCGCCGGTATCGTGAGCGAGCTCAAGCGACTCGCCGCGCCAGCCTCGGTCGATTCGATCCCGTCGTCGGCGATGCAAGAGGACCACGTGTCGATGGGTTGGCATGCCGGGCGCAAGCTACGCCGCGCGATCGACGGGCTCTCACGTGTGCTCGCTATCGAGCTGCTCACGTCGACTCGCTCGCTCGATTTTCGGGCGCAGGCGCAAGACGCAGCCGAGCATCAGCCGTCGCCCGCAACGCTCGCGGTGCACGAGCTGTTTCGCACGCGCATCGCGGCCCCCGACACCGACTCGTTCCTGTCGCCCACCATCACGGCGGCGCACGAGTTCGTCGTGAGCGGGGCGGTGCGTGCGAGCGTCGAAGCTGCGCTCGGCGCAAAGCTCGCTTAGGCACGACGCTCGCGTACCCGCGACGCTAAGCAGTAGGCCCGGGCTCACCTCTTATCCCGGGCCCACCGCGGCCCGGGCTCACCTCTTATCCCGGGCCCACCGCGGCTCGGGCCCACCGCGGCTCGGGCCCAACCGATCCGGCGCGCGATAGGGTGCACTCATGACCGAACCCAAGGTACCGGCGGCCGACCAGACGCTGCGCATCTTGAGCCTGCTCGCGCGTTCGCGTGGGCCGATGGCGGCCAGCATGATCGCCACCCAGCTCGAGCTGCCGCGGTCGACGGTGTATCACCTGCTCGCGACGCTACAGCAGCACGGGTTCGTGATGCACCTGCCCGAGGAGAAACGCTACGGGCTCGGCATTGCCGCGGTCGAGCTCTCGAGTGCGTACGAGCGCCAGGAGCCGCTCGGTAGGCTCGGTCGCCCGCTCGTCGCGCAGCTCGTCGACCGGCTGGGCGAGAGCTGCCACCTCGCCGTGCCGCACGGCCGCGACGTGCTCTACGTCATCGAGGAGCGGGCGCCCGGGTCGCGGCCCCTCGTCACCGATGTCGACGTGCGGCTGCCCATGCAGCTCACGGCGAGCGGACGCGCAATTCTCGCATCGCTGCCTAAAGCCCAGGTGCGGGCGCTATTTCCGTCGCAGGAGGCGTTCGTGCATCGGCACACGCTGCCCGACGGTGAGCACATCGACCGCTACTCCAAGCTGCGTACCGTGCTCGACGATACCCGCACGCGCGGGTATGCGCTCGAGCGGGGGTCGGTCACCGAAGGGCTCGCGTCGATCGGCGTGCCGGTGCTTGACCACCGAGGGTGGCCGGTGGCTGCGATCGCGGTGACGTTCGCTGAAGAGCGCATCGCTCCGGATCAATTCGCAGGCGTCGCCCTCGCCGTACGGCAGGCGGCGCAGACCCTCTCCACCCGCATTCACGGCCGCGCGTAGGGGCCGCGCCGTGCCGCCCTCACCGTGCGGCCAAAAGTGGGTGTTATCGGCTCCGATAACACCCACTTTTGGCCGCACGACATAACACGGAAGCACAGCAGGCCGATAAACACGCGTGAAAAGTAGACGCTTCGTCGAAATACTTCGTCCACAACAGTGAAGAGCACACAGAATCTGGTCGTCTTTGGCGCCTCCTGTGGATAACTCGGTGAGGGCGCATAAGGTGTGCACACTGGAGTGTATGCCTCGTACACCTACTTCTGTTGATGCTCCGCCGGGCACTACCCACACGATTGCGGGCTGGGCACTTCTAGGGGTGACTCGTGAAATGCTGAAACACCCGAGATTTACGCGGGTGCGTCATGGGATTTATCGTCTACAGCAAGGCAATGAGCGCGGATATCGTGAAGATGAAATGCGGTACATGGCGCAGGGAATGCTGCCGTTGTTGCGTGTGGGGGAAGCGTTCAGCCATACGACAGCGCTGATCCTGAGAAGTGTGCCCATTATCGCCCCACTAGAAGTACACGTCACAGCGCCAAACCACATGAACCGGCCTCGAGTTCGAAATGTTGTTGGACATCGCAAACGAACCTCATTTCGCACAGTGCGTGACCGTGCTGGCTTGCCCTGTATGCCCGAGCTAGCAGCGCTCCTGCAATCGGCGGGCATGCTTAGCTTTGTTGAACTCGTGGTGGCACTCGACCACTTGTTAAAAGTGCAGGGCCCGCTCTCGAACCCCTTTTCGCTATTAACGCACGAGGAGATTGCGGCTGTGCTGTCGAAATGTTCCATGCCGCATGTAACGCGTGTTCGAGCAACGTTGCAAGTGTCGCGGGTGGGCGCAGAATCACGAATGGAAACTCTGTTGCACTTTGAGCTGGCCCGCATGGGGCTTGACGGACTGGAGATGCAGTCTGATGTCTTTGATGTGCAGGGTAACTGGATCGGCCGCTTCGACCAGGTCGATCACAAGAGAAAGCTGATCTTCGAGTACGACGGTGAGCAGCACCGCACAGATCGCTCCCAGTATCTCCGCGATGAATACAGACTGCAGCGTGCACGCGACGCTGGGTACACGGTTGTGCGGCTGCACTACGAAGATTTCTTCAGAGAAAACATCGACAGCACTCGCGCGCTGCTGTGTGAAAAATTGGGGCAAAACCCAAAGCCGCTCTCACCCGAACTCACTCGTCTGTTCGCTGAGTCTCCGTTCCCGGGTGTCTGAAAGCAGCCCATCCCGTACTGTGCGGCCAAAAGTGGGTGTTATGGGGCCCCATAACACCCACTTTTGGCCGCACGGTGAGGGCCAAGCTGCGAGCGCGCTACACCTCGCGCACTCCGCGCCGCCACACCGCCGTCGTGAGCGGCATGCCCGGGCGGTACGCGAGGTGGGTCACCGAGGGGGCCTCGAGTAGCTGCAGATCGGCGCGCGCCCCCACGCGCACGACGCCGATGGCAGGCTGCGCTGCGCCCCGCGGATCGCGCCAGCCCTCCTCGTGCATGCCAAGTGCGAGTGCGCCGCCGAAGGTTGCCGCCCGCACGGCCTCTTGAATTGTCAGACCCATCTGCAGCACCGCGGTAGCGACGCAAAACGCCATCGAGCTCGTGTACGAGGTGCCCGGGTTGCAATTTGACGCGATCGCAATCTGCGCGCCCGCGTCGACGAGCTGGCGTGCGGGTGCGAGCGGCATGCGGGTCGATAGGTCACACGCGGGCAGTACGGTCGCCACGGTGCCACGCACCGCCTCGGTGCCGTGTGCCGCTGCATTGTCGCGTGCCGCTGTACTGCCGGATCCCGTCCAAGACGCCGCGAGTGCTTCGATGTCTTCGTCGCTCAGGAACGCGACGTGGTCGACGCTGAGCGCGCCGTGCGCGACGGCGAGCTGTACCCCGGGGCCAGGTCCCAGTTGGTTGCCGTGCACGCGGGTGGCGAGCCCGACGCGGGCGGCAGCTTCGAGCACGCTGCGAGATGCAGCTTCATCGAAGGCACCTGTCTCGCAGAACACGTCGACGGCGCTCACGTACGGGGCAACAGCTTCGAGCATGGGCCCCGTGACGAGGTCTAGGTATGCGCCGGGGTCAGAACCAGCTGGTACGAGGTGCGCCCCTAAGAAGGTGACAGCGTCGACGTGCCGGCCAGCGATTTGTGCTGAGCGTACCTCGTCGGCCACCGTCAACCCGTAGCCCGTCTTTGTCTCGAGGGTCGTCGTGCCGCCACGACGGGCCTCGTCGACGAGGCGCTCAAGGTTGTGCTCGAGCGCGGCGTCAGAGGCCTCGCGCGTCGCGTTCACGGTGACGTTGATGCCGCCCGCGGCGTATGCCTCTCCCGACATGCGTGCTTCGAACTCGGCGGTGCGGTCGCCCGCAAACACCATGTGGGTGTGTGAGTCCACCCAGCCGGGCAGCACCGCACGCCCCGCCGCGTCGAAGCGTTCGTCGGCGGCCGGCGCCACAGCTGCCGCGCCCACCCATGCGATGCGGTCGCCCTCGATGACGACCGAAGCGTCGGTGAGGCGCGCCGGGGCGCCTGGCTCGCAAGCGTCAGCGTTCGTGGTGAGTTCGCCAATGTTGTCGATCAGTATTGAGGGCAATGGAGGTTCGCTTTCGGGGGTGGATTCTGCGACTCGCAAGCTCGCGCAGAATGACGGTGGCTGGGGTGCTCGCGCAGAATGACGGGAGGGGTTACTCGTGGCGAATCGTCGGCGTCATTGGCAGGCGCACCCCGCGCTCGGCCGCAACGTCTACTGCGCGCTGGTAGCCCGCGTCGACGTGGCGAATCACGCCCATGCCGGGATCATTCGTGAGCAGCCGCTCGAGCTTCTCGGCCGCAAGCGGTGTGCCGTCGGCCACCGACACCTGGCCCGAGTGGATCGAACGGCCAATGCCCACGCCGCCACCGTGGTGCAGCGACACCCAGGTCGCACCCGACGACGCTGCCGTCAGCGCGTTGAGTAGCGGCCAGTCTGCGATCGCGTCTGAGCCGTCGGCCATCGCTTCGGTTTCACGGTATGGCGATGCGACCGATCCGGAGTCGAGGTGATCGCGACCAATCACGATCGGGGCCGAGATTTTGCCCTCGGCGACGAGTTCGTTGAAGCGCAGCGCGGCGCGCTGGCGCTCGCCGTAGCCGAGCCAGCAGATGCGGGCGGGCAGGCCCTCGAATTCGACGCGTTCTTGCGCCGCGCGAATCCAGCGGCGCAGGTGCTCGTTCTCGGGGAACAGCTCGAGGATTGCCTCGTCGGTGACGCGAATGTCTTCGGGGTCGCCCGACAGCGCAGCCCAACGGAACGGCCCGAGGCCCTCGCAGAACAGCGGGCGAATGTAGGCCGGTACGAAGCCGGGAAACTCGAAGGCGCGGTCGTAGCCACCCTTGCGTGCCTCATCGCGAATCGAGTTGCCGTAGTCGAACACCTCGGCGCCCGCGTCTTGAAACTCGACCATGGCCTTGACGTGCGCGGCCATGGCCGCCTGCGCGTCGAGCGTGAACTGCTCGGGGTCTGCTGCCGCGCGTGCTGCCCACTCTTCGACCGTGTATCCGATGGGCAGGTACGAGAGCGGGTCGTGGGCACTCGTCTGGTCGGTGACGATGTCGATCGTGATCTCGCCGGCGCGGTGGCGGCGCAGAATCTCGGGGAACACCTCGGCGGCGTTGCCGACGAGCCCAACTGACCAGCCGCGCTTTTCGTCTTTCGCCTGCTGCACCTTCGCGAGCGCTTCGTCGAGATCGGTGACGACCTCGTCGAGGTAGCGCTTGCCTACGCGGCGCTGCATGCGTGACTCGTCAACGTCGACGATGAGGCACGCGCCGTCGTTGAGGGTGACGGCGAGCGGCTGCGCGCCGCCCATGCCGCCGCAGCCGCCGGTGAGGGTGAGGGTGCCGGCGAGGCTGCCACCAAAGCGTTTAGCGCCGATCGCCGCGAAGGTTTCGAACGTGCCCTGCAGAATGCCCTGGGTGCCAATGTAAATCCACGAACCGGCGGTCATCTGGCCGTACATCATGAGGCCCTCTGCCTCGAGCTTGCGAAACTCGGGCCACGTCGCCCAGTCGCCCACGAGGTTGGAGTTTGCGATGAGCACGCGCGGTGCCCAGACGTTCGTGCGAAAGACGCCCACGGGCTTGCCCGACTGCACGAGCAGGGTCTCGTCGTCCTCAAGGTCGCGCAGGGTGTCGACGATCGCGTCGTACGCCTCCCAGCTGCGGGCCGCGCGGCCGGTGCCGCCGTAGACGACGAGGTCGTCGGGGCGCTCAGCGACCTCGGGGTCGAGGTTGTTCATGAGCATGCGCAGCGGGGCTTCGGTCTGCCAACTCTTCGCTGAGATCTCGGTGCCGCGGGGGGCTTTGACGGGACGTGCGCCGGGGAGTGCCATGGTGTGGGCCCTTTCGAAACAGTGCGGCGGCGGTGCCGCGGTGCTTCTATCTCACCGCGTCACCGCCGCCTGTTCAATGCGCCCGGAAGCTCCTCTGTCTGGGATTCCGGATCCAGGGGGTGCGACCTATTCTGCCTGCAGATCTACCAGCTCGGTGTCGTAAGCTCCGGGCTCGGTGCCGTGGCCGATCTGGCGGTAGAGTGCGGGCTTGCGCGCCTTTAACACCAGCCCCCAGACGATGCCGACGATGCCGGCGGCAAAGATCATGCCGGGCAATATGTAGGTCGTCGCGTCGGGCTGTTCTTGATCGAGCATGAGCTGGAAGTTCGCGAGGATCATGATGAACACCCACAGCAGTGCCAGCCCTGAAATGGCAGGGGCGATCACCCGCGTCCAGAGCCCCAGGCCGCGCTGGTTCTTCATGAAGAACCCGATCACCGCGGCGGCGATAGCAGCCATGAGCAGCACAAGACCTGCCGCTCCCGTGTTGGTGAGCCACGTGAACATGGTGAGCACGGGATACAGGATCGCGTTTTCGCCGAGTGCAGCGGCGCCGCCAAACGCGTCACCTGCAAGCGCGAAGCCTGCTACCGCGACGAGGGCGATCACGGTCTGCGCGAGTGAGCCCGCCCACGGTGCACCCGCGGCCGACGTGCGCGCAAAGCCGCGGGGCAGCACGCCCTCACGGCCGAGCGAGTAGAAGTAGCGCGCGACCGCGTTGTGAAACGACTGCAGTGCCGCGAACAGGCTCGTGATGAACAGCAGCGTCATAATGTCTGCAAACAGCATGCTCGTGTGGTCGGTCATAAACACAAACATCAGATCGGGGCCGTGGGTGCGTGACGCTTCAACGATCTCCGACGGGCCAATGCCCACAGAAAAGGCCCACGCACTGAACGCGTAGAACAGACCGATAATTGCCACGGCGGCGTACGTGGCGCGGGCGACCGTGCGCTTGGGGTCTTTCGCCTCCTCGCCATAAATGGCTGCGCCCTCAAAGCCCATAAATGCGGCCACGCCAAACACGAGCACGATGCCGAGGGCAGGGCCGAACAACTCGGACGGGTTGAGTGTTGCCGTAGAGACGCCCTCAGGCGCTACCGAGAACGAAACGACATCGAAGATGATCACCACGAGAAATTCGAGTGCGACGAGGGCACCGAGCACCTTAGCCGAAAGATCGACGCGGTTGACGCCGAGCACGCCGACTACAACGATGCACAGTAATACCCAGATCCACCAGGGGGAAGCGAAGCCCAGCTTGGCCTCCAAGAAGAGCGAAAGCTGAAAACCAAACAGGCCGTAGATGCCCACCTGCATCGCGTTGTACGACACGAGCGCAATGAGCGAGGCGCCCACCCCGAGGGGCCTCCCGAGGCCCTGCGCGATGTAAGCGTAAAACGCTCCAGCATTGGTGACGAACCGGCTCATGGCGGTGTAGCCAACCGCAAACACGGTCAAGATGACGGCGATCAAAAGAAAGCCGAGGGGCACACCGAGCGATCCGGTGACGGCAAAAGAGGTCGTGACACCGCCGGCGACCACTGTAAGTGGTGCAGAAGCAGCGATAATCATGAGGGTGATGGCCGGGGCGCCGAGAGTACGCCTACTAAGACCGGGTTGTTGTGGAGGGGCCTGCTCACTCATGGGGGAGTCCTTTCTGAGGCTTCATTGCCGTGCGCGAATGGGTCGCCGAAGTTGACCGTGCGCACTTGTTCATTTGAGCGTAAGCCGAGGAATGCCCGGGGTGCTTGGTTCTGCGCGCACGAGCGGTGATTTTGAGTGCAGTAAGCGAGCTGCCAAGGGGCGAGTGCATGAATAATCGTTGTCACGCCAAGTGTTCAGGTAAATCGGGGGTAGACTAGTATGATGACCTCTTCTGAGAATGCCACATCAGGCGAATCCGCTGTCCCTTCAGAAACCGAGGGTGAGCGCATTACATTCGCCGACCTCGGTCTCTCTGCTGAAGTTCTTCAGGCCGTTACCGACGTGGGCTACGAGACCCCGTCGGCAATTCAGGCCGCCACCATCCCTGTATTGCTTGAAGGCCGTGACGTTGTCGGCCTCGCACAGACTGGAACCGGTAAGACCGCAGCGTTCGCGCTGCCCGTCCTCTCGCGCATGACGCCCGGTGCTGGTGTGCCGCAGGCGCTTGTGCTTGCCCCGACTCGTGAGCTCGCACTGCAGGTGTGTGAAGCGTTTGAGAGCTACGCGACACACCTGCCGCAGGTCAACCTGCTGCCCGTATACGGTGGCCAGGCCTACGGCCAGCAGCTGTCGGCTCTGCGCCGCGGCGTTGATGTTGTTGTCGGCACCCCCGGCCGCATCATGGACCACCTGAAGCGTGGCTCACTCGATCTCACCCAGATCAAGTACCTCGTGCTTGACGAGGCAGACGAGATGCTCAAGATGGGCTTCGCAGAAGACGTCGAGACGATCCTCGCTGATACTCCCGACGACAAGCAGGTCGCACTGTTCTCGGCCACCATGCCGTCACAGATTCGCCGCATCTCGCAGCAGTATCTGAAGGACCCGCAAGAGATCAAGATTGCTGGCAAGACGCAGACCAGCCAGAACATCACGCAGCGCTACATCGTCGTGTCGTACACGCAGAAGCTCGATGCGCTTACCCGCGTGCTCGAGGTTGAGGACTTCGACGGTCTGATCGTGTTCACCCGCACCCGTGGTGACTCCGAGCAGGTCGCAGAGAAACTGCGCGCGCGTGGCTACTCGGCCGCCGCTATTAACGGTGATGTGCAGCAGGCTCAGCGCGAGCGCACCGTGCAGGCCCTGAAGGACGGCAAGCTCGACATTCTGGTCGCCACCGACGTCGCTGCACGCGGCCTCGACGTGGAGCGCATCAGCCACGTTGTGAACTACGACCTGCCGATCGACGTCGAGTCGTACGTGCACCGTATCGGCCGCACCGGCCGCGCGGGCCGCACGGGCGACGCGATCAGCTTCGTCACCCCGCGTGAGCGCCGTCTGCTGAAGCAGATTGAAAAGACCACGAAGCAGACCCTCACTCAGATGCCGCTGCCCGGCATTGAAGAGGTCAACGCGACGCGTCTGTCGCGCTTCGATGACGAGATCACGGCGGCCCTCGGCCGCACGGGCCGTATCGAGCGGTTCCGCGAGATCATTCAGCACTACGTGAAGCACCACGACGTTCCCGAGATTGATGTGGCTGCTGCGCTCGCAGTTGTCGCACAGGGTGCGACACCGCTGCTGCTGTCGGCTGAAGACGATCGCAAGTTTGATCGCGACCGCAAGCAGGCCGCGAACTTCTTGGACGACAGCAGGGACCGTCCTGAGCGTGAGAAGCGCGAGCGCGGCCCGCGCCGCGACGACCTCAAGAGCTACCGCATCGAGGTGGGCCGCCGCGACCGCGTGCAGCCCGGTCAGATTATTGGCGCTATCGCCAACGAGGGTGGCCTCACCCGCGATGACTTCGGCCGCATTCAGGTGCGCGACGACTTCTCGCTTGTTGAGCTGCCCGCGGATCTCTCAGCAGAGACTCGTGCAAAGCTCCAGGACACGCGCATCAGCGGCAAGGCCATTGAGCTGAAGGAAGACCGTGGCGGCGGGGGGTCGCGCGGCGGCTATGACCGCGGCGGCGATCGTGGCGGCTCGCGCAGCGGCGGCTACGGCAACGACCGCGGTGGCCGTGGCGGCGACCGGGGCGGTTACAACAACGATCGCGGTTCGCGTGGTGGTTACGGTAACGACCGTGGCGATCGCGGTGGGTACAACAACGACCGCGGCGACCGTGGCGACCGGGGCGGTTACAACAACGATCGTGGTTCGCGTGGTGGTTACGGTAACGATCGTAATGATCGTGGCGATCGTGGTGGCTACAACAACGATCGTGGCTCACGTGGCGGCTACGGCAATGATCGTGGCGACCGCGGCGGTTACGGCAACGACCGTAACGATCGCGGCGGCCGTGACTTTGGTGGCGACCGCGCAGACGGCAAGCGCAAGCCGCGCTGGTAACCCTACGGGGTACCAGCGCGCGTAGCGCGATACTCAGATGACGATGCGGTGGTGCGCCCTCGGCCAAAGTGCCGACGGGCGCATCACTGCGTTAGGGCTCGACGCAGCGGCGAGCGAAATATCGCGCACAGAGTTCGCGCCCGCAGACCTCGACGAGTTTGTGCGCACCACCGAGGCCAGGCACAGTCCGCGCTGGGTCTGGAATGACACTGCCCGCTGGCTGCCGGGCCTCTTACGGCGCGGCCTGCGCGTCGCGCGCTGCCACGACCTCCGGCTCGCGCACGCCATTCTCGTGCGCTCCGAGCTCGTGCCCGACGCCCGCGCACTGCGCGCTGCAGCGGCGTGGGACGTGGGGCCCGAGGACCCCGATCCGGAGCCGAAACAAGCGACACTTTTTGAGCTCGAAACGCCCCGAATAACGGCGGTGCCGCAGGGTATTTCTGAGACGGTGGCCGAGTTCGAACGGCAGCGGGCCGCCCTTGCCGCGTCGCCCGGGCAGCTGGCGCTGCTCGTGGCGGCCGAGTCGGCGGGCGCGCTCGTCGCGGCCGAGCTGCGTGCGGCCGGGGTGCCGTGGGACGTAACCGAGCATGAACGTATTTTGCAAGAGGCCCTGGGGCCGCGCGTGCCCGCGGGGGCGCGGCCCGAGAAGATGGCGGTACTCGCGGCGCGGATCGGACAGCTGCTGGGCGACCCGGGCGTCAACATCGATTCGCCGCCGAAGCTGCTGCAAGCGCTGCGCGATGCAGGCCTCGACGTGCACTCGACGTCGCAGTGGGAGATCGCAGACGTAGAGCACGCGGCGATCGAGCCGCTGCTGCGGTACAAAAAGCTGTCGCGGCTCTACACCGCGAACGGCTGGAACTGGATCGACGAGTGGGTGCGTGACGGGCGTTACCGGCCGGTGTATATTCCAGGCGGTGTCGTGACCGGCCGCTGGGCGTCGAACGGCGGCGGCGCGTTACAGCTGCCGCGGCTACTGCGGCCCGTGCTGCGTGCAGACCCCGGTTGGGTCTTGGTGTCGGCTGATGTGGCGCAGCTCGAGCCGCGGGTGCTCGCGGCGATGGCGGGCGACCGCGCGATGGCGCGAGCGGGCGCTGGCACCGACCTGTACGCAGGCATCGTCACGAGCGGTGCGGTCGCCACCCGGCAGGAGGCCAAGATCGCTGTGCTCGGCGCGATGTACGGTGCCACCACGGGTGATAGCGGTCGGCTCGTGCCTCGCCTGCGCAAGAGCTTTCCGGCCGCAATGCGGCTCGTCGACGCTGCGGCTGAGACGGGGGAGCGCGGCGGGGTCGTGTCGACGTGGCTCGGGCGCTCATCGCCCCGGCCGGATCCCGCGTGGTTCGAACTACAGGCGCGCGCGAACGCCCCTGCCGCGACGGCCGCGGACGAGCGCAATGCCCGCAGGGTCGCCCGAGACTTCGGGCGCTTTACGCGTAATTTCGTGGTGCAGGGCACCGCGGCCGAGTGGGCGCTCGCGTGGATCGCCGACCTGCGGCTGCGGCTGGGCGAGCTGCCCGCTCTCGATGAGCAGCCCGCGGCGGTGGGCGCGGCGGGCGCGCCCTCCGCGGCGCGGGCCTCGGGGCCCGCATTCGCGCACAGGCCACACCTGGTGTTCTTCTTGCACGACGAGATTATTGTGCACACCCCTATCGCGCTCGCAGACCGAGTCGTCGCGGCGGTCACGGCCGCAGCAGGCTCGGCGGGGAAACTGCTGTTTGGTGATTCGCCGGTCGATTTTCCGCTCGACGTGCGGGTGGCCGAGCGCGCCGCAAAAGACTAGCCACAAGGGACGTCGTAACCTCCCGGCAACAAGCGTCGCGCTAAACTGAGGGTTGCCGAAAAGCATTTCGAAGAAGAAGCGCAGCGTCGCCACCCCTTCTTCGCTGTTGAGCCATGAGTGCTTCGTACGCGCCACCGCGCGGCAGATCACTCAGGTGTGCCCAGACTTCTCAGAGTCAAGCCCCGCAACAGGAGACCCACGTGAATCTCACGCTTAACCGCACCCTCGGTGTGCCCGGCATCGTTTTTATGGTGATCGCGGCGGCCGCGCCCATCACCGTTGTCGCTGCCAACTTTCCCATCATCATTGGTATTTCGGGCTCGGTGGGGGTGCCCACGATGGTGCTCGCCGCCACCGCTATTCTGCTGTTGTTCGCAGTGGGGTATACGTGGATGTCACCGCGGGTACCCGACGCCGGCGCGTTTTACTCGTACGTGCATCGCGGGCTGGGCAGGCGTCTGGGGTTGGGCACCGCCGCCATCGCGCTGTTCAGTTATGTGCTGCTTACGGTCTCGATGACCTGCTACCTCGGCGTGCAAACCGGCAACCTGATCAATCTGTGGCTCGGTGTCACCCCACCCTGGTGGTTGATCTCGGGCATCATGCTGCTCATTGTGGGCGTGCTGGGCTACCGCGACATTGAGCTCTCTGCGAAGGTGCTGGGCGCGGTGCTCGTGCTCGAGGTCGTGGCGGTGCTGGCGATCGATCTCGGCGTGCTGTTCAACGGTGGCAGCCTTTCGGCGGCTCCGCTCAATCCAGCCCAGGCGCTTGTCGGGGCCCCGGGGCTCGGGCTCCTCTTCGCGTTTCTGGGGTTCTTTGGCTTCGAGGCTACGGCCGTATTTCGCAATGAGGCCAAGGATCCGGATCGAACGGTACCGCGCGCGACGTACATCGCCGTGATCACGATCGGCGCCCTGTACTTTGTGTCGTCGTGGCTCGTGATCTCGGGGCTCGGGGCAGGCGAAGCCGTTGCGCTCTCGAACGAGGCGCCCGACAGTGTCGTGATCGACCTCGCAGGAGCCGTTGTCGCCCCCATTGTCGCCGACCTGGTGCAGGTGCTCGTGGTCACCAGCATGTTTGCCTGCATGCTGTCGTTTCACAACATCGTGACCCGTTACCTCTTTACCCTCGGCCAGCGCGGTGTGCTGCCGGGAGCGCTTGCCGAGGTGCACGCAGCCCACCGGGCGCCTTCGCGTGCCTCGCTCTGGGTGAGCATTGTGACCTCGGCGGTGGTGCTCGTCTCGGCGCTGGGTCAGCTCGATCCGGTCACCCAGATCTACACCTGGTACTCGGGGGCGGGTGCCGTGGGCGTGATCTTCATGATGGCCCTCACGAGCGCCGCGGTGCTCGCCTTTGGCGGGCGACGGGGCGTGGCGGGCGGTGCGGCGCCGCGTGCGGTGCTCGTAGCGAGCGTGCTGGGCGGATTGGGGCTGTGTGCGGTGCTTGCGATCTCGGTGTGGAACCTGCCTGTGCTGGTGGGCGGGGTGCTCGAATCTCTGATCTGGGGCGGCGCGCTCGTGGTCGTGTTTGTGGCCGGTGTCATGCATCCTGAGCGCGAGGCCGAGCTCGATGCACGCCTACGAGAGGAAGCGGCAACGCTCGGCCGGTAGGCTTGACACATGGCAATAGGCGCGACGATTCACACCTTTGATGTGCAGCTGGCAGACGTGGATCGTGGGGTGTACGAGGACTTCTCACTGCGCGTGGCGCGGCATCCCTCTGAAACCGACGCGTACATGGTGACGCGCCTGCTCGCGTACTGCCTCGAGTACGAAGAAGGCATCACATTTGCGGCGGGCGGGGTGTCTTCGACCGACGAGCCGGCGGTGCTCGTGCGCGATCTGACCGGCCACATCACCGCGTGGATTGAGATCGGTGCGCCCGACGCCGCGCGGCTGCACTTCGGCAGCAAACTGGCCGACAGGGTGGCGGTGTATACGCATCGCGACCCTGCGAAGCTGCTCGCGTCGTGGGCGGGTAAGACCATTCACCGCTCAGAAGAGATCACCCTTCGTTCATTTGACCCGGGCTTCATTGACCTGGTGGTGGCCGAAGTAGGCCGACGCAACACGCTTTCGGTGTCGCGCACTGAGGGACAGCTCTATCTTGAACTGGGCGGCACATCGCTTTCGAGCGAGGTGCGCGAACACCCGGGGGCCGCTTCCTAGTACCGGGTGTCCGCCGCATGCGTAGCCAGCGAGCGCTCTCAAGACTGTTACCGAGCGGAACCGAAGGCTGCGCGCACCTCATCGTGGGGCAGCGCGTAGCTGAGGTGGCCAGCTCGTCCCTCCATGTCGCGGGCCGCAACGAGCGCGTTTACCACGGCCTCCTCTGTCGCTTCGACGACGGCCTCGAAGAAGGCATCGATCGAGCCCCACGCGACGTGCGCAAGCGATTCGATCCGGATCCCATTGCCGGCCATCTTCGAGCCGAGCGCGCCCTCGTTCGCGGTTGAGAACGCGAGAAAAATGTCGCCCGAGAAATGGCTGCCGGTCGTGCCGGTGCGGGCGAGGCCGAGCGGCACGCGGCGGGCGAGCGCCTCGCACTGCGCGGGCAGCAGCGGGGCATCGGTGGCAACCACCACGATCACGCTGCCCGCACCGCCCGCCGCCTGCAGGCCCGCGCTGGCTTCGCGCTCAAACCAACCGCTCGTCTCCATGGGGTTGGGGGCGGCCGTGGTGCGGCCGAGCGGCTGGCCCGCGATGCGCAGCTCCTTGCGTGAGCCAAAGTTGGCCTGCATCAGCACGCCCACCGTCCACGCATCGTCGCCCGACCGTACGACGCGTGATGCGGTGCCGGTCCCACCCTTGAACCCGTAACAGTTCATGCCGGTGCCGCCGCCAACATTGCCCTCAGTGACGGGGCCAGAGCGTGCGTTATTGAGTGCCTGCGCGGCGTGCTCCGGTGTGACCGAGGGGGCGTTGATCGAGTTCAGATAGCCGTCCCACGTCTCACCGACGACGGGCAGCATCCAAGCGGCGGCGCTTGTCGGGTGGTGCTCGGCCATCCATCGGTCGACGCCCGAGTGTACGGCACCCACGGCGTGCGAGTTGGTGATCGCGATGGGGGTCTGCAGCTGGCCCGACTCCTCGATCCAGCTGCGGCCCGTCAGCTCGCCGTTGCCGTTGAGCACCGCGATGCCCGCGGCGCACGGTTCGCCCGCACGCCCGCGACCGCGGGGCAGGATCGCCGTGACGCCGGTGCGCGCGACGGGGGCGTCGGGCTCATCACCGATGATCGTAACGAACCCAACCTCCAGGCCGGCAACGTCGGTGATGGCGTTGTGCGGGCCCGGTGTGCCGTCGAACGGCACCCCCAGGTCGCGTGCACGCGTGCCTACGACAGGGGCGGTGCCGGCGAGGTTAGAGAGCTCATCATTGAACAATGTTTAATCCTTTCGTTGGTGCCTATGCTAGTCAAGTCACCGCCTTGTTGTATAGGTTGGACTGTTGTTTAAACAAAAGGATTGTATTGTTGCGCCATCCCATAAGCTGGGGGCATGAACGTGACCGCGCGACGCCGCCTCGAACGACGTGAAGACATTATTCGGGCGTTCTGGCGCGTCGCGCGGTCACGGCCGAAGCGTGGAGTGAATGTGCGCGCGGTCGCGGCAGAGGCCGACATGAGTCCGGCAAACGTGCTGCACTATTTTGCGACGCTCGATGAACTGCAGATGACGGCGATTGCGGGCGCGATGAACGAGTTCAGTGAACTGCGGCAGCAGATTCTCGATCGCGCCGAAAGCGCGGCGGCTCGCATCGCAGCAATGATTGACGCTGGTGTGCCCGACGAAATCAGCGACGAACTGCGTCACGTATACGAGAGCGTCGCGATTCTGGCCGAGCACCCGCAATACCAACCTGCCCACCGCGCGCTTACCGAGCGGCAGATCATGCTCTACCGCACGCTCATCGAGATCGGCGCAGGCACGGGGGAGTTCGTGCTCGGCTCGCCACCAGCGATCATCGCGCGCAACCTGGTCGCGCTCGAGGACGCCTATGACCTGTATCCGCTCGTCGGCGACACGACTCCCCGTGAGGTGTGCCGTGCCTCGGTGCGCAGCTACGCGGAGCTCGCCCTGGGCATCGAACTTCCGACCGCCGCCTCCGTGTAGAAAATATGCGCGAGCAATTCCGCTTTACGCTCGTTCATAAGCGGAATTACTCGCGCATATTTTGCGCGGGCTGCCCAGCGGGCGCGAAAAATCCCCGGGGTGCGAAGCACCCCGGGGATTGATCCGGATCAAAAGCAGCCTCAGGCTGCCAAGAACCTAGAGCGTGTTGCCGAGCTTGAAGCCCTTCTCGCCCTCTTCGTCACGCGTGTATGAGAAGCCGTCGGCGCCGATCGTGACAGCCATTTCGGAGTCGTGCTCGCGAGCGATGACGGGCTGGGGGTTGCCGTCGAGGTCGAGCACGAGCGAGCCGTCCGTGTACCACGAGGGTACGACGGGGTTGCCCCACCAGTCGCGGCGCTGGTTGTCGTGCACGTCCCAGGTGACGACCGGGTTGTCGGGATCGCCCGTGTAGTAGTCCTGGGTGTAGACCTCGACGCGGTGGCCATCGGGATCGCGCAGGTACAGGTAGAACGCGTTCGAGACACCGTGACGGCCAGGTCCCCGCTCGATGCTGTCCGACTTGCGCAGCGCGCCGAGCTTGTCGCAGATCGCGAGAATGTTGTGCTTCTCGTGGGTCGCGAAGCAGACGTGGTGCATGCGGGGGCCGTCGCCGCCCGTCATGGCCGTGTCGTGCACGGTGGGCTTGCGGCGCATCCACGCGGCGTAGACCGTGCCATCGTTGTCCTGAATGTCCTCAGTGACGCGGAAGCCCAGGTTCTGCATGTAGCCGACAGCGCGGGGCACGTCGGGCGTAATCTGGTTGAAGTGGTCGAGGCGCACGAGCTCGCCGGGAATATGCAGGTCGTAGCGCCACGACATGCGCTCGGTGTGCTCGGTCTGGTAGAAGAACTCGTACGGGAAGCCGAGCGGGTCGACAACGCGCACCGAGTCACCGATGCCCTTCACGAAGCCGTTCGGGTTGCGGCGCACTTCGCAGCCGAGCTCCTCGAAGAAGGCGACAGCCTTGTCGAGGTCCTCGGGGGTGCGCACGCGGTACGAGAACGCAGCCACCGCGGCGACCGGGCCCTTGCGCAGCACGAGGTTGTGGTGAATGAACTCCTCGGTCGAGCGGAGGTAGATTGCCTCGTCGTCCTCGGTGGTCACGTACAGGCCGAGCACGTCGACGTAGAACTCGCGCGACGCAGCGAGGTCGGTGACGATGAGCTCCATGTAGGCGCAGCGGAGGATGTCGGGTGCCTCGCTGGTAGCCGTGGGGATCGGGTTAGGGGCCTCGATAGGGGCCTCCTTTGTGACCCAGAAACCCGCAGACTGCTTGTCTTCTTCGTTGAGCTTTGACATGGTGTTCGCTTCCTTGCGTTCTAACTTGGGGGGATCGAGAAAAGTGTTAGACGGTCTTGTTAGACGGTCTTGTTAGACGGTCTTGCCTGCGGCTTCGACGCCCGCGCCGAAGCGGGGGCTGTGGGCCTCATTCAGGGTGATCTGGATCGACTGTGCGGTCGTGTAGAAATCGACCGATCGGTAGCCACCCTCGCGGCCGAGGCCCGAAGCCTTCACGCCGCCGAACGGGGTACGCAGGTCGCGCACGTTGTTCGAGTTGAGCCACACCATGCCTGACTCGATGCCGTGAGCGAAGTTGTGTGCGCGCTTGAGGTTCGTGGTCCACACGTAGGCCGCGAGGCCGTACTTTGTGTCGTTTGCGAGCTTCAGTGCTTCTTCGTCTGAGTCGAACGGGGTGATCGAAACGACGGGGCCGAAGATCTCTTCCTGGAAGATACGCGCGTCAGACTTCACGTCTGCGAACACGGTGGGAGCCACGTAGTTGCCCTCGGGGAAGCCCTCGGGGCGACCGCCGCCGGCGACGAGGCGACCCTCGCTCTTGCCGATCTCGACGTAGCTCATGACCTTCTCGAAGTGGCTCTCGTGCACGAGTGCGCCGACCTCGGTAGCCGGGTCGCTGGGCAGGCCGACGACAATGTTCTTGGCACGCTCTGCGTACCGGGCGACAAAGTCGTCGTAGATCGAACGCTCGACGAGCACGCGGCTGCCCGCGGTGCAGCGCTCACCGTTCAGGCTGAAGACGCTGAATACGGTCGCGTCGAGCGCCTCTTCAATGTCGGCGTCAGCGAAGACCACCGAGGGGCTCTTGCCGCCGAGCTCGAGCGAAAGGCCCTTGAGGTAGGGAGCAGCGTTCGTTGAGATCATGGCACCCGTTGAGCTGTCGCCCGTGAACGAGATGAGTGGCACATCGGGGTGCTTCACAAGCGCATCGCCAGCGACGCCGCCCGAGCCGAGGATCAGGTTGAACACGCCCTCGGGCACGCCAGCCTCACGGAAGATCTCGGGCCACAGCACAGCCGACAGCGGGGTGTAGCTCGCGGGCTTCAGCACGACGGTGTTGCCCGTCGCAATGGCGGGAGCAAGCTTCCAGGACTCCTGCATGAACGGAACGTTCCAGGGAGTGATGAGGCCCGCGACGCCCTTGGGCTTGCGGTTCACGTAGTTGATCTGGCGGCCGGGCACCTTGGTGACGTTGTCGTGCTCGGCAACGATGAGGTCGGCAAAGAAGCGGAAGTTCTCGGCTGCGCGGCGCGCCTGGCCCTTGGCCTGCGTGATCGGCAGACCCGAGTCCCAGCTCTCAAGCAGCGCGAGCTGCTCGTCGCGCGACTCGACGATGTCTGCCACGCGGTGCAGAATGCGTGAGCGCTCGCGCGGCAGCATCGTGGGCCAGGGGCCCTCGTCAAACGCGCGCTTGGCAGCAGCGACCGCACGGTCTACGTCTACCTTGCCGGCGGCTGCGGCCTTGATGTAGACCTCGTTCGTGACGGGGTCGACCACGTCGAACTGGGCGCCATCAGCGGCATCGACGAACTCGCCGTCGATGAACAGCTGCAGCTTCTCGGGAAGGCCCTCGGGCTTTACGTGAGTCATGATTACTCCTTCGTTGGGTAACTTTTGTTCGGTGAAATTGATAAGTCTTGAGAGGGTAGCTGGGTGTGCAGTGATTATGCGGGGCGCAACTGCGGGTGATCGTGCGCGTCTTGGTGGGCGAGCACCGCGTTGAGCGTGGCCGTGCGGTGCTCGCGCGCCGTGAGCTCAATCTCAACCGGATCTGCGCCGGCCTCGATCAGGTCGAGGAGCTTGTCGTGCTCGCGCACTGACTCGCTCGCACGCCCCGGCACGAAACTGAACGACGAGTTGCGCAGTACGTTCATGCGGTTCCAGCCCCTGTGCACCAGCTCAAGAATGTGCGGGTTGGGGCAGGTCTCGAACAGCACACTGTGAAAATCGAGGTTCAGTGCGGTGAAAGCTTGAGGATCAAACATGGTGAGTGACTCGCGCATGGTCTGGTTGATCTCGCGCGCACGGCGAATCTGATCGGGCGTAATGTGGGGCGCGGCAAGCCCTGTCGCTGAGCCTTCAACGACCGCGAGGGTCTGCATGGTGTGCAGATACTCTGTCTCCTTGATGAGTGAGACCTGCGCGCCCACATTGCGTTCGAATGTAACAAACTGCTCGGCTTCCAAGCGCCGGATCGCCTCGCGCACCGGCACGACCGACATCTCGAGTTCTGCCGCAATGGGGGCCAGTACGAGCCGGTAGCCCGGCACGTACTGGCCGCTGTCAATGCGACCCCGGATCAGGCGGTATGCCCGCTCTGACTTGGACTCCGCAGCCATGATTTAGGCCTGGTCTGCCTGTGCCGCGAGCTCAGCGTCGTAGCGCGCACGCCACTTCGCGTTCATGGGGAAGAGACCGTCTACCGCCGCGCCCTCGGCGACGCGAGCGGCCACCCATTCGTCCTGCTTCTCTTGTGCGGCGGCCTCTGCCGCAACCTCTGCGAGCAAGAACGGCGGAATCACGATGACGCCGTCACGGTCGCCCATGATCACGTCGCCGGGCTGCACCGCAGCGCCGCCGCAGGCGATCGTGACGTCGGTCTCCCACGGCACGTGCTTGCGGCCGAGCACACTCGGGTGCGCGCCCTGCGAAAAGACGGGAATGTCGAACTCCTGCACGGCTGCGTAGTCGCGCACACCTCCGTCGGTAACGACACCCGCCGCGCCGCGCACCTGGGCGCGCAGTGCCAGCACGTCACCGACGGTGCCGGTGCCGCGTTCGCCGCGAGCCTCGACCACGAGTACCTCGCCCGGGTTGACCGTGTCGAACGCGCGCTTCTGGGCGTTGAACCCGGGGGCGTGTGACTTGAAGAGGTCGGGGCGGAACGGGATCATGCGCAGAGTCTTGGCCGTGCCAAGGATGCGGTCACCCTCGTGGTTCGGGTGCACACCGTCGATGAAAATATCGACGTATCCGCGCTTGCGCAGCGATGCCGAGACAGTTGCGACGGCGACGTTCGCGAGCAGTGCGCGAACCTCATCGTTCAGGGGATGGGGGGCAGCATCGAGCGGGGTTGCGCGGCCGGCCGCGACGGCTGCCGCGTGCTCGTCTTCGCTGCCCCAGGCTTCGATGCGCTGCAGGTCGGTGGCCTTGGGGGTGTTACCAAAAGCGCCAAACTCGTTGGTGCCCTGCGTGACGGTGGTCACCAGGCGGCCCGTGGTGGGTGCACCCGCCGCGTTCGGGGCGTCAACCTCAATCTCGACGACGTCGCCGGGGTTGACGACAGACGAGCCTGCAGGGGTGCCGGTGAGGATCACGTCACCCTTCTCGAGCGTGAAGTGCTGAGACAGGTCTGCGACGAGCTGGCCGAAGCTGAACTTGAGCGTCTCGGTCGTGTCCTCCTGTGCCAGTGCACCGTTGACCCAGGTGCGCACGCGCCACTCGCCCTCACCAATTCCCTCTGTTGAGATGGCCTTGGGACCGATGGGGGTGAAGCCGTCGCCGCCCTTGTTGCGTACGTTCGAGCCCTTGTCGGCTGCGCGCAGATCGTAGATGCCAAAGTCATTGGCGGCGGTGACGCTTGCTACGTGCTTCCAGCCGTCTTCGGGGGAAACCCAGCGGGCGGGCTCACCGATGACGAGTGCGATCTCGCCCTCGAAAGCGAGCAGCTCGGTGCCGGCGGGGCGCTCGATGCTGCCACCGGTGGCAGCGAGCGAAGAAGCTGGCTTGAAGAAGTAGGAGGGAAACTCGGGGGCCCGGCCGCGCTGTTGCATGCGCGAGGGGTAATTGAGATGGACGGCAATGATTTTGCCCGGAGTGTCGATTCCGTAAGTCATAGCTACCTCACTTCGTTGTTGTATTTCAAATGATATACGATCTGGTGGCGTTTGTCACGCGCAGTTTTCGGGGCTCCGAGTGGGCGTGGTCCGTTTTAATCCCGTCACCCTGCGCGAGCTCACCCCATGTCACCCTGCGCGAGCTTGTCCAGCCTCCCGTCACCCTGCGCGGGCTCACCCATGTCACCCTGCGCGAGCTTGCGAGTCGCAGGGTCCACCTCCGGTCGACACGGAGCTCGGTGCGGTGCAGTGAATTTGCACTCGTGCAGGAGATCAGCACTCCTGCAGGACTAAAACCAGGTTTTGATCCTGCAGGAGTGCTGATCTCCTGCGTGAGTGCAACTGTAGGTCGCGTGGATGCTGCGATCGACTCCGTCGCCGCAGCATGACGGCAGTGGTAAGGCGAACCCTTCCTTGTCACCCTGCGCGACGAAGGAGTCGCTGGGGCCAGTCGTGTGGATGCTGCGACGCGCTTCGCTCGCGCAGCATGACGGGGGAGGGAGTATTCCCGCAGCATGACAGGGGAGGAGGCTCGCGCGCGGCTAGTAGCTTGCGCGGGGGGTGGCTGATCCGGAGCCAGAGGCCGTGAAGCGGTCGACCAGAGCCTCGGTTTGACGCGCGAGGATCGCGACATCGGCGCCGATGGCGACGAACGAGGCGCCAGCTGCGATGTAGCGCTCGGCGTCGGCCGGCACGAAGGCGTTGACGCCCACGGGCTTGCCTGCCGCGCGGCCCGCCTCGATCGCGCGCAGCACGTTCGCGACCACGTCGGGGTGGTTCTGCTGGCCGAGCAGCCCCATCGAGGCCGCGAGGTCGGAGGGGCCGACGAAGATCGCGTCGACACCGTCGGTGGCGACGATTTCTTCGACATTGCGTACAGCTTCGGCCGACTCGATCTGCACGGTCAGGCTGATCGTGTCGCGGGCGCGACCGAGGTAGCCCTCGACGCGGTTCCAGCGGGCCGAGCGGGCGAGCGCTGAGCCTACGCCGCGCACTCCGCCGCCCTGGCCGTCGGGGTAGCTGACCGCGCGCACGATCTCGCGCGCCTGCGCCGCCGTGTCGACCATGGGAATAAGCAGGTTCTGTGCGCCGAGATCAAGAAACTGCTTGATCGTGACGGTGTCGCCAAACGGTGGGCGCACGACCGGCGCGACCGGGTACGCCGACATCGCGTGCAGTTGAGCCAGCACCGACTCGAGCCCGTTGGGGGAGTGCTCTGCGTCAAGCAGCACCCAATCGCAGCCGCTTCCAGCCACAATTTCGGCGGTGACGGCGCTGCCGGCGCAGGCCCACAGCCCGATGAGTGGGCGATCGCTCTTGTCGAGACGCGCGCGCAGCGTGTCGGGGAGGGTTAGATGAACCGGCACGTGACGCTCCCGAGCTCGTTGTAGTCGGCGTGCACCGTGTCGCCGCGCTCAACCCACATGGGCTTCGTGAACGAGCCCGCGAGAATGATCTCACCGGCATCGAGCGACTGGCCGTGCTGGGCGAGCTTGTTTGCGAGCCACGCGACACCGAGCGCAGGGTGGCCGAGCACCGCGCCCGCGACACCCGAGTCTTCGATGCCCTCGTTGCGGTAGAGCAGCGCCTTCGCCCAGGTGAGGTCGATGTCGTCGACCTTGACCGGGCGGCCACCGATCACCATGGCGCCCATGGCAGCGTTGTCACTGATCGTGTCGACGATCGTGCGGCCCTCGAGCTCGAGGTGCGAGTTGAGCACCTCGAGGGCGGGCACGACGTACGCGGTCGCGTCGAGAACATCGAACAGTGTCACATTGGGGCCGGTGAGGGGCTTCGAGAGCACGAACGCGAGCTCAACCTCGATGCGCACGTTCGAGAAACGATCGAATTCGAGCACCGAGCCCGATTCGTAAACCATGTCGTCGTGAATCACGCCGTAGTCGGGCTCTGAGATGCCTGTGGCAACCTGCATCACCTTGGAGGTGAGGCCGATCTTGTGGCCGACGAGGCGCGCGCCCTGGGCGATGCGACGATCTGACCATTCCTTCTGAATGGCGTAGGAGTCTTCGATCTGCATGCCGGGGTAGCGGCTGGTGAGTTTGGGCAGGATCGTGCGATCCTTGTCTGCCTGCACTAGTTCGTCGGCGATCGCTGCGATCTGGGATTGATTGAGCACGTGTTCTCCACTTCAATGGGGGCGTGATGCGATCGTATACGATCCGCAAGAGACTTGCCAGCCGGTCTGTTTCTAATTTGTTACACAAAATGGAGTTGTGCTTATTGTCAACGTGCGTAGAATGAAAACCGACGACACGTTGAAGTGACGTACAACCCGCGGGTGAACAACGGACAGTTCACGTTGCATGGTGGCACTGACAACAACGAGGTCTTCACCCAAAACCCATGTCCCGGAATCGAGAGAAGTAGACATGAAGAAAACACTTACGAGCGTCGCGGCCCTCGCCGCAGCAGCGCTCGCTCTGACCGCCTGCTCTGGCGGTGGCGGGGATGCAGCCAGCGGCAGCGATGAGGCCGCCGGCGGAGTCAAGCCCCTCAGCATCGGCAACTTCCTCGACGTCACGTCGTGGGACCCGTCGCTCGCTGACGTCGGGTTCGATGGCCCGTACCTCTCGGCGATCTACGATCCGCTGCTCGCGATCGACGAGAACGGCCAGCCGCTGCCCGCCCTCGCCACCGAGTGGGAGGTCTCAGACGACTTCAAGACCATCACCATGGATCTTCGCAGCGACGCGAAGTTCTCTGACGGTGCTGCGTTCGATGCCGACGCCGCAGTGAAGAGCCTCGAGTACCTGCAGGCGGGTGCACGCTCGCAGGAGGCGTACCGCAACGTCGATAGCTTCGAGGCCGTCGACGAAGACACCATCGCGATCAACCTCACGCAGCGCGACGACACGATCCTGTACTACATGGGCCTCGGCCGTAGCTACATGATGTCGCCCGACGCAATCGATGCGGGCACGCTGGCAGAGACGCCGGTCGGCTCGGGCCCCTACACCCTCGGCGACGACTCGATCCCCGGCGCCGAGTACCACTTCGCTAAGGTCGCAGACCACTGGGCAAGCGACGACTTCCCGTTCGACCCGCTCACGGTGAGCCCGCTGTCTGACGCGACGGCAATGCTCAACGGCATGGAGAGCAACCAGTTCAACCTCATCTACGCTGACAAGACGGCCATGGACATGGCTCCGGATCAGGGTTGGAATGTTGCAACCGGGCTCTCGATGTGGGTTGGTCTCGAGTTCAGTGACCGCATCGGTGCCACCGAAATGGGCAAGCCGCTCGGCGACCTGAAGGTGCGCCAGGCGCTCAACTACGC
Organism: Leucobacter faecis; assembly: GCF_054456635.2. Lineage (NCBI taxonomy): Bacteria > Bacillati > Actinomycetota > Actinomycetes > Micrococcales > Microbacteriaceae > Leucobacter > Leucobacter faecis. Next base: position 261,695 of record NZ_JBTJEP020000001.1, read on the forward strand.
GTTTAACGGCCCCGAGATGGTCGAGACGATCGCTCAGGGCGTCGGCGAGGCCACCAACCAGGTGTTCCCCGTGGGCACCGCAGGCTACGTCGAGTCGCTCACCGACCTCTACCCCGCGAACATCGAGAAGGCGAAGGAGCTGCTGGCAGAAGCAGGCTACGCTGATGGCTTCGATGTCACGATGCCGATGGCACCCCCGTTCCAGCCCTACCAGGCGATCGTCGACCAGACGTTCAAGGAGCTCGGCATCGGTCTCACCTGGAAGGAGACCGACTTCATGCAGTACATGTCGGTTGCTCCCGACTACCCGATGTTCATCGGCGTGATTGCGATGGACTCGAACCCGATGGCCACCATTGAGCGTCAGATTTCTCAGCCCCAGTGGTACAACCCGAACCCGAGCCTCGACTCGTTCCCCGAGGTTGCAGCTCAGCTCGACGTCGTGAAGACCGCAGAGCCGGGTGACGCGCAGACCAAGGAGATTGAGAAGCTCAACACCCTCGTCACCGAGAACGCGTTCTTCTCGGTCTGGGCACAGTCGGTGAACACATACGTTTCGTCGAGTGACTTCACCGTCACCCCGATCACCGGCATGATGTTCCCGACGCTGCGTCAGATCGACCTCGCGGGCTAACCGCGAGCGGTCACCACTTCGAAAGGGGCCCCGCGCACGCGGGGTCCCTTTCACACCACCCCCAATGATCGGACACCGGAGTCTTCATGCTCACCTTTACCCTGAAGCGGTTGCTTTCGGGAGTGATCTTGCTGTTCGTCGTAGCGACCGGCACGTTCTTCCTCGCGCACACCGCCATCCCTGACCCAACACTCGGCTTGCTGGGAAGCGCAGCGACCCCCGAATCGCAAGCCATTCTCGCCGAGAAAATCGGCACTGACCGGCCGCTGCTCGTGCAGTTCGGTGACTGGTTTGCAAACCTGCTTCGGGGCGACTTCGGTGTCTCTTGGAAGAACTTCCAGCCGGTGGGCAAGCAGCTTGCGCTGAAGCTCCCCGTCACCCTGTCGGTTGTGACCGTTTCGATTCTGCTCTCGGCGGTTCTCGGAGCGATCTTCGGTATCGCGGCGGGCCTGCGCCCCGGCACCTGGATCGACAAGCTCGTCAAAGCGGGCTCGGTGATCCTTTTCGCGCTGCCCGGCTTCTGGGTTGCCCTTGTGCTCGTCATGACGTTCGCGGTTCAGCTGCGCATGTTCCCCGCAGTGGGCTACGTGCAGCCGAGTCAGTCGGTCGCCGGCTGGCTGCAGTCCATCACCCTCCCCGCCATCGCTCTCGCGCTGGGCGCGGTCGTGATGATCGCCGAACAGCTGCGCAACGCCATCATTCAGGCCGACACCCAGGACTACGTGCGCACCCTGCGCAGCCGTGGACTGCCCGGTCACCGTATCGTGATGCACCTGCTGCGCAACGCGGCTCCCGCGTCACTCACGATCCTCGCGCTGATGTTTGTTGGCCTGCTTTCAGGCGCCATCATTGTTGAGCAGATCTTCGCACTGCCCGGCATCGGCCCGATGACACAGTCCTCCTCGCAAAACGGCGACATTCCGATGCTGCTCGGAATCACCGTGATCACGGTCGTGTTCGTCGTCATCATTAACTTCTTGCTCGACGTTCTGCTCGGCTGGATCAACCCGAAGGCGCGTGTGAAATGACCTCTCCGCTCACCGATAACATCGAACCGCAGACGGTGGATTCGCGCGCGGGTAAGCGCCACTCCCTGTTCGGTCGACTGATCAGAAAGCCTGCCGGCGCGATCTCGCTCTCGGTTCTGGCTCTCGTGGTGCTCGTGGGCGTCTTCGCGCCCTGGCTGTCGCCCTTCGACCCCAACTTCGTTGACCTCGCGATTACGCGCGCGGCCCCCAGCGCTGAGCACTGGCTTGGCGGCGACACCACCGGCCGCGACATCGCCAGCCGGCTGATCTGGGGAACGCAGATTACCCTGTGGGGTGCGCTCGTCGCCATCGTTACGGCGCTCGTGATCGGCGTACCTTCGGGCCTCTCTGCCGGCTACTACGGCGGCAAGCTCGACCGCATCACCACGTGGATCAGCGATGGCCTGCAGTCGATCCCCGGCATGGTGATCCTGCTGATTGTGGGCGCGAACACGGGCAACAACTTCAACATTCTGATGGTCACCGTCGGTGTTTTCATGGCGCCCGGCTACTTCCGTCTCACGCGCTCCACCGTGCTTGCGGTGCGCAGCGAAGCCTATGTTGACGCTGCCCGGGTATCGGGCCTGTCGAATGCCCGCATCATGACCCGCCACGTGATTCGCCAGGTCACCGCCCCCATCGTGATCCAGTCGGCGCTGACCGCCGGCATGGCGATGGGCATGCAGGCAGGCCTGCAGTTCCTCGGCATCGGCGGCGGCACGACCCCCGGCTGGGGCGCCTCGATGAACGAGGGCTTCCGCGTCATGCGCACCGACCCGCTACTGCTGCTGTGGCCGTCGCTCGCGCTCGGCATCACGATCGCTGCCCTCGCGGTGCTCGGCTCGGCGCTCGCTGACACGATCAGCGTCAAGACCGTCGCCCTGTCACCGCGCGCACGCCGCAAGATCAACGCGCAAAACGCGAACAAGCGGCCGATCGGCGCAACGACCACCACGACCGGATCAATCTCGGTCGCCGCCGTCGACTCCGCTGTACGGCTTGAGAACCTGCGCGTCAACTACGAGACGCCCGAGGGAGAGGTCGAGGTGGTGCACGGCATCACGCTCGACGTCGCTCCGGGCGAGGTGCTCGGCATCGTCGGTGAATCCGGATCAGGTAAGTCGCAGACGGTGTTCTCGATGCTCGACCTGTTGCCCAAGTCGGGCTACTACACCGCCGACGCGATCTGGATCGGTGGCGAGGACGTGACCACGCTGTCCAAGCGCGACCGCGCCCAGCTGCTTGGACACGAAATCGGTTACATTCCGCAGGAGCCGATGAGTAACCTCGACCCGTCGTACACGATCGGGTTTCAGCTCATCGAACCGCTGCGCGCCGTGCACGGCATGTCAAAGGCAGACGCGAAAGAGCGCGCGCTCGCGATGCTCGACCGCGTGGGTATCGTCGACCCGCAGCGTGTGATGAAGTCGTACCCGCACGAGCTGTCGGGCGGTATGGCGCAGCGCGTGCTGATCGCCGGAGCGATCGCGGGTAAGCCCTCGGTACTCGTCGCCGACGAGCCGACCACGGCACTCGACGTGACGGTGCAGGCCGAGGTGCTCGAACTGCTGCGTGAGCTGCAAAACGAGTACCAGATGGCACTCGTCATCGTGACCCACAACTTCGGTGTAGTGGCAGATATCTGTGACCGCGTCGTCGTTATGCGATCCGGATCGATCGTTGAGATTGATGACGTCGGCCCGATCTTCGAATCGCCCGAGAATGATTACACCCGCGAGCTGATCGCGGCATCGCTCGACGGTGCGGCGAGCCGCACCGAGCTGGACGCAGAGGCAGTCGAGGGGACAACCGAGGGTGCTGCCGCGGGCAGCGCAGCGGTGAAGGAGGAAGTGCGATGAGCGAATTTGCACCGCTGTTGCGGGCTGAGAACGTAGTCGTTGAGTACGGTACGAAGCGCAAACCCAACCGGGTGCTGCACGAGGTGTCGCTCGAGGTGGGGGCTGGCGAGTGCGTGGGCCTCGTGGGCGAATCGGGCTCGGGTAAGTCGACGCTCGGCAAGGCCGTGCTCGGTCTGGTGCCGGTCGCAGGCGGCAAGATCACGTTCGACGGGCGCGACATCACTCACCTGAAGGGCAAGGCGCGGCGTGATTTGGCGTCTGACATTCAGGTCGTGTTTCAAGACCCCTACGGTTCGCTGAACCCGCAGATGCGCATCGGTGAGATCCTCGCCGAGCCGCTGTCGACCGCGGGCATGGATCGCGCCGCGGCACGCAGCGTTGTGGGCGAGATGCTCGAGCGCGTCAACCTCCCGGCGAATGTGATCGACCGGTACCCGAGCGAGTTCTCGGGAGGTCAGCGGCAGCGCATTGCGATCGCGCGTGCGCTCGTGCGCAAGCCGCGCCTCATCATCTGTGATGAGCCGGTGAGTGCGCTCGACTTGACCACACAGGCCACCGTGCTCGACCTGCTGATTGATCTGCAGCGCGAGACGGGGGTGTCGTACCTGTTCGTCTCGCACGACCTGGGGGTGGTGCGCAGCATCTGCCATCGGGTCGCCGTGATGTACCGCGGCAACCTGGTTGAGGTCGGCGACGGCGACGCGGTGACGCGTAACCCGCAGCACCCGTACAGCCAACGACTGCTCGCGGCATCGCCGGTCGCTGACCCGGTACTGCAAGCGTCGCGCCGGGCTGAGTGGCTCGCGCTGCGCGAGCGGCAGGCAGCGACCGCGTAGCTGATCGCTTACGGACTGGGGCGCCTGGGCATTTGGGCTTGGGCTTGGGCTTGGGCTTGAGTGCTTGCGCGGTTGAGTTTTTGGCGGGCGGTGGCTCCTCTTATTTGAGGGCCACCGCCCGCTTACGTGTGTGCCTTCGACGATTTCTTTCGTCACGGCTGCATGAGCAGAAACTGGGCCAGCCGGCGGTCGAGGCTCGGTAACGGGCGTCCGAGGTGCGAGACACCGTAGTCAGTGCACATCTTTGCAAATGTGTCGCGCGTCTCAACTTCTGATGCGCCCCACCGCACACCGCGCGTGCGAGTGATGCCCTCGATGGCGTTTTGGCGCCGCTTCTCGGCGTACACAATATCGTCTGCGCTGCGGCCTTCGCGCAGCACTTCATCGGCATACTTCGCACGACCGTCACACTCGCCGAAGCGCTGTTGCCCGGGGAACCAGAAATCGATGTACCACCAGCGTCCGCCCGGGCTTTGCACGCGCTTCTGTAACTCGAAATCGATGCCCAACTGCAGCATGCGCAGCTTGCTGACGGACTCCAGCGGTGACGCAGAAGCGGGGTTCGCAAACTCGAGCAGCGCCCGCACCGCGAGATTGCCGGCGCTGCGCGGGGTCGCGCGCAGCACAGCCGAAAGTTCAGACTGCCAGTGTCGCCACGAGCTCACATCAATGACGTTGTTGATGCTGAATTCGTGATGCAGCATGTGGTCGACACACGCGAGCGCCACCACGAACGGCTCAGTTCGCGCGAGGGCCACGGCAGTTGAAACCATCCCCGTATGAGTGAACCGGTGGGTCGTCACTGTGTCGCTGGGCAGCGTTGCAGCGCGATGGCGACGCACTCCCGAGGAGGACCCACTGCTGTGCGGTGGAACAGTGAGCACATGAGGCGTAAGAGCAGCGCTCCCGACTGTGTGGGGTCCGTCGCGAGCTAAACGCCAAAGCCACTCAGACCATACCGGAGCATCGAAGAGCGTGGCCGCACTTCGGTGGGAGAACAGTAGTGGGCGGCTGGCTGCGTTTTGAGCGGCGATGAGTGAAACAAGTTGCCTTTGATCTTGGCGTAACGAATGCCAAGTGTCGCCGGCGACGTAGATGCCGGGTCGCACCCTCACCAACCTGCCCCGATGAGTGTGAGCACGCACGCTTGCCTCGGTGTGCCCGGTGCGCAAGAGCTCCTCCAGCTGCAGCAGTAGCGCCTCTGCCTCAGACAGAAATTTAGTGACGTCCACTGTTCTAGTTTTGCGGCATATCGTCTGCCGTGGGCGGCTGTAACGAATCTGTGGATAACTGGTGTGCTGATTCGGTTGTGAGCGTCTGTGCTGGCTGCGTGGCCACCTGCGCCTACGTGCGCGACCCGCGCCTATGGGATTGTGACGGTTTACGATGACGAAACCATAGGCGCCGGTCGCAACCATAGGCGTAGGTGGACCTGGTAGCGCGTGACGTGGGACGTAACGGAACAAAACAGCGGCCGCGTGCCCCCACAGAGAACGGGGGCACGCGGCCGCTGTGCTACTTACGAAACCTACACGGTGGTGAACACCTTGCTCGCGATACGCCACACGCCATCACGACGCACGAGGCCGAAGTGGTTACGGAAGCTCGCGCCCAAGAAGTTCTGCTCGTCAAGGATCGCGTGCGCAACGTCGCCCGTTACCTCGATGCCGTGAATCTGGTAGTCGTAGTCATCACCTGCGGGCTCTGCCGCGGCGATAACGTTAGCGGCAAAATCGGCGCCCGACTGCGTCACGTATGTGGGGCCGAGGTAGCCCCACATGATCGCGTTCTCGTCGAATGCGTCAGCGACAACAGCTGCATCGGCGGCCTTGCAGCCGTCAACGTACTTCTGAACCGCGGCCTGAACCTGGTCTTGCATGGGTAGTTCCTTTCGGGATCAATTCTGCGGCGAACACGCAGAACGACGGGGAGGGTTAGCCGCTGACGACCTGCGGCTCCGCGACAGCCTTGAGCCCGAGTGCACCAAACTCGCGGCCGTAACCCGACTGCTTGGCGCCGCCGAAGGGAATCATCGGGTGCAGGCCGCCGTGGGAGTTGATCCACACGGTGCCGGCCTCGAGGCGCGCAGCGATCTTGCGTGCCGCGTCACGATCCGACGACCACACCGACGCACCGAGACCCACGGTGAGTGAGTTCGCGAGCTCGATGACCTCGTCGAGGTCTGAGTAGCGCACGATCGGCAGCGCGGGGCCGAACTGCTCCTCGAGCACGAGCTCCTGCTGCGGGTCGATGTCGGCGATGAGCGTGGTGGGGTAGAAGTTGCCTACGGCCTCGCGGTCAGGGTTGCCACCGAGCACGACGCGTGCGCCCGAGGCCTTGGCCGACTCGACGAGGCGGTCGACGATGTCATACTGCGCGCGGTTCTGCAGCGGGCCGAGCACGTTCTGCTCGTCGAGGCCCACTCCCATCGGCACGGCTGCCGCCACCTTAGCGAGCTCTGACACGACCGCGTCGTACACCGAATCGTGCACGTACAGGCGCTTCAGCGCGGCACAGGTCTGGCCCGTGTTGATGAACGCGCCCCAGAAGAGGTCTTCTGCAATTGCGGCGGGGTCGACGTCGGGCAACACGATGCCCGCGTCGTTGCCACCGAGTTCGAGGGTGAGTCGCGTCACGTTCGGGGCCGAGGCTTCGATGATGCGCTTGCCGACAGGGGTCGATCCGGTGAACATGATCTTCGAGATCTTGGGGCTGCGCGTGAGCGCGTCGCCGACGACGCGACCCTCGCCCGCCACGATGTTGAGTACGCCCTCGGGCAGCACCTGGTTCATGACAGCGACGAGCGCGAGCACCGACAGCGTGGTCGTCTCGGCGGGCTTGATGACCACCGTGTTACCCATACGCAGCGACGGCGCGATCTGCCAGATCGAGATCATCATGGGCCAGTTCCACGGCGAGATCGCACCCACGACGCCCAGCGGGCGGTAGTGCATTTCGGCGTAGCCTGACTCGTCATCGACGAGCACCTCGACGGGCAGCGGAGTGTCTGCCGCAGCGCGGGTCCAAGCGACGCAACCGCCCACCTCGAAGCGGGCGTTGGGGCCGTTGAGCGGCTTGCCCTGCTCGCGTGACAGCAACTCGGCGAGCGCCTCTGACGAGGCCTCGATCGCGTCGGCCGCCTTGTGCAGGTACGCGATGCGCTCATCATCAGACAGCGCAGCCCACGACTTCTGGGTTGCCTCGGCCTTGTCGATTGCTGCCTCAAGCGCCGCGACGTTCTCGACCGGGGCGAGACCGATCAGCTCGCCCGTCGCCGGATCAATCACCTCGCGTGTCTCGCCGCCCTGGGCGACAACGGCTGCAAGCAAACTTTCGTAGGTATTCATGGTTCCTCCACTTCGAGACCGGTCGTTACGTTCAGCGTAAGCCCGGCCGAGACAGATTGGGTTGTCTTCAAGAGACTCGAGGTTGCGTTTGCGTGACCACATCGCTCTGCGCGGCGCGATCCTGCCCGGCACGATCCTGCGCGGCGCGATCCTGCGCGGCGCGATCCTGCTCTCGTTGCTGGGCAGCGAGCTGCCGCGGCAGCACGATCCGGATCGCCCAGACCGCAATCATCGCGGCGAAAACGGAGCCCGCTGCGATGGCCCCGGCCATGGTGAGCGCCGAAGTACCAAACACGGCAGACACGGTGGGGGCGACGATCGCCCCCGCACTGAACATGGCCATGCCGAGCATGGCCGCGGCGGTGCCGGCGCGCGATCCGTGGGAGCCGAGCGCGATGGTCGAGCCGTTGGGCCCGCCGAGCCCAGCCGAGCCGATGAACAGTGCGAGCAGCACGATGTAGGTGAGGGCGTGGGCGCCCATAAGCGTCGCGACGACGAGCGCGACCGCCGATACGGCGCCCGCGATTTGTCCCGTGAGGTACATGCGCGCGGTGCCGAGGCGCCGCACGAAAAGGCGGCTGAGCTGCGCGCCGCCGAGCTGCGCGACCGCGTTGGCAGCGAACACGAGGCTGAACATTTGCGGGGTCAGGTCGAACTGTCCCTGCAGCACGAAACTCGACATCGACAGGTACGAGAAGAACGCGACCCCACCGAGGCAGGCCGCCGCCATGAACGCGACGAACAGCGGGTCGCGCATCACCGCGCCAATATGGCTCGCGGTGGTGCGGGCGACGCCGCCCGTGTGCCGCCCCTCGTAGAGCGTTTCGCGCAGCCCAAAGACCGCGAGAAAGAACAGCGCCACGCCCACGCCGGTGAGCACGAAGAAGATGCCGCGCCAGTCCATAAACAGTGCGAGCTGCCCGCCGATCACCGGGGCGATGATCGGGGTGAGCGACGTCACGAGTGCCAAGAGCGACAGCATGCGCGACAGTTCGACGCCCTCGAACAGGTCACGCGCCACCGCCATGCTGATCACGACGCCGGCCGAGCCCGCGAGCCCCTGCAAGAAGCGCGCCGCAAGGAGCACCTCGATCGAGGGCGCCACCGCGCACACCGCAGACAGCACCGCGAAGAGCGCGACGCCCACCACGAGCGGCCGCTTGCGCCCGTAGCGGTCTGACAGCGGCCCCGCGATCAGCTGCCCAAGCCCGAGCCCGATCATGCAGACCGACATGGTCGCCTGGGCGAGCGCATCGGTGGTGTCGAGCGTGCGCGCGAGCTGCGGCAGCTGCGGCAGATAGAGGTCCATCGATAGCGGCCCAAACGCTTCGAGTAACCCGAGCACCAGGGTGATGCGCAAGATGCTCATGGGCTTCTTTGCGCCGCCGCGCGCGCGAGCGTTCACAGCGCGTCTGTCGCTTGATCAGCCTCTGCGGTGGGCGCACTACCGGGCCCGCCGGGAGCGGTCGTCGCGGGTGCGACCGTTGCCGCGACCGGCACTGTGCCAATGATGCGGGTGAGCCACGAGTCGCGGCTCGCAAAGGCCGCGCGGGTGATCTCGGCGTCTTGCGCGTACATGTCGAAGCCGTGAAAACCGCCGGCCCACACGTGCAGCTCGGCCTGCCCGCCCGCCGCCCAGATGCGGCTCGCGTACTGGGTGTCTTCGTCACGGAACATCTCGGCTGCGCCCACCTCGATGAACGCGGGCGGTAGCCCCGCCAGGTCGCGCGCGTGCGCGGGCGCTGCGTACTCGGATGCTTCGGGCGAGTAGGCGAGCTCTTCGCCCAGCACACACTCCCACGCCAGCAGGTTCGACTCGCGCGGCCAGGTGCCAATACCGTCATACTGCAGGCTGGCAGGGCTCGAGTTGGTGTTGTCGAGCATTGGGCACAACAGCAGTTGGCCCGCAATGTGTGGCCCGCCGCGGTCGCGCGCCATCAGCGAGACCGCCGCCGCGAACCCGCCACCGGCGCTGCCGCCCATGACGATGAGCTGATCCGCGTTGGCGCCTAGCTGTGCCGCGTTCTGAGCGACCCAGCAGGTGGCGGCGTAGTTGTCTTCGACGCCCGCAGGGAAGGGGTTCTCGGGCGCGAGGCGGTACTCGACGTTTACGCCGATCACGCCGTGGCGCGCGACAAGGTCGGCGACGCGGCCATGCTCCCACGAACGGTGACCCACGATCATGCCGCCGCCGTGAAAGTTCACGAGCACGGGCAGCGCGGTCTCGTGGGCTGCGGCCGACTGCGCTGCGTCGGCGACGAAGGCAGGCACACCCCGCGGGCGAAACACGGTGAGCTCGATGTCGGGGGCGCCCTCGGGGCCGGGAATCACGAGCTCCTCAGTGTCGAGGCCGTACTGTGACGCGACCTCTGCGGGGGAGGGGAACGTCGGCCCGCCGCCGCGCATGAGCGGTAGCGTTTCGCGGGTCATAGGCGGCTGCGGCGTCGCCGTCATCGCCTCGATGATCGGCTCGAGCTCTGTCGCAAAGGGGACGGGCGTAAGCTGCGGTGAGCCCGCCGCGAACGGGCGGGCTCCTGGCTGCTCGGTTCCGTGAGCGGAGGCCTGGCCGGAAGCTTGAGCGGGGGCCTGAGCGGCGGCCTGGCCGGCCGCCTGGCCCGCCGCCGCTGAATCAAACGCGTTCATGATTACGGGCCCTCGGGGTCGACGAGGCCCTTGTCGGCCCAGAACGGGGCGACGTTCTCGCGAATCGTCTCGGCGCCCACGCGCTCGAGCACGTCGAGGCTCACGAGGTTCGCCTCGAGCTGCTTCACGCTCGATGCACCAAACAGGGTGTTGGCGGTGGCGGGGTGGGTGAGCGTGAACGCGATGGCGAGCTGTGCGGGCGTGCACTCGAGCTCTTCTGCCAGCTTCACGAAACCGGGCACGTCGTCGATGATGCGCTGGCGAATCGAGCCCGGATCGCGGCCGACCTCACGGTCGGTCGTGATCTTGCCCGCGAGGTAGCCGCCCTCCATCACATCTGAGGCCTGCATGGCGAGGCCCTGCTCCCACAGCTTCGCGAACGGTGCACCGTCAGGAATCGAGCGGCGCGAAACGCTGTACTTCAGCTGCGCCATGCAGGGGCCGTCGACACCCTCGGCAGCTGCGATATCGATGAGGCTCTGCACGTTTGTGGCCGACCAGTTGTTGACGCCCCAGGCGTGAATCAGGCCTGCCTGCTTGAGCTCGGCGAGGTTTGTCACGAGGTCGCGCAGTTCGAGGTCGTCGCGGCGCAGGTCACCGAGTACCACGAGGTCGGCATGCTCTGCGCCTACGCGGAAGAGCGCGCCCTCGAGCTGCGGGCGGAACCCCTTCTCTTGGTCGAAGCCCTCGAGCCACAGCTTTGCCGAAAGCAGGTACTCGTCGCGCTTAATGCCCGCGGCGCGCACGGCAGCCGAGAAGATGATGTCGGTGAATGCGGGAGGAAAACCGGGGGCGCTGTAGACGCCCACGTCGAACAGGTTGATGCCGCGGTCGATCGCGGTGCGCAGCAGGTTGACCGTCTCCTCGAAGTGCATGCGGTCATACACGTGCCAGGAGCCGAGCGAAAAGAGCGAGGTCTCAAGCGAACTCGTGCCGAGCTTTTTGCGGGGAATAGGGGTGGAGGTCATCGTCGTCCTTAGTGGTTTATTAGGTTGTGTGCTGTAGGTAGTGAGTGAGGTGGGGTTCGGGCTTTGGGCCCGCCGCGTGGCTGGGTCTGGCAGGAGCGGCGGCGAAGCTGACGCGACCGGATAGCGGCGGGCCCAAAGCCCGAACCCCACCTCATGGACCCGCTCGCTCACACTGGTGCGGTCAAGAAACCGCGTCGATGCGCGGGTCGATCACTGCCTTGACTTCGCCGAGCTCGTGCATGTTCGCGATGCGGTCTGACGCTTCGGCGAGACCGCAGGGGGCCGAGAAGAGGTCGTCCCACGGGAAGCGATCGGCGAACGACGTAAAGAACTCGATGGAGCGGTAGTAATCAGATACGTCACCGTTGAGCGAACCGACGACGGTGAGCTCCTTGCCCATGATCGCCGAGATCGGAAACGGGTCGCCCGTGGGGCCTGTTGAACCGACGATCGCCCATGTGCCGCGCTGGGCGGCCATGGCGACGGCCTCGGGGCCGATCGACGGCGCGCCCGCGAAGTCGAGGATCAGGTCTGCCCCCTTGCCGCCGGTGAGCTCGAGCACCCGGGCGATGGTGGCCTCTGATCCGGCAGCGATGTCGACGGTGTCGGTCGCGCCGAAGCGCTTTGCGAGTTCGAGGCGGGGGGCGGGCGCGCCGACCGTGATGACCTGGGCGGCGCCCGAGATCGCGGCGACCGCGGTCGCGAAGATGCCGAGGGCGCCAGAACCCTGGATCACGACGCGTGAGCCGGGGCGCACGCCGCCCGCGCGGTCGAAGGCGCGCAGCACGGTTTTGGCGGCGCAGCCTGCGGCCGACGCCCAGGTGTCTTTGACCTCGGCGGGCAGCTTGAGCTTCTGTGCGCCGGGGGTGACGTAGGCGTACTCCGACAGGCCGGCGGTCGCGTAGGGCGCGACGTCTGAGCGCTGCAGGAATCCGTAGCCGCGCTTCGAGCATGCGACGGGCTGGCGCAGCACGGTGCAGCCGAAGCACTGGCCACACACCGACTCAGACCAACCGATGCGGTCGCCAATTTCGAGCGGTTCGCCGAGCGCGTCTTGGGCGCCTTCGCCCACCGCGATGACCTCGCCGACCATCTCGTGGCCGAGCACCATGGGCAGCATGCCGGGGAAGGTCATCTTGCCGGCCCAGATCTCAATGTCGGTGCCGCAGAGCGAGGTGCAGGTGATCTGTACGAGGGCTGCGCCGGGCTCGATCGTGTCGGGCAGGGGCAGCTCCTGCATCGTGAGGGGGGCGCCGTGCTCGGTGAGAACCGCTGCGCGTGTGGAAGTAGGGATCGTCATTGAGTGCTCCATTTTCAAGTTTTCGACATGGCGCCTTTGCCCGCATGCCGATCATGTGGTTTTATTCTACATACGTGGAACTTAATTTGTCACTCGACTCGGGTGAAGTTCTTACCGGGCCGACCGGCCCGCATCGCGGCCAAGGACGGCCGCAGAAAGTACGGTGACGCGCATGAACGCTTTAGCCCCGAACACACCGGCCACTCTCGTACTGCGCGGTGGCGTGGTGCTCGTGATGAACGAGGCGGCGAGTCGCGCGAGCGCCATCGCCGTGCGCGGCGGCGAGATCGTCGCGGTCGGCACCGACGCCGAGATCTCTATGCTTGTTGGCCCCGAGACCCGGGTGGTCGAACTGGCAGGCCGCGCTGTGTTGCCCGGCATCAACGACTCGCACCTGCACGGCAGCTGGCTCGGCGCGCGCTGGCCGCACACCCTCTTCGGTGACATGAACCCCGAGACCGCCTCGGGGCTGCCCGCCAAGCTTGTCGACACGCGCGAGGAGCGCCGCGCCGCTATCCTGCGCACGGCAGAACTGCTGGCGGCCGCGGGCATTACGAGTTACACCGAGCCAGGCATTGGTCCGGGCGAAGACGACGGCGAGACCGGCTGCTTCCACAGCGAGGTCATCGAGATCTACCGCGAGCTGGCCGCCGCAGGCGAGCTGCGTCAGCGCGTCACCCTGCTCGCGCTCTACGGCGTGCTCGACGGGCCAAGCGACGTTGACACGGTCGTCGCGGGCATTCGCTCGCACGCCCGGGTCGCAGGGGTGAGCGACCCACGCTGGTTCAGCGTGCCCGGCATTAAGGTTTTTGGTGATCTGATTCCGCTCTCGCGCCACGCATGGACCGCGCACGGCTACGAAGACGGCACCCACGGCGACCTGCTCATCGAGGGCGAATCCATCGAAGCGAAGGCTTCAGGGCTTGCCGCGATCGTGCGCGAGGCGCACCTCGCCGGGCTGCAGGTCGGTGTGCACGCCACGGGTGACCGCACGATCGGGCTCGTGCTCGACACGATCGAGGCAGCCGCGGCAGAGCCCGGAGCCCCCGCGGCCCGCGATGCGCGCCACGTGATCATTCACGGCGATCTCGCGACTCCGGATCAGGTTGAGCAGATCGCTCGCCTGGGCGCGTTCTTGAACACCCAGTCGGGCATCGCCGCGCTCACCGCCGACTGGCTGGTGGGGGCGCTGGGGGAGGACGTCGCGAATCTCGCGTGGCAGCTTGAGGTCGCCCTCGAAGCGGGCGTGCTCGCGCTGTCGTCTGATGCCCCCGTGCTTGGGTTCGACTGGCGACGGGGCATCGCCGACGCCGACGCGCGCATCTTGCGCATGCGCGAGGCAGCCGGGGTGCTCGTGGGTGTGGGTGCTGGTGCTGCTGCTGGTGTGGGTGCTGCTGCTGGTTTGGATGCTGCTGCTGGTGTTGGCGCTGATGGCGGGGTGGCAGCTCTAGCTGATGACGACGACGCCGCGGCACGCCTGCACGGCCTTTTGCGCGCGTACACGGCGGTGCCGGCAGCGCAAGACCACGCCGAGTCGTGGAAGGGCACGCTTGAGGCAGGCAAGGTGGCAGACCTCGTGGTGCTTGCGCGTGACCCGTTTGAGGTCGGCGCTGCGGGGCTGCCCGAGGTTGAGGTCGACGTTACTGTCGTCGACGGACGGGTGGTCTTCGAGCGCGCATAGTGCTGTTGCGCCCGCGCCCCGGGTTTGTGGCGCGGCGCGGGGCTGCAACCCAGTGCGCGCTGAGGGCGGGGACCCCTCGCGTGTCGCTTCGCGCCACGCGGCCCCGATGCGCGCGCACCGGATTACAACCCGCGCGCGGGGCGTTGCCGAGCAGCAGTACGCACGAGTCGGCATCGAAATAACGAGTCGGCCTGATAAATACGTACTTATCGGGCCGACTCGTTATTTTGATACCGTCTCGTGGGCGTGCGGCTGCAGGATCTCGCGGCAGTAGGACCTCGCGGTAGCAGGGCCCCGCCGCGAGCCGCGTGGGTTACGTGAGCAGCTGGCCGCCGTCGACCGCGAGGCTTACGCCCGTGATGTGCGAAGCCCCTGCGAGGAACACGACCGCGGGGGCGATGTCGCCGATCTTGGCGAGGTCACCGAGCGGAATGCGGCTCGACCATGCTGTGCGGGCGGGAGATCCCTCGGGCATGCCCATCTCGAGCATCGGGGTGAGTACCGGGCCAGGGGCGACGGCATTGACGCGGATTCCGTGGGCAGCGAGTTCGATCGCGGCCCAGCGGGTGACCGAGTCGACGGCGGCCTTGCTCGACTCGTAGGCACCCATGCCTGGGGTGGGCTGGCGGCCGCCGATCGAGGAGATGTTGACGATCGCGCCGCCGCCGCCCGCCGCGATGCGGTGGCGCGCGAAGGCTTGGGTGACGGTGAACGTGCCCACGACGTTGACGTCGAGGATCGAGCGGTAGGCCTCGGGGGTGAGCTCGGTGACTGCGCCGTGCACGGACAGGATGCCCGCGTTGTTGACGAGCACGTCGACGCCTGTGTTGCCAGCGTTGCCTGAGCCCGCAAGGTTCTCGAACGCGGCAGCGACGGCGGCCGCGTCGGTGATGTCGAGCGCGAGAGCAGTCGCGCCGAGCTCGGTGGCGGCGGCCGTGACGGCTGTCTCGTCGCGGTCGGCGAGGATCACGCTGTCGCCGTTTGCAATGAACTCGCGGGCGATGCCCTGGCCGATGCCGCCTGCGCCGCCGGTGACGAGAACGGTGCGGGGCGCCTGGGGCGCCTGGGGCGCCTGGGGCGCTTTGGGGGCTGTTTCTGGGGTGGTCATGGGACTCCTTTGTCTTGCCTGATGTGTCACTTTATGGGGCGCGCGATGGCGCTCGTGTTCTTTATATTATACGATCGTAGAAAATAACGCTGCGGGAATTTCGTGGCGCGCTGCAAGGAGGCGGTAATGGAGTTTCACGGTAGGGTTCCCACACGCACGCTCGGCCCCGGGGGTCTCACGGCGCCCGTGTTTGCGCTCGGGTCATGGAACATTTGGGACCGCATGGAGGCACCGGATCGCCGGGCGCTGATGTCGCGGGCGGTTGAAGCGGGGGCAGGTTTTTTCGACGTTGCCTACTACAACATGGGCCCGCACGCCGAAGCCTCGCGCACCGACCTGCTGTTTGGTGAGACTCTGCGTGACCTGGCGCTCGATCGCTCGGAGTACCAGCTGTGCGGCAAGCTGTGGCTCTGGGAGTACCCGGCGACCGGGTTCGCCGGTCAGATGGACGAGTCGCTCTCGCGCATCGGCGAGGCCTGGGGTGGTGCCGCAGGGGCTCCGGGCGCGTTCGACACGGTCGTTGTGGGCGACTTCTTTGGCGATATCGATATCGCACAGGTAGTGCGCGATGTGCAGGCCGAAATTACGCGCGGCAGCTTCGCATCGTGGGGTGTGAACAACTGGCCGGCGGCGGCGTTGCAGCTCGCCCTCGATACGGCCGAGGCTGAGGGGCTCACGCCGCCGAGCTTCGCGCAGTTGAAGTACGGGCTCGTGCGCCGCAGTATGGCGGAGGGGGAGTTTTACGGCCGCTGGTTTAGCGAGGGCACGCTTGCCCTGCAGGCGTCAGACTCGTTCGAGGGCGGCATTTTGGTGGGCAAGCTCAATCCCAAGCGCAAGATCGGCGCCGACGTGGGTGGCATTCGCGAGGCAATTGTCGCGGCGTACCCCAAGGTGGAGAGCATTGCGCGTTCCTTCGACGCGACGCCCGCGCAACTCGGCCTCGCATTCTGCCTCGCGAACCCCGCGACGGCGAACGTGCTCTTTGGCGCGTCGAGCGTGGCGCAGCTTGACGACAACCTGGGAGCGATCGCGCTGCTCGAGTCGGCGGGCGCCGGCGCGATTCGCGAGGTGACCGCCGACCTGTGGCTCGACCGCGACGTGCGCGCCGACGGCCTGTGGGAGCCGCCGGCGGCGTAGGTTACTGGGCGGCGGCTGCCCCTGGCTCGCGAGCGTCAACCGAGGCGTCGCCCGTTGTCGCGCCAACTGAGTCACGGGTAGCCGCCGCGTCGACGCTGTCGAGCGGCGGAATTTCGATCTCGGAACCGTACAGTCCTTCAGCAATGACGGTGCGACGGCGCTCGGTGTTGAGAATTAGTTGGGTGACGTCGGGCCTGCTGTAGTGCCCTGCTGGGTCTGCTGCATTCTTTGCAAGGTCGATCCATGACAGATCGATGTCTGCGGTAACGAAGCCTTCTGTGTGCTCGTCAAGGGGCTCCGACAGGCGCGATGAGTCGGGGCCGAAGATCGTCGCAAATCCGCCGCCCCCGTTATAGACAGGCGGCAGTTCGCCGCTGGCGAGACGGAACGTTTCGATGCCCTCGGCGCTCATGATCTGTGTGCTTGCGAGCACAAAGCAGCCGCCCTCGAGCGCGTACGTGCGGCTCGCGCCAATGTTTGCCTCGGGGCTCAACTGTGGGATCTGACCCATCATGCCGAAGCAAGGCCAGCCGGCGACATGGATCTGTTCGTTTTGGGCATACATGGCGTACTTGCCGAGCGGTTGCAGATGCTCCCAGCAGTTCAAAGCGCCGAGGCGCCCATACGGGGTGTCTGCTACGACGAGGTCAGACCCGTCACCCTCACCAAACAGGGTGCGCTCGACATGCGTAGGCTTCACCTTGCGACGGTGCAGCAGAATTTCGCCCGAGGGGCCGATCGCCGTCTGCGCCATGTACAGGCTTCCGTGAGCTTTCTCGCTGTAGCCGAGCACAATGCCGATGCCGTGCTCGCGCGCGGTTTCTCGTAGCCTGCGCATCTCGGGCCCGTCGACGCGCACCGAGTTAGCGTGGTACCTACCGACCCAGGCAATTTGTTCTGGGACGGGCAGGGTCCACAAGAATAGCGGGTACCCGGGCAGCCAGGTCTCGGGAAATGCAATGAGATCGACTCCTTCGGCGGCGGCCCGCGCCACCAGGTCGATTGTCTTGTCCATTGTGGCGGCGAGATCGAACCACACCGGTTCTGCCTGAACTGCTGCGACACGAAGCGTGCGAGTCATCTTTGTACTCCGATTTCTTCTTCGAAACCCTCCTGGTCGGAGGCTGTTGCGGGCAATGCTACGCAGCCCCAGTGCGCAGCGCAGCCACTAAACGTGCACACCGCACCCCCATCTGTGCACAGCGCGCCCACGCGGGTGGCACCACTTTTTGCGAAGCCAGACGTACAGTGGAGTGCAGAGGGCGGCCTGGGCCTGCCGATGCAAGCGAACCGCGCAAAGGAGGATCACCGTGACAATGCTCACTGCGCGCAGCCCCGCAGACTGGCAGCGCGCAGCCTCGAGTAGCTTTCTGCCCCTCGAGTGCCGTACGTTTACGCACGAGTTCAACGGCACTATCGAGCGGTATGGGCTGTCTCGCGAAGTTATGGTTGCGGCGGTGCAATCAGATGCCACCGTTGTGACGCGCACCCAGAATCTCGCGCGGCAAAGTGAGAACGACGACCTGCACGTGTCCCTGCAGCTTTCATCGACCGGCGCGATTCACCAGCAAGACCGCTGCGTGCGCGTGGCACCGGGCAGCTTAACCGTGTACGAGACACATGTACCGTACATGCTCGACTACTCGCAGCCGCACCAGCAGCAACTAGTATTTCGCGTGCCACGCACGCTGCTTACGCTGCCGCACGGTGCGCTTGGCCAGCTCGTGATGCAGCCGCTTGAGCGCTCGGCTCAAGCCCGCGTGTTTTCGGCGTTCGCGGCCGCGCTGCGCACAGAGGCGACTTCGCTGCAGCAGCCGGGGCCGCTTGGTCTGCTTGCGATCGAGATGCTCACCACGACCCTGGCATCGATCGCGGCAGAAGCGCATGTGCTGCCCGCATCAGATGCGGCTCGCCTGCAGCTCATCTTGGCCGACCTTCGTGAACACCTGCATGAACCGTGGCTCACGCCAGAAGAACTGGCGCGTCGACATCACATGTCCCGTCGCGCCCTGTACTCACTATTTAGCTCGGCCGACCGTACGCCGGCCGAGACTATCCGTGCTGAGAGGCTTGCGCTCGCCCAGCGACTCTTGCGCAGCCACCCGCAATTCACCCTTGATGCGGTCGCCGCGCGTTCGGGGTTCACAGACGGCAAAGCGCTGGGGCGAGCCTTCCGAGCCGGTATGGGTGTCACAGTGACCGAGTGGCTGGAGCGCCTCTAAGCAACAACGGGGTGGTGCCGCGTGTAGTAGCGCGGCACCGCCCCTGTCAGTTTCGTCGCGAGTTACGCGAGTTACGCCAGAAACGCGAGCGCGGCGTCGCGCAGTTCGGTGCTGCGCAGCGCACCAATGTGGTCGCCGGGAACGCGGGTGAGCGTGGCGTCGGGCAGAGCTTCGGCGAGAGTCTCGATGCCCTGGGTCATCTGGTCTTCGGTGCCCGCGATCAGCAGGGTGGGCACGGTGGGCCCGCCCGCCTCAGGGGTGAACGGCTCAGACGCGAGGCCGGGGATCAGCTGGGCGAGCGACGCGGTGTCGCGACCCGGCTGCGAGATCATGCCGGCCATCATGCCCACGAGCGGGTTCTGGGGGGCTTCACCTGAGAGCACTGATGCGAGCTCTGCCGGGTCCACCGCGCCAAACGGTTCGAAGGGGCTGACGCCGCCGAGCACAACGCGGCGCACGCGGTCAGATGCGGCAGGCAGCTCCCAGCCCAGGCGGCCTCCGAGCGAGTAGCCGATCACGTCGACGGGGCCCTCGGGTACCTCGGCGAACGCCGCCTCAAGAATTGCTGCGACGACGGCCGAAGTGGTCGCCTCTGCAGCGCCCGAGATTGCCGGGCCCCCGCCGTGCCCGGGCAGGTCAACGGCGATACCGGTGCGCCCCGCGGCCGAAAGAGCGGCGTCCCAGCCGGGCGCCACGAAATCGTCAGATGCGCTCGAAGCAAAGCCGTGCAGCAAAACGATCGGGGGGAGTTCAGACGACGCCGCGCCGAGGCGGTGAGTGGTGAGAGCCATGAGAAGTGAACCTTTCGACGGTGAAACGCAAACAGCAAGTTGTTTTTCTATGTTAGTAGAAAATAAATCACAAACCCACTGGACATTATCTGTCTACGCTTGTAGAGTTTCCCGCAGACCAACTCTTGGACACCGTCGTCCCGCCCGTCGGCAGGACCTGAAATGCAAGGACGCTTCATGACCGCAACACCCGCACGTATCGTCGACATCGCCATTGGCTTCATGGGCGCGAAGCAGCTCGACGCTGCTAGCCGCATTGGCCTGTTCAAGGCTCTGGCCGACGGCCCGAAGAACCTCGCCGAGATCTGCGAAGCGACCAAGCACGCAGAGCGCCAGGTCCGCACCCTCGCCGACGCAATGAACGGCCTGGGCCTCCTCGAGCGCGAGGGCGGCAAGTACTCGCTCGCCGGGGACTCGGCAAAGTACCTTTCGGGCAAGGGCGACATTGACCTGACCCCGTTCATCGCCTTCCTCGGCGACATCAGCTACAAGCAGTGGCTCGGCTACGACCACACGGTTGACACCGACGAAGCCGGCACGCTCGACCTTGACGAGGCTGGCTGGGGCGACTTCATGAACGGTGTCATGACGTACAACGACCTGCACGCCGAGCAGTACGGCCAGGCGTTCAAGTTCGACGGCTACAAGAGCCTGCTCGATTTCGGTGGCCTCGCCGCTGGCTTCGCGATCACCGCGATGGCGCAGAACGCAGACCTGAAGACCCGCTTCGTGTACGCACCTGGCTTTGGCGGCGGCATCGCTGACGCAGCGACCAAGGCGGGCGTGGCAGACCGCATTGTGATCGAAGAAGACGCCACCGAGACTGCTAAGCCCGGCGGCGAGCACGACTTCGTGCTGCTCGGCGGCGTGCTGCACCGCTTCACCGAAGAGCAGTGCCAGGCGATTCTGCAGGCTTCACGCGAGGCAGCAGTGCCCGGCGCAACTCTGCACATCATCGACTTCTTCCTTGACAACGACGACGCTCAGCGCTCAATCGATGCGCTGCACGCGGGCGAGTACTTCAACATCGACGGCACGGTCGTCTACGGCGTTGAGCAGGTCACCGCGTGGCTCGCAGACGCCGGCTGGAAGTTCGATGAGCTCGTCGCGCTCCCCGGCAGCCCGCGCGTGCTCGTCGCGACCGCGATCTAAGCAAGCCGTCTCACAAGACGACTACACCTCCACGCACTGTGCGTGGGCGCCGCGCGTTTCTGCCCGAAGCGCGCGGTCGTAAGCCCGTGACCGCCATCCCCCTACATGCGGTCGCGGGCTTACCTTATTTACACACTTGGCTCACACGAAACGAGCAACATGCCCCTCGTCACCACGGTGCTCGGCGACATCGACGTCGCCGGTATCGACCTGTTTTTGCCCGCCGAAACGCTTATCTCGCGCCCGGCAAAGCCGCTCGGCAACGCCGCGGTGCCAGCCACGGCGGCCGCGTTTGCGCGCGCGAGCGTCGCCCCCGAGATGCTGGGGCGGCTGATGCTCGGCGCCGAGAACGCCTGCGACCGCACCCTCACGGCCCAAGACGCCGCGGGCATGCTCACCGCGCTCACGAGCACCCACGAGGGCACCGCGGTCGTGGCGGCCCTCGCGGGTCACGGCGCCTCGTGGAGCCCGGGTGAGCTCGGTGAGCTCGCCCGCACGAGCGGCGCCCACATCGTGGGCGGCACCAATGGGCTGGCGGGTTTCGATCCGGATCAAACAGCGCCCAGCCCAGAAGCACTCGAGGCTCAGATCTTGGCAGACCTGTCGCGTGCCGAGTACCCGGCGGGCGTCGTCGGGTTCATCGAGCTGCCGGGCGAGGGGCCTCGGCGTGATGCCGAGGCTGAGCGTGTGACGGCCGCGGCGCGGGCGGCCAGGCGCGCCGGGGTCGCGCTCGTCTTTGCGCCCGCAAGTGACATCGCCGCGGCCAGGCGGGGTCTCGCCGCGACCGACGCGGCGGGGCTCGCGCGTGACAGCGTTGTCGTGACCGGTATGGCCGAGCTCATTGGGGCTCGGCTTGCGACCGGCGCGCCGGGAGCGGGCATCGACCAGGCGAAGCTGGCGGCCGTGGCGGATCTCGGGGTGGTCATGTGCTTCGATGCGCTCGGCAAGCTGCCCAACGTGACGACCGTGGTCTCAGACCACGACACGGCTCTCGCGCTCACCGCGCTATGGACCGAGGGCGCAGGCGACCGCGTGCTCGCGGGGTGCGGGGTGCGACGAAAGCACCGGCTCACCGCGTTTGGTGGCAACGGGCTCGAGTTCTTGTCGCAGCAGTTCTTGCCCTACCTCGGCATGGTGGGTGCTGGCGCAGAGCTACTTGCCGCTGTCGCCGCGGGTAACGCCGCGGCCGTATTTGCGCGCTCGTCAGAGGAGATCGCCGCACCAAACGCCCCCGCTACAGGAGAAGACCGCTAATGTCGCACGATTTTGAGATCACCAACCGCGAAGGGCTCGCGCAGACGGTGCTGGGCGTGCTGCGCCCAGAGCTGCTCGGCCGCACGCTCATGCACGAGCACCTGTTCCTCGACATTCGCAGGCCGCTGCACACGCCGGGCCCGCGGGCGGGGGAGTGGGACGACGCCGTGCACGAACCGCTCACGGTGGCGAACCTTGCCGCCGTGCGTCGCGGGCGCGTGAACTCTGACAACGACGTGCTCGGCGACTTCGACGAAATGCTTGACGAGGTGTCGCACTTCGCACGTTACGGCGGCAGCACGATGGTTGAAGTGACCCCGTTTGGGGTGGGCCGCGACCCCGAGGCGCTCGCTCGGCTCAGCCGCGCGTCGGGCCTCAACATCGTGATGGGGGCTGGCTGGTACCAAAAAGATCTGCACCCTGCGGGCTTTGCCGAGCGTTCGCTTGAAGAGCTCACCGACGAGATCGTACGCGACCTCGTGGTAGGCACGCGCGTGGGCCCAGGGCAGTACGTGAAGTCCGGCATCATCGGTGAGGTCGGGGCCGAGGGCAACCCTGTGCACCCCGACGAGATGCGCAGTGTGCGTGCCGCAGGGCGGGCCTCTGCTATTACCGGTGCGCCGATTACGCTGCACATGGGTGGCTTCGGCGAAGAGAAGCTGCGCGTGCTCGACGCGCTCGAAGAAGAAGGCGCAGACCCGCGATCGGTCGTGTTTGGGCACGCCGGTACGATCGCCGACGAGATGCCGCTCGCGAAGCGGCTGCTTGCGCGCGGCGTGAGTGTTGAAGCTGATTTTTTGGGCACGACGGGCAGCCCTTGGGGCACGCTGTTTCCGTTCACTGACCGTGTCGTGGCGCGCGGCTTCGCCCAGCTCGTGGCCGATGGCTGGGGCAGCCAGCTTGTGCTGGGCGGTGACGTCTGTCAAAAGGTGCAGCTCGTGCGCTACGGAGGGCACGGGTACGGGTACATCGAAGAACACTTCTTGCCGACGCTCGCAGAGTTTGGTGTCTCGGACGAGGCCCTCACGGCGATGATGGTCGACAACCCCGCGCGCATTCTCGCGTTTCGGGCGCCCAAAGATCGCTAGTCGGTTCAGCTCTTTACTACTGGGTCAGCCACGACTGGCCCAGTACAGGGGCATACGGCTTTCGTGCGCAAAAGCCAGCACTGCGAACCTCTGGCCGATAATGGAGTAGATGAGACGATAGCGAGATCTTGGTATTCTTGCGTGCCGGAAGACCCGCTCAGTTTCGGGCACCGGAACAATCTCGCCTGAGCGGGGCCAGGCGAGGCAGTGATCGATTAGTCTGTCGACGGCAGCTTCAAACGCAACACCTCGGTGTTGACCGCCTTGCTCGTACCAAGCGATTGCTTCGTTCAGCTCTTCTGCGGCTTCGGGGTGGACGACGAGCGTGAAGCTCACACGGATCTCGATGCACGACGATTGGCTAAAAGCGCCTTCAAGTCTTCGCGCGTGAGACCTGCGACCGTGCCGCGGTCAAGTTCATCGGCGCGCCGGGTAGCCACTCTAGCCCAAGCCGTCTCGACCGCAACTGCATCAGGGCCGTCTATGTCAGACAGCACATCGGCTACTCGCGAGCGTTCCTCGGGGGTAAGGGCCATCGCGGCCGCGATCACTTCTGCCATGGTCATACCGTCAGTGTAGGTGCTGCCGCTGACGAGAGCCAGGGGGCGAGGATGCATCAGAGCTGGCTGTCTGAAACTACGGATCGGGGGCGCACGCTGGCTCGCTACGCGCGGCGCAGCCTGGCGATGAAATCGGTGACCTGCGCGTGCAACACGCTCTCGTGCAGGTGGCTGGGGCTCACCACGCCAATCACGGTGGCGCCGATGTTCATCATGATGATCTCGTCTGCCAGCTGGTCGTCCGGAGTCGAAATGACGATGTCGCCGTCTTCCCTGCCCTGCTCTAAGAAGGTCAGGTAGCCCGCCTTCCACACGTCGAGGTGAGCGTCGTAGCCGCCCTTGATTTCGGGGCTAAACGCGCAGCGCTCCCAGTATGAGAGCAGCACGCGGGCGGCTGTCGCGTCTTCCTGCTCAATGGGCAGGGTGAAACGCATAAACATCTCGAGTGCTTCGATGCCGCGCTTGCCCTCGATGTGTTCGAGCACTCGGGTGCCGAGGCTGCCGAGCGAACGCTCGTAGGCGCTCGCGACGATGGCGTCTTTGCCCGAGAAGTAGTGCTTGAGGGCGCCGTTGGCGAAGCCAGCCCGTGCCGCGATCTCGCGCATGGTGGCGGCCTCGATGCCGCCCTCCACGATGAGCTGCCAGGTAACCTCAACGATGTCGGCGCGGCGCTTATCGTGGTCAATGATCTTGGGCATGTGCATCCTTGCTAGCTGAATGTCAGCGCCAGGGGCGCTTTATAGTTCTCCATCGTAGACGAAAAACGGTAACTCTCGTGGGTACGTCGGCCGAAGCGCTCGCCGTTGCGCGCGCCGTTACGCGCGCCGCAGGCTCGCGAGCAGCGAGTCGAGCGCGGCGGTCATGCGTGCGTCTGTGGCGAACTCGGGCATGATGAGGCGCAGCGTCTGCCACCCCATGTTGGCGGCCGCGATCTCGTCGGACGCCACGGTGAGATCGACGCCCGGCGCAAGCTCGCCGTCTGCCTCCGCTTCGCCCAGGTGTGTGAGGAGGCGCTCGCGCCAGGAGTGGGCGTGTTCGCGCTGCGACTGCCCAAACGTGTCGTTTTGTGCGGCGTGGTTCCAAAACGCCAGGGCGACGCGCGCGTGGGCCGCCCCGTCTTCGCCGAGCGGCATGATGGTGAGACACATGCTGCGCAGGGCCGCCAGCCCACGCTCACCGCTCGTGGCGGTAACAATGCCCTCGTCGGCGAGGCTGCGAGTGTGCAAGAACGCCGCGTGCAACAGGGCCTCTTTGTCGGGAAAGTAGCGGGCAAAGGCGCTGTGGGAGTAGCCAGCTTCGGCGGCAATGTTGCGCATGGTGAGGCGGTCGAATCCGTCGCGGGCGATGACGTGCCATGCGGCGGCGGCGAGTTCGCTGCGACGCTCGTCGTGGTCAACAACTTTGGGCATGACGGTCTCCTTTCGTTCGCGCAAACGAGCCACAGCTGTGGCCCGATGACACCCACGTTAGCGCGAATATCGCAAGCGTTACCGGTTTGTGACCAAATGGTCACAAAAAGGGTTTAGTGTTTAGTGACCAGATGGTCTCTAACGATGGAGGGTGATGTGACGAAGGCGGCGAAGGCCCCAGGCGGCGCACGCGGATACGAAGAGTTTCAGGGCCTGGCTCACGAGTTCACCTCGCAGTCCACCCCCTGGTACCCCGCCTCACACCGCGCGGCCAGCACGGCCCCCAACATCGTCGTCGTGCTCGTCGACGACCTCGGGTTCAGCGACCTGGGGCCGTACGGTAGCGAAATTGACACCCCCAACATCGACCAGATCGCGGGCCGCGGCTGCGTGTTCACGAACTATCACACGGCCCCCGTCTGCTCGCCCGCACGAGCCGCGCTGCTCACGGGCTTGAACCCGCACCGCGTCGGTTTCGGTGCGGTAGCGCACGTCGACCCCGGCTACCCCGGCTTCAACTGCCAGCTGCCCGATGCCGCCCCCACGCTCGCCGAATCGCTGCGCGCGGGTGGCTACGCGACCTTCATGGTCGGCAAGTGGCACCTCACGATCGAGTCGCAAATGCACGACGCCGGTGACCGTGCCACCTGGCCACTGCAGCGCGGCTTCGACCGCTACTACGGCTCAATGGACGGCTTCACCTCGCTGCACCACCCGCACCGGCTCGTGCGTGACAACGCGGTCGTGGCGCGCACCGAGTTCGAAGACGGCTACTTTCTGACCGACGATCTCACGAACGAGGCGATCGGCATGGTCGACGACCTGCGCGCCAACGACCGTTCGAAGCCGTTCTTTCTCTACTTCGCGCACACCGCTGTGCACGGGCCGGTACAGGCCAAGGCCGAGACGATCGCCCGCTTTCGCGGCCGATACGAAGCGGGCTGGAACGCGCTGCGCGACGCCCGGTTTGCGCGCCAAAAGGCGACCGGCATAGTTCCGGATCATGCCGTGCTGCCCACAGGTGACGCTGCCGACGACGCGCTGGTACCCGAGTGGAGTGCGCTGTCAGACGCCGAGCGTGAGCTCTTCACCCGGCACATGGAGGTCTACGCGGCCTCGGTGCACGAGGTCGATGAGAGCGTGGGGCGGCTCACACGAAGGCTCGCCCAGCTCGGGGAGCTCGACAACACGATCATCGTCATCGCGAGCGATAACGGCGGCACCGCCGAGGGTGGGCCCACCGGCACGCGCAGCTACTTTTCACAGTTCGTGGCCGGGGCGCAGCTGCCCGATAACTGGGTGCGCGACGTGCCGCGCGACCCCGAGCTGATTGGTGGCCCGCGCGTGCACGGGCACTACCCGACCGGCTGGGCACGCGTCTCGAACACCCCGTTTCGGTCGTTTAAGGGATCGGTGTACGAGGGCGGGGTACACGCGCCGCTGATCGTGTCGTGGCCGGCTGCACCGGAGCCGTTGAAGGGGGAGGGGCTGCGCGACCAGTTCGTGTTCGTGTCAGACGTGGCTCCGACCCTGCTCGACTTGGCGGGTGTTTCGCCGCTCGCCTCGCGCCACGGGCAGCCCGCACTCGAGGTCGACGGCAAGAGTTTTACCCCAGCGCTTGCGACGCCGCAGCAACCAGGCCGCGATAAACAGTACTTTGAGGCGTTCGGGGCCCGCGCGCTCGTAGCGGGGGACTGGAAGGCTGTGTCGACCAAACCGCCCACCTCCGCAGACGGGGCCGCGGGCGGCGCATGGGAGCTCTACGACCTTGCCGTGGACCCCACCGAGACGCTCGACCTCGCTGCCGCCCACGAAGACCGGGTGCATGAGATGGCGGAGGCGTGGCGCAGCGAGGCCTGGCGCAACACCGTGTTTCCGTTGAACGACGACGGCACCCTGTTTCTTAACCGCCCCGAATCCGAAAACGCGCTGTCCTTGCCCGTGACGCTCACCCCGTTTCGGCCACCGCTCGAGCGTTTTCGGGCCGCGAAGCTCACGGTGCTGCGCTCGTTCGAAGTGCAGGCACGTGTGACCGTGACCGCCGAAACCTCGGGCGTGATTGTCGCGCACGGTGACCAGGGCGGAGGGTACCTGCTGGCACTCGAAGCGGGCGCGCCGCTGTTGAGTTACAACGCCTACGGCGAGATGCATCGCGTTCGTGCCGCCCGGCTCGCACCCGGAAGCCACGAACTGTCGTTCAGATTCACCGAGCTCGACGGCCTGCGGTGGCGGGTGTCGCTCAGCGCCCGTGGCGAGGAGGTGGCAGCGCTGCCCGAGGTGCCCATGCTGCTCGGCATGTCACCCTTCACCGGCATCAGCGTCGGGTACGACTACGGGGGCCCCGTCGATTGGGAGCTGCACGAATTGCACCGCAGTTTTCCCTTCACCGGAGGGCAGATCGAACAGCTCACATACGTGCCCGGTGCGAAATCGCGTCACGACCACACCGTGATCCGGCGCATTGGCGAGGCCGTGGCCGAGCTCGCAGACTAGGCCGCTTGGCCCTCGCGCCCCAAACTTGCAACACCCGTTTTCGAAAGGAACATCATGAAACGAACACTCACCGCAGCATCGGCGCTCGCGGCTGCAGCGCTCGCCCTGACCGCGTGCGCGGGCGGCGGCGGGGCCGCAGGCGGCGATGCCGCCGCCACAGCCCCGACCGAGTTGAAGATCGGCAACTTCCTCGACCTCGTGTCGTGGGATCCGAGCATCGCAGACATCGGCTTTAACGGCCCGTACCTCTCGGCCGTGTACGACCCGCTCGTAGCTCTTAACGGCGACGGTGAGCCGGTGCCCGCGCTCGCGACCGACTGGGAGATCTCAGACGACGCGCTCACGATCACGCTCAACCTGCGCGACGACGCGACGTTCTCGAACGGCGAAGCGTTTAACGCCGACGTTGCCGTAGCGAACCTCGAATTCTTGAAGGAGGGGGTGACCTCTCGCGAGGCTTACTTGAACGTCGACAGCTTCGAAGCGATCGACGACGACACCGTCGAGATCCACATGAACGAGCGCGACGACCGGCTGCTCTACTTCATGGGGCTCGGCCGCAGCTACATGGCCGCCCCCGAGGCGATCGAAGCGGGCACGCTCGTTGAAGCACCCGTGGGTTCGGGCCCCTACACGCTCTCTGACACGACGATTCCCGGCGCCGAGTACCACTTCGACCGCGTCGACGGGCACTGGGCAGAAGACGAGTTTCCGTTTGACACGGTGAGCGTGCTGCCGCTGCAGGATCCGAGCGCCCGCAACAACGCGATGGAGGCCGGGCAGATCAACGTCGCGTTCGCCGACGCGACGGCGCTCGAGCTCGCCGAACAGAACAACTGGAACGTGGCAGAGAAAGTCGCCGCCTGGGCGGGCATTCGTATCAACGATCACACCGGTAAGCAATTGAAGCCGCTCGGTGACGTGCGCGTGCGCCAGGCACTGAATCTCGCCTTCGATGGCCAGGCCATGCTCGACGCCGTCGGTAACGGCCTGGGCGTGTACACCAACCAGGTGTTTGCCGCGGGCTATCCCGGCTACGACGAAGAGCTTAACCGTGCAGCCGGCGCCAACATCGAAGAGGCGAAGAAGCTGCTCGCCGAGGCGGGCTACGCCGACGGCTTTGACGTCACGCTGCCGATGGCGCCCGGGTTTCAGCCCTGGCAGGCCACCGTCGAACAGGCCTTCAAAGACCTGGGGCTGCGCCTGAAGTGGGACGAGTACCAGATGGCCGACTACCAGGCCAACGCGGGCAACTACCCGATGTTCCTCGTATCACTCGCCGTCGACGCCGAGCCCGTAGCGACGATCGCGCGCCAGCTCACCGTGCCGCAGTGGTACATGCCCGAGCCCGACATTAGTGAGTTCCCCGAGCTGCAGGGCAAGATCGACGAAGCGCTCGCCGCACCCCGCGGTGACGAGCAGAACGAGAAGATTCGCGAGCTCAACGCGATGCTCGTTGAAGAGGCGTGGTTTGTGCCCTGGTACCAGTCGAAGAACGTGTTTGTCACCGACGCGGGCATCGAGCTCGAACCCGTCACCGGCATGATGTTCCCCACGCTGCGCCAGATTCAGCCGGCGAAGTAGCGTCTGCCGCTGCGCCGCGGCACTTCGCTGCAGCTGCTCACGGCAACAGCGACCCTGCGTCGCCCACTTGAGAGCGCGAGCGAGACCCTTGTATCAGCGGGAATAACCCGTGGGTTTCGCTCGCGCTCTCGCGCGTGCGGTGGCAGGCTCAACACTAGGTGGGCGCTGCAACGACGCGGCGCAAGAGAGGATCGTCTTGACTGAAGCAACTACTACCCCCGCGGCAATGCCCAGCACACCCAGCACACCCAGCGCGCCAGGTGTCGCACCTCGCAGCGTGATCGTTGTGGGCGCGGGCTCTGCGGGCTCTGTCGTGGCCAGGCGTCTCGCCGACGCGGGCGTGCAGGTAACCGTGCTCGAGGGTGGCGGCGAAGACGTCAACCCCGCGATTCATGACCCGAGCCGCATGGGGGAGCTGTGGCACAGCGCCGACGACTGGGACTACTACACCGAGCCGCAGCCCGGCGCGAACGGTCGCAGGCTGCACCTGCCCCGCGGCAAGGTGCTCGGCGGCTCGCACTCGCTCAACGCGATGATTTGGGTGCGCTGCGTGCCCGAGGACTTCGACCACTGGGCCGAACTCGGCAACGACGGCTGGGCCTGGAATGATGTGCTGCCCGTGTACCGCGACATCGAGAACTTTCACGGTGCGGGCGACCCCGCGCTGCACGGCAGCGATGGCCTGCTCGATGTGACGAGCGAGTATGAGCTCGCCCCAATTCAGCGCTCCATCATCGATGCCGCGGTCGAAGAGGGGCTCACGCACAACCCCGACTACAACGGCGCATCGATCGAGGGCGTCTCGCAGCAGCAGGTCAACATGCGCGAAGGCGAGCGGTTCAACACCTACATGGCGTACCTGAAGCCGGTGCGCGACCGCGTGCGCGTCGAGGTCGGCTGCCAGGTGCACGAGCTGATCTTCGCTGCTGACGCTGCGGGTTCTTCTGACGCTGGCTCCGGATCGGCGGCCGCGGCAGACGCTCCACACATGACCCCGCGCGTCACGGGCGTGCGCTACGAACAGGGCGGTGAGCTGCACGAGATTTACGCCGACGAGGTGATTCTCGCGGCAGGCGCCCTTGACTCGCCACGGGTGCTGCTGAGATCCGGAATCGGCCCCGCCAGCGAGCTCGCCGAACACGGTATCGCATCGCGCGTCGACCTGCCTGGGGTGGGCAAGAACCTGCATGATCACGTGCTCGCACCCGTGATTTTTGAGACCGAGCAGCCCGTCGGGCCGCCCGTGGCGGGGCGCTCGGTGACGCAGACGCACCTGTTTTGGAAGAGCCGCGCAGAGCTCGATCGCCCAGACACGCAGCCGATCAACTTCTCGGTGCCGATGTACGGTGACACGCTCGCGCCGCGCACGGGTGACGGCTTCACCCTGATGGGTGGGCTCGTGACACCGCAGGCCCGCGGCGAACTCACGCTGTCGGGGCCGGGCGCGAAGGATCCGGTGCGCATTGACATTGACGCGCTGGGGCACGAAGACGACGTGGCCTCGCTCGTCGCGTCGGTGCGCCAGTGCCGCCGTATCGGCAGGCAGCCCGCGCTCGCGGGCGCGTGGGGCGCGACCGAGGTGTACCCGGGGCCCGCGGTGGGCGACGGCGATGACCTGGTCGACTATGTGCGCAACACGGTCGCGACGTACCACCACCAGGTGGGCACCTGCAAGATGGGCGTAGACGAGCTGGCCGTGGTCTCGCCGAGGCTCGCGGTGCACGGCGTGGACGGGCTGCGCGTGATTGACGCGTCGGTGATGCCGCGGGTCACGACCGGCAACACGAACGCCCCTGCCGTCGTGATCGGCGAGCTGGGCGCCAAGTTTGTGTTGGCGGGGGAGCGGTAGTTGATGCGCGGTAGCTGCTGCGCGGTAGCTGCTGCGCGGTAGCTACTGAGCAGTGTCGGCGGGTGCTCGAAGACCCTGAATGAGGGTGTCGAGCGCCCGCTGCACGTTTTCGTCGCCCGCGTTTTCGGGCAGCAACACCGCGGTCATCTGCCAGCCGGCGTTGTGGGCGGCGACCTGGTTGACGGCTGCCTCGATGTCGACGTGCGCTGCGAGCTCGCCGTCTTCGCGCGCCTGTGTGAGAAACATGCGAAACAGCTCGCGCCACCGGTTATTGTTCTCGCGGTGAATCTCGACGAGCCCCTCGTTTTGTGAGGCGTGATCCCAGAACGAGATCACCACGCGGGCGTAGAGCGGCCCCACCTCGCCAAACGGCAGGATCTCGAGGCAGATGCGCGTAAGTCCCGCGAGCCCGCGCAACCCGGGGAGCTCGGTGGCGATGCGCGCGTTCGCCTGGTCGTAGAGGCTCAAAAACGATGCGGTGAGCAGGCTGTTCTTGTTGGGAAAGTAGCGCACGATCGCGCCGTGGGCGTAGCCGGCCTCGGCCGCGATCTCGCGCATGGTGACGCGATCGAAACCGTCGCGAATGATAATGCGGGTGACCGCCTCAACGATGTGACGGCGTCGCTCTTCGTGGTCAACGATCTTTGGCATTCGGCTCTCCCTTGGCGCCCACGTGAGGCAGTGTGCACTACAAGAGTCGATCATGCACCCCTTTTTCGTCACCAGTTGGTGACAAAACGTTATCTGCTCGTTATTTTTCGACACCAATTGGAGATTATCCTTGTTAATCACCAGATGGTGACGTACTGTTTCTGCAGCAGGGTCGCCTGGCTTACACCAGCACAACGTCGACGAAGGAGTCGCACATGAAGAAGAACAATCGCCTGATCGCAGCCCTCGCGCTGCTTCCGGCTGCCGCCCTCGTGCTCGCCGGCTGCTCGGGTGGCGCGAGCGACGGCGGCGACACAGGCGGTGACGGGCTCACCAAGCTCAAGGTCGCAACGATCGGTCTCACGTCTGACGGCAGCCTGATCAACGGCATCGAAAAGGGCTTCTTCGAAGAGGAGGGGCTTGAGATCGAAACGTCGATCGTCGCGAACCCGCCCGCCGGTCTCGCGGCCGCGCAGGGCGGTCAGATTGACGTCGCCTACTCGCCGAGCATTCCGCTCATGAACGCTCTCAGTCAGGGCGTCGCGCTCTACGTTGTCGGCGCCGCAGACGGCGCGCAGCCCGGTGTGCTTGACGAGGAAGACCTGACGCAGTTCGACGACACCGGCCTGTTCGCAGGCAAAGACAGCGGCATCACCTCGATCAAGGACCTCGCGGGCAAGAAGATCGCGATCCCCGCGCGCAAGGCGCAGCTCGAGGTGGTCATCGCCGACCTGCTCGAGCAAGAGGGCATCAACCCCGACACCGGCGTTGAGTGGGTCGTGCTCGACTTCACCTCGGCGGTAGCTGCGCTCAAGAGTGGCAACGTTGACGCGGCCGCGCTCGTGAGCCCCTTCACATCAGAGGCAGAGGAGCAGGGCTCGCAACAGATCGCAGCGCCCTCGGTGGCGTTCTTTGGCGAGGGTGCCGTCGGCCTGTGGGTGAGCGGTAAGCCGGTCATCGAGCAGAAGCCCGACGCGATCGCCGCGTTCCAGCGCGCAGTCACGAAGTCGAACGAGTACGCCAACGAGCACCCCGAAGAAGCGATCGAGGCGGGCCTCAAGTACACCGACTCGAAGCTCAGCGTCGACGAGGTCGTCGTGCCGTACTGGCCGCTCGACGTCGCCCCGCGTGACCTTGAGAACGTCAACGACAAGATGGTGAAGCTCGGCTTCCTCGAAAAGCCGGTCGACCTGAACGGCATCATCTGGACCAAGGGCTAACCCGTGGCATCCAATCGAGTCGCGCAGTGGGGCGTGGGCGCCGTAGGCGCCCTCGCCGCACTCGGCGTGTGGCAGGTGTCTGCCGCGGTCGGCCCGCTCAAGGATTCGCCGCTCCCCACCGCCGGTGAGGCTATCGCTGAGGCCGTGCAACTGCTCGGCACCGCCGAAATGTGGCAGGCCACCTACGACACCCTCGTCATGTCAGTGGTGGGCCTCGTGCTCGCCGCGCTCTTCGGCGTGATCCTGGGCGTGGGCATTGGTGTCTCGCCGCTCGCGATGCACGCGACCCGCGTGCCCCTCGAGTTTTTGAAGCCGATCCCCCCGATCGTCGTGCTTCCGATCGTTGTCCTCGTGCTCGGCCCCACCATGGGCATGGGCATCTTTCTTACATTCTTCGGCTGTTTCGTGGCAATCGCGGTGCAGTCCTCTGCGGGCGTGTTCGATACTGATCCGGTCGCGAAGGCGACGGGCCAGTCGTACGGTCTCAGCCGCAGCGAGATCCTGTTTGGCATCGTGCTGCCGAGCGCGCTGCCCTACATCGGCACCGCGCTGCGTGTCGCCGCTCCCACCGCGCTCATCGTCGCGGTCGTGGCGGGGCTTATTGGTGGCGGCCCCGGTCTTGGACAGAGCCTCGTGCTCTCGCAGCTCTCGGGCAACCAGCCACAGCTGTTCGCGTACGTGCTCATTCTCGGCATCCTGGGTCTCATGGTGCAGGGGCTGAGCCAGTGGGGCGAACGACGGCTGCTGCACTGGCACCCGCAGTATCGCAAGGAGGCGCACTAATGGTATTTACCTCGTCAATCAGGGTGCGCACGCGTGTCGCGCGCAAGCAGCGGCGTTCGGGGCTGCCCAAGGGCGCCCTCATCGCCGTCGAAATTGCCGTACCGGTCGTGCTGCTGGCGATTTGGTGGGTCACCTCCGCCTCGTCAACGAACGCGTTCTTCCCGCCGCTGCAGCAGATTCTCAGTCGCTTCGGCGACGTGCTGGGCACCGAGCTGTTCTGGATCAACGTGGGCTCGTCAGTGGGCAACCTCGTGCTGTCGTTCTTGCTCGCGTGCGTGATCGGTGTGGCACTCGGCATCGCGTTTGGCATGGTGCCGGTGCTGTCATGGCTGATCGAACCGGTCGTACACTTCTTCCGTGCGATTCCGCCCGTCGCACTCGTACCGATCTTCGTGTCACTCATCGGATTCGGTAACGAAACACGTATCCTCTCGATCACGCTCGCCTCGGTGTTTCCGGTGCTCATCTCGACCATCGACGGCATTCGTGGCGCCGAACCTACGCTCGCGATGGTGAGCCGCGTGTACCGCTTCGGCTGGGTCGACCGGATCTTCTCGGTCACACTGCCCGCTGCTAGTCCCCGCATTCTCTCGGGGGTGCAGGTGAGCCTCATCACCGCGTTCGTCGTGATGATCGCGAGCGAGATGCTCGGGTCATCGACGGGCCTCGGCGCGTGGACGCTCCTCGCGCAGCAGTCGTTCATGATCGCCGATATGTGGGTCGGCATTCTCGTGCTGGGCGTGATCGGCTACGCGTCCACTGCACTGTTCAACATCTTCCGGCGCCGCGTGCTGCGCTGGTACATCGCCGCTCAAGAGACGGAGAAGAACCTATGAGCCCCAATGCTTTTCTCGCAGACGCACCGGTGCGCCTCAGCGTGCAGGGCCTCGCCAAGACGTACGAGACGAAGAAGGGGTCTGTGCCGGTCATCGCCGACCTCACCTTCGATGTGCGCGCGGCCGAGATTGCGTGCATCGTCGGCCCCTCGGGCATTGGTAAGACGACGCTGCTCAAGTGCCTCACGGGGCTGCAGTCGATCTCGTCGGGCCGCGCCGAGATCGACGGCAACCTGATCGATGGGCCGCCCGAGCAGATGGCCCTCGTGTTTCAGGAGTACACACGCTCGCTCATGCCGTGGCTGACGGTCGAGAAGAACGTGCGCATGCCGCTCAAGCACCTGCGGCTGCCCGCCGCCGAACGTGAAGAGCGCATCTCATCGGCGCTGAAAGCCGTGGGGCTTGCGGGCGCCGAGCAGAAGTATCCGTGGCAGCTGTCGGGCGGCATGCAGCAGCGCGTCGCGATCGCCCGCGCGATCGCGTATCGCCCCGAGGTGCTCATCATGGATGAGCCGTTCGCCTCGGTCGACGCGCAGACGCGTTTTGAACTCGAAGACCTGTGCCTCAAGATTCGCGAACAGTTTGGCATGACAATTGTCGTCGTCACCCACGACATCGACGAGGCCGTCTACCTGTCTGACCGCGTGGTCGTGCTGGGTGAACGCCCCGCGCGCGTCACGACAATTCTCGACATCGACCTGCCCGAGCCGCGTGACCAGATCAGCTCGCGCTCGCTGCCTGAGTTCGCAAGGCTGCGCACCGAGATCCTCGAACTCATCAGAAAGGCGGGGTAACCGTGGCGGCGCCGGGCCCAGCACGCCGAGGCTACGAAGGGTTCGAGGGACGCGCGAGCGAGTTCGTCTCTGACTCGACGCCCTGGTGGCCCGCCGCGCAACGCGCCCGCGAAGGCGCCCCCAACATCGTCGTGATGCTCATCGACGACCTCGGGTTTAGCGACCTCGGCCCCTTCGGCAGCGAGATTCCTACCCCGCACATTGATGACACCGCCGCGGGCGGCTGGGTATTCACGAATTACCGCACGGCCCCCATGTGCTCGCCCGCCCGAGCGGCGCTGCTCACGGGGCTAAACCCCCACCGCGCAGGCTTCGGATTCGTCGCCCACACCGACCCCGGCTACCCCGGGTTCACGTGCGAACTACCGCGCGATGCGGCGACGCTCGCCGAGTCTCTGCGAGCGGGCGGCTACGCCACGTTCATGGTCGGCAAGTGGCACCTGACGGGTGAATCGCGGTTGCACGACGCGGCCGACAAGTCGTCGTGGCCGCTGCAGCGCGGCTTCGACCGCTACTTCGGGTCAATGGACGGCTTCACATCGCTGCACCACCCGCACCGGCTCGTGCGCGACAACTCGGTCGTCGACGTAGCCGAGTTCGCCGACGACTACTTCCTCACCGACGAACTCACGGGCGAGGCGATCGCGATGATCGACGAGCTGCGGGTCAATGACGCCGCGAAGCCCTTTCTGCTCTACTACGCCCACACCTCGGTGCACGGCCCGATCCAGGCCAAAGAGGTCGACATCGCGCGGCACGCGGGCCGCTACGAGGCCGGCTGGAATGCCCTGCGCGAGGCGCGTTTCGCTCGGCAGCAAGAGCTCGGCATCGTGCCGGATCACGCCACCCTGCCGAGCGAAGCCCTCGCCGACGGCGACAAGATCCCGGCCTGGGATTCCCTGAGCGAGGCAGACCGCGCCCTGTTTGCGCGGCACATGGAGGTCTACGCCGCCGCTGTCGACTCGATCGACCAGAGCGTCGGGCAGCTGCGTGAACGGCTGGCGCAGTTGGGCGAGCTCGACAACACGATCATCGTGCTGGCGAGCGACAACGGCGGCACCGCTGAGGGCGGCCCCACCGGTACCCGCAGCTACTTTGCGCAGTTTGGCACGAACGGTGAACTACCGAGCGACTGGGTGCGCGATGTACCCCGAAACGTCGCAGACATCGGCGGCCCCAAACTCTTTAGCCAGTACCCGACCGGGTGGGCGCGGGTCTCAAATACTCCGTTTCGTTCGTTCAAATCGACGACCTACGAGGGAGGAGTGCACGCGCCGCTGATCGTGTCGTGGCCGGCAGCACCCATCAGCGCACGAGGGCTGCGCGAGCAGTTTGTGTTCGTGTCTGACCTCACCCCCACACTGCTCGAGCTCGCGGGCGTTGCGCCGCTTGCAACGCTCGCCGGCCTCCCCGCACAAACCCCCGACGGGCGCAGCGTCGTCGATGTGTTGTCAGACCCGCAGGCCGCGGGCCGTGCAGCACAGTACTTCGAAGTGGTCGGACGCAGGGCCATGGTCGAGGGGGAGTGGAAGGCGCTGTCTGATCACACCCCCACCCGCGACGAGGGGGCCGCGGGAGGAACATGGGAGCTCTACCACCTGGCCAGCGACCCGACAGAAACGGTCAACCTCGCCGCGGCGGAGCCCGAGCGCACCGCCGCCCTCGCCGAGAAGTGGCGCGAAGAAGCGTGGCACAACGCGGTATTTCCGCTCGACGACGACGGCAGCCTGCACCAGAACCGGCCCGAGACCGAGCGCATGCTCCAAGACCCCGTGACGCTCGTGCCGTTTCGCCCGCCGCTCGAGCGCTACCGCTCGGCTCAACTCACGGTGCTGCGATCGTTCGTCGTCGACTCCGAGATCTTCGTGGGTGAGAACGCGGCGGGTGTCATCGTCGCGCACGGCGACCAGGGCGGCGGCTACCTCCTCGCGATCGACGAGAGCGCCCCACTCATTTCGTACAATGCGTACGGCAATATGCACCGGGCACGTGGTGCCAGGCTTGCGCCGGGCCTGCACAAGCTCGTGCTGCGCGTAGACGAGCTGCCCGAGCTGCGCTGGCGGCTACGCCTCGAAGTCGACGGTGCGCTCGCCGCAGAGATCGCGCAGGTGCCCATGCTGCTCGGCATGGCGCCGTTTACCGGTATTAGCGTCGGATACGACTACGGCGGCCCGGTCGACTGGCAGCTGTACGAAGCACACCGCAGCTACCGGTTTACCGGCGGTGAGATTAAGCGCCTGTGCTATGTGCCCGGCGCCAGATCGAGCCACGATCACACGGTGCTGCGCCGGATCGGGGAGGCCGTAGCGGCCATCGCCGACTGATGGTAGGCGGGGGCGTGGGATGGGGCCTTCCGGGCCGCTGCTCTCCGGTCGCGTCGGCTGCGCCGCCGCTCCTGCCAGACCCAACCAAGCAGCGGCCCGGAAGGCCCCACCCCACGCGTCGTGGCCGTTTGCTGGGCATGGTCCGCCCTGCCGTTTTCGGGCACGTCCTACATGCCCTGTCATTCTGCGGGCACGTCCTAGTACCTGTCATTCTGCGGGCACGTCCTAGTACCTGTCATTCTGCGGGCACGGAGTGCATCGCAGAATCCAGCCGCTGTGGTGTGGATCCCGCGACTCGCAAGCTCGCGCGGGATGACGTGAAGAGTTGGTGTGCAATGCACGCCAGCACCAAAGTGGCACGAGTCCTGTGTCTGCGCCTGTGTAACTGTGTGCAGAGTCATGGCCGCCCACTCGCGCCTATGAGTCCGACCTGCGCCTACGATTTCGCAGTCAAACAACCGCAGTTTTCGTAGGCGCAGGTCAAAACGGTAGGCAGAGGTGGGCATAATAACGACGTGTGAACGCTATGGATCAACCTACAGCGCCGGCGGGCGGTATTTCCGACACCAGGGCGACCCCAATGTATGGGGGCCGCGAAATTCGCTTCAGCCGGTCAACTCAGGCACTAGGCGCGCGGGTTTCCGCACGCGCAACCTGCGCTGCCGCAGCGGCAGGCGCCGCCCGCGCAGCAGCCGCAGCCACCGCTGGCACAGCACGCGCCTGTCATTCCTCCCCGAATCGCGCCGTCGGGTAGGTTCATGGCCGGGTTCTCGTCAAGAAAGCCGTGCGGTTTGAACAAGAACCCCGAGTAGTCGACGGGCATAATGGGCCAGTCCTCGGGGCGTGGCACGTGCGTCGGTCCAAACACGTGCCAGAGTACGATGTCTTCTTCATTGAGCGACCGGTTCTGCGCGGTCCATGCAGGCAGGCCCGCACCACCCGGGTGCGCGTTGGGAAAGTCGCCCGCCGGAAACCGCTCGCCCGGGGCATACTGTGTCGCCCACAGATGCTCGGTCGCAAACGTGGCCCGTCTGTAGACCGTCGATTCGGGCTGCGCCATGAGCGTGGGTTGGCCCTGCGGCAGCAGCCTGAACGCGGTGGGGTGGCCGAGCTTATTCGTGCGCTCGGCGCTGCGCACCTCCCACACCCGCCCGGCGGCGGGGTTCGCACGCCGCCTGGCCTCATGCTCGGTGGTGAGCTGGCGGCTGTTCCAGGTAAACGCGTTGCCGTGCGGGTTTTCGGGTCCGATCGGAATCCCCGCCACTTCGACCTCGTGCAGCGTGTTCGCTTCGCCGTCGAGGGCGGTGTCGAGCCGCGCGCAAAAGAGGTGCTGGTGCACCGGCGCGAAGATGCCGGGAGCGATCTCGGGCGCGTGGGGGTTGGGCGATCCGGACACCCCTGCGCTCGCAAACACGATGCCGGTGGCCTTCGCCTCGAGCTGAATGGTTCCGTCGAGATACAGGTACCAGAAGAAGCCGTAGTCGTAGTTGCCGATGGTCGAGAAGTACGAGATGACGAGGCGCCTAGACCTGCGTACCTCGGTGTTGCCGTCGAGATCGGTGTGCTTCCAGAGGATCCCGTAGTCCTCCTCGTGCATGCATACGACCTGGGGGATCTTGACAGGGTGGCCGTGATCGTCGGGCACAAAGCCGTCGAAATAGTGAATCACGCCGAGGCAGTCGCAGCCGAGGCTGAGCGTGTTTGCGTTCTTGCCGAGCAGGTACTCGCCGGCATCGAAGTAGCTGATCCAGAAGCGGCCGGGCGCCGTGTCGCCGTAGGGCACGACCATCTCGGGTACGCTCGCGCGATGCAGCACCTCGCGCTCCTCGTCGCCATCACGAAACTTGAGCTGGTTGAGCACGAGGCCCTCGCGCTGATTGAAGCCCACGCGAAATGACCAGTTTTCCCATGTGACGAGCGAGCCGTTGACCTCGAAACTGGGGCCCTCGGGCTGGGTGATCTCTATCGGTTTGAGGCTCGTGCGCGCGGGGCCCTGCGCGTCGGCCGTGTAATTGCCGTGGGCTGTGGGCACCGGCACATCGCCCTCGTCTTCGACGCGGATCACGGTGCCGCTCGACAGGTCTATGTGCACGATGAGCCCCTCGACAGGGTGCGCCCAGGGGCTGTCCTGCGGATCATCGCGCAAGAACGTGAGCGAGCGGATGACGCGCTTATGAGCCTCGTCTGCGCGACCGAAGAAACCGGGCGCGAGTGGTGCGCAGAACGCGAGCTCCATGCGGTCTTCGAGGCCGCGGCGGCGCATAGCGGCCTGCCAGCCCGCTGACGCTTTCGCGATGTTTGCCGCGCGGTCGTACTCCTCGAAGATGTACTGCGGTTGCCCCTCAGTGGCGGTGTCGATGGCGCGAATGCTCTCGACTGTGCCGGCTGCGCCTGCTGCGTTGGTGGGGTGCAGCGCCACGACGGTGAGCTGCGAAGTGCCGTCTGAGACATTGAGCAGCACGACCTCGACGCGACGCTCAATCTCGTCACCGGGAGTCCACGCTGCAAGCCACGCCTTGTCTGGGTCGAGGGGCAACAACTGCGCGACGCGCTGGTGCTCGCCGAGGTGCCCTGCCGCGGCGAGCAGGGACCGCGCCTGCGCGATTTCTGCTGCAGTGAGCGGATCGAGCGGGTGCACGACAGAAGTGGGCTCGGTGACTCGTTGACCGTGGGTGTGGGTGGAACGATCGGACGCATCAACAGACATGGGTGG
Source organism: Leucobacter faecis (assembly GCF_054456635.2). Classification (NCBI taxonomy): domain Bacteria; kingdom Bacillati; phylum Actinomycetota; class Actinomycetes; order Micrococcales; family Microbacteriaceae; genus Leucobacter; species Leucobacter faecis. The sequence goes on from NZ_JBTJEP020000001.1 coordinate 301,959, forward strand.
CTCCTTTGCCAGTCGGGGTGACACTTACCAGTATGCGCTGCCACCCCTGGTTAGCGAACTAGCCGAGGTGGTGCGGGGGCCGGGAACGAGCCCGAGCCCCCGGTCACGGACTACAGCGCCAGCTGCTCGACCGGAAACGTGAACACTGTCGCGCCGCCGGTGGCGTAGTTGGGCACGTCGGCTTCGACCGCCTGACCCTCGGGGGAGCTCATCGCCCGCCCGAGTGCCGCCTCGTCGACAAAAGCCGCCTCGAAGATCGCGAAGTAGGGAGCTGGTGCCCCCAGACCAATCGCGAACGAGATATCTTGGACGCCCGGCAGCTTCGCGCACAGCGGCAGGTGAGTGCCGCGGTAGTACGACTCGAAGGCGGCCGGATCGGTGGGCTCAGGGTAGAGCACGATGAGTTTATACACGAGGGTCTCCTATCGCGTGGGGCAGGTCGTTGTGGGCGCTGACTAGCTGTCGGAGCGCGCGAAGACCAGTCGGCCAGCGAACCAGGTCTCGTCGACTTGGGTCTTGACGAGCTCGGTCGCGGGGTGCTCAAACGGGTTGCGGTCCAGCAGCACGAAGTCGGCCGACTTGCCGGCTTCGAGTGACCCGACCTCGCCTCCAAGCCCCATTGATGTGGCGCCACCGATGGTGAACGCCGCGATGGCCTCCTCGAGTGAGATGGCCTGTTCGGCCCAGAGCGTGCCGGGGTACTGACCACTCGGATCCTGACGGGTGACGAGGCCGTGGATGCCTTCCCACGCATTCGGTGAGGGGGAGACCGGCCAGTCCGAGCCGCCCGCGACGACCGCGCCGGTGTCGAGCAGGTCGCGGTTCGGTTGCATACGCTCGGCGCGCTCGGCGGGCAGCACTTCGCTGATGGCCTGCGCGATCGGGCCGGGCACCCAAATAAACGGCGAGATCTCGGCGTCGACACCCAGCTTGCCAAATCGGGCAACGTCGTCGGGGTGCACGAACTGGCCGTGCGCGATGCTGTAGCGAGTATCTGTGATGCCCTCGGCGCGCAGCGTCTCGACGGCGTTCAATACCTCGTGCACCGATGCGTCGCCGGTGCAGTGAATCTTGGCGCCGAGACCCACCTTCGCGACGCGGCGAAGCCAGTCGGTGAGCTCGCTCGGGGTGAAAAGGGTCTCGCCGTGGTGGTCGTGGCCGTGTGCCTCGCTGGGCAGATAAGGCTCAATGAAGGCAGCGGTGCCGGTGGGGGGCACCCCATCGAGAAAGATCTTGACGAAGTCGGGGCGGTGATGGGTGGTGCGGTACTGTTCGCCCGTAAACACCAGTTCGTCACCGATCTCGGGGTAACCGAAGATGTCGTCGTTCACGAGCATCGACGAGACGACCCAAGCGTCGAGTTCGCCTGCGGTGTCGAGAGCGTGCAACGCCCTGAGGTTGTGAGCGCCGATGGCGGCGTCTTGAAACGCGGTGATGCCAAATGAATTGAGAATCGAGACGCCATGACGCGATGCGTCACGGTTCTGTTCCTCGGTGAGCCCACCCGCAGCGCGCTGCGCTTGCGCGACAGGAATGCCCGCGGCTTCGAGGAGCACACCCGTTACGCGCCCCGCGCTGTCGACCACGACACCCTCTGATCCGGCACTCACACCAGCGAGCTCGAGCGCGCGTGAAGAGACCCAGCGGTTGTGATGCGAGTCGTCAGAGAGCACCACGGGGCGCCCGCCCGCAGCTTCGTCGAGAAGCGCGAGGGCCGCTGCCGTGTTGACCTCGCCCAGGCGATCGCTCGCCCAGGGGCCGCCTACGACCCAGGCATCAGCGGGGAGCGTCGCTGCGTGTGTGCGCACCGCGGCGATGATCTCGTCGAGGTGCGCGCCGATGGGCAGGCGCAGCTGAAACAGCTCCTCCTCGCCCGCGACGGCGTGGTGGTTGTGGGCATCGACGAGGCCGGGCATGACAAAGGCGCCGCCGAGCTTACGCACCTCGGTGCCCGGGCCCTGCAGCGCCTCAATGTCTGCGGCGCTGCCCACCGCCTGAATGCGGCCATTTTTGACTGCGATGGCTTCTGCCCAGGGCTGTGCCGCGTCGACTGTGTACACGCGAGCGTCGGTGATGATGAGGTCTGGGTAGGTGGTCAACATTGACTCCGTTTCTGCTGCGGGGAGGGTGTGAGATGCACACACATCGATTATTCTACAATCGTAGACAGTTGTGTCGGTGGGCTTGAGGTACTGCTGCAATTCTTGCTGGTGCCGGGCCCGTGCGCTTGTCTCACTGTGACCACCAATGGGCCGAGAGCGCGCAGCTTGGCGCTGACTCGCACCTAGCGCGTAGTTTTCGGCACACTATTTACGCGGCAACGCAGCCGCAACACACTCGAGAGGTACACCATGACCCAGCAGACCGAAACCCCCAACGAGAGTAACGACGTCTCCGCAATTGGTGATGTCGACACAAGGGGTGATGTCAACACAGGCAGCGATGTCAGCGGCCGAGTGGTCGTGATCACGGGCGGCGGCACGGGCATTGGCGCGGCCATCGCTGAGCGATATGTGTCAGAGGGTGCTCGCGTCGTCATTGTGGGCCGCAGGCCGGGCCCGCTCGAAGAGACTGCGGCGCGCACGGGGGCGACCCCGATCGTGGCCGATGCGGCAGACGGTGCATCCGCCCGTGCCGCCGTTGCGCAGGTAATCGAGAAGTTTGGCCGCATTGACGTGCTCGTCGCGAACGCGGGCGGGCATGGCTTCTCGGCGGTCGGTGACACGAGCGATGATGACTGGGAAAGCTCGATCAAGGCGAACCTGTCGACCGCGTTCGTGATGACTCGTGAAGCGCTGCCCGAACTGCGACGCAGTGCGGCAGAAAATGGTTCGGCAGGCAGTCAAATCGTGATTGTGTCGTCGCTCGCTGGGCTATTCGCGGGCCCCTCGGTCGCGGGGTACACGGTCGGCAAGCACGCCCTCGTCGGCCTCACGCGCAGCCTCGCCCGTGATTACTCCAGGCTCGGCGTGCGCACGAACGCGATCTGCCCGGGGTGGGTGCGCACGCCCATGGCCGACGCAGAGATGGACGAGTTTGCGGCACACGCCGCAGAGATTACTGGCCGCGAGGCCGGCTACGCAGCGGTGACAGCCGATGTGCCGCTCGGGCGACCCGCCGAGCCCGCAGAGATTGCGTCTATCGTGCGGTTCTTGGGCTCGCGCCAGTCGTCGTACATCACCGGCGCGGTGATCGTCGCAGACGGCGGCGCGCACATCGTCGACCTACCCACGCTCGCCTTCGAACACGCGGGTATGTGATTCCTGCGCATTAGGGGCAACCCGATCACGGGCACTCTTGCACAGCATGAGGCCGATACATGAACAGGCCTACACATCAATCGAGCGTCAGCCATCAGTATTTTCAGAATACTGATGGCTGACGCTCGATTGATGCTTGAAGCCGTGCCGAGAAACCGTCACCCGCCGAGGTAGGCCGCCCGCAAGAGATCCGGGTCCTCGGACAGACGGGCCGCGGGGCCCTGCGCCTCGCTCACGCGGCCGCTCGCCACGACCATCGCCTCATCGGCGATGCCGAGCGCGAGGTGCGTGAACTGCTCAACAAGCAGCACCCCCACCCCAGACGCAGCGATCTCTTGAATCAGCGGCAGTAGGCGCATGAAGACGACGGGCGCGAGGCCCAGGCTCATCTCGTCGATCAGCAAGAACCTCGGCTTCGACGCAAATGCACGCGCGAGCACCACCATCTGCTGCTCGCCGCCCGAAAGCAGCACCGACTGTGAATCGATGCGCTTTTCGAGCTCAGGGAACGAGGCGAGCACCTCGTCGAGCGCGCGCTGCGTCTTCGCGGTGAGCATGATGTTTTCGCGCACCGTGAGCGACGGGAAGATCGCGCGGCCCTGCTCGATGTGCGCGATACCGAGCTTCGCGCGCTGCACGCGCCCCAGCCCACCAAACGAAGCGCCATCGACGACCATTTCACCCGCGGCGTGACCGATCACGCCCGACACCGATTCGAGCAGGCTCGTTTTGCCGGCGCCGTTGGGGCCGACGAGCGCGAGCACTTCGCCCGATCGAAGGGTCAGATCGACGTTCGAGATCACGGGGCCAGCGCCCCGCCTCACCGTCACCCCGGTCAGCTTCAGTTCGCTCATGAAATGACCTCCGCATCTCCCATGTAGGCCGCGATCACGGCCGGATCCTCAAGCACCGCCGCTGCCTCACCCTGCGCGAGCACACGCCCAAAATCGAGCACGGTGAGCTCGGTGCACACGCTACGCACGAGGTCGAGATCGTGTTCAATGATCACAATCGCGGTGTCGAAACGCGATGGAATGCGCGTCAACCGGTGGCCAAACTGAATGTGCTCTTCGTGTGAAAGACCGGCGGCTGGCTCATCAAGAATCAGCACCTTGGGGCCAGACAGCACGGCCGCCGCGACCTCGATGAGCCTTCGCGTACCGACGTCGACGTTCGCGAGCTTCTCCTCTGGCGGTGGGCATCCCATGAACGCAAGCGCGTCACGCAGTTCCTCAACATCGAGGCGTTTACGTGCGACAAATCGCACATACGCTTCGACGGTGAGCTGCGGCGGCACGCGATCTTGTTGGAACGTGCGGCGCAGGCCCTTACGAGCGCGCGCGACCGGATCGAGCCGCGTAATATCGGCGCCGTCCAGCGAGACTTCGCCGGTGTGCTGCGGCAGAAACCCGCTCACGGCGTCGACAAACGTCGACTTGCCGGCGCCGTTTGGCCCGATGAGACCCATGATCGAACGCGGCTTCACCTCGAGCGACACGTCGTCGAGCGCCTTCAACGCGCCAAACTGCACGCCCAGCCCGCGTACCGCGAGCACGGGGGGCGCCCCGGCCGCGACGGGCTCGCGTGCCTCGGGCACAGCGAACACGTCGAGCACGCTCGTCGACACGTCACCCGCTGTGGCGGGCGAGATCCTGCGCCCAAATTTCTTTCTCGTCAGGCTCCGGATCCCCTCACCCAGGTTGGAGCCCGCGGTGAGGGCCTGAATGCCGAGCAGGCCAAACACGACGAAACCCCAGTCTTGGGGTACGCCCCAGCGGCGCAGCAGTTCGGGAACGAGCACCCACAAGATACCGCCGAAGATCGCCATATCAATGAGGTACGCGCCGCTCATAACGGCAAGGATGTAGAGCGCGAGCGACTGGATCGGTGTGAAGCTTGAGGCATAGGGAATGCCCACCTGGCCCGCGAGCAGTCCGCCCGCGACACCGCCGAGCGCCGCGCTCACAGCGAAAGCCGAGAGCTTGGCGAGGCGCACACTCTGGCCGACTGCTGCAGTGCCGCGCTCGGAGAACGCGACGGCCTTCCAGCTGCTGCCGACGCGACTGCGCTGCAGCAAGAACACGCCGTAGGCGCAGATCACGAGCACGATCATCGAGAAGAAGAAGTACTCGCGGTCGCTCGAGAACATGGCGGGGCGTGCGACAGACAGGCCGTCCTTCTGGCCAGGGAACTGGGTCTGCACGATGAGCACGTCGAGGGCAGCGGCAAATCCGAGGGTCACGACGGCCAGGTTGACCCCGCGTAGACGCAGCGCAGGGAGCCCAATAATGATGCCCGCAACGCTCGCGGCAAGCCCACCGGCAATGAGCCACACGATGAAGCCGCCGGGGGCCTCGTTCGCGTTCATCCAGGTAACCACCCAGGCACCGATCGCACCAAACGAGAGCTGGCACAGGGCGATGATGCCGGCCGATCCGGTGACGACGCCGAGGCCCAAGATCGCGATTGATGCCGTGATCATGCTGATCGCGAGGTACACGATGTAGCCCGACAGGCCAACGCTCAGCGCGTAGCCGATAGCGACGGCTACGACCGCCACAATGACGGGCGCGATCACCCGTAGGCGAGGGTTAGCGAGCAGCATCCCACACCTCCTTTCGCTGCGACCACAGCAGCATCATAACGATGAACACGAGCGGCACGAAGCTGCGCACGAGGGTCAGCTCAGAGATTTGCGCGACCATGCCGCCGATGAGGCCCAGCAGGAGCCCGCCCACGACAGCGAGGTCGAGGCGCTTAAACCCGCCCAGCAGCGCGGCCGCGGCCGCCGGAATGATGAGCATCGACAGGCTCACCGCGTCGTTGGACTGGGTGGGGGCGATGATCAAAATAGTGACGGCGCTGATGGCGCCGGTGACCGCCCACACACCGATCGACAGCGGGCGTGACGCGATGCCGATGAGCTCGGCCGTGGTGGGCCGATCTGACAGCGCACGCAGCTTCGTGCCGATCGTCGTCTTGCGCAGCACGAGGCCAGCCGCGGCAGCCACGATCACCGCGAGTGACACCGTCACGATGGTGACCCAGCTCACGACGACGCCTGCGACTTCGAAGGCGGGACCGTTGATGAGCGGGGCGAAGGGCTGGGGCTTGTTGCCGAAGAAGATGTAGGAGAGCGACATGAGCAGCAGAAGCGGGGCGACGGTCATGGCGGAGCGGGTCGACAGATCGGCTTCAGACAGCCACACGGCGGCGATCCATCCGATGAGGGCGCTGAGGGCCGCACCGACAATGATACCCGCGATAGTAGCGAGCCACACGGGCATGCCGAGCTTGTGCGCGAGCCACACCGCTGTGAACGCCGCGAACATGCCGGTCGCGGCCTGCGCGAAGTTGACGACGCGCACGAGCCTCGACATGAGTGTGAGGGTGACCGCGAGCACCGCGTACACGCCGCCCGCGGCGAGCCCAGAGAGCGCGCCCTGCAGCAGGGCAGCGCCGTTCACGCTCGCCCTCGTGGGGTGAAAGGAGAAACAGAATGCATGTGAAACCTTCGTTGAAGAAAACAATTCGAGCCCGGCGCGGCCTGTGCTGCTTGACGCACGGCGGCCGCGCCGGGCTGAAAGGGGGTTAGCTTGCGGGGGCGAGCAGCCAGTCGTCGGCCGACTTCTCCCACGCGTTCGTCTTCGACTTCAGCACGACGGGCCAGCCGCCGGGCTCATAGTCTTGCGCGGCAATTTTGTCGAACTGGTACGAGAAGGCAAGCATGTCGTTGTCGATGGGCGCCATGCTCGAGAGCGCTTCGTTGACGCTGTCGCGAGTGATGTCGCCGTCAATGCTCTTGAGTACCTCAACCATAAACGTGGCAGCGAGGTAGCCACCCTGGCTAAACGACGTGAGTGTGATGTCGTTGTCGGTCATGAGTGATTTCCACTCGGCGTTGATGTCGCTGTCTTCGGTGAACGGGTAGAACTCGGCGGGCACGTACACGCCTGCGCCAGCGTCATCGATGGCGGCAGCGAAGCTCTCGCTGTAGACGGCGGTGAGAAACAGGAACGTGACGTCGTCCCAGCCCTGCTGATTGGCGGCCTTGATCTGGCCGATGCCGTCGGGTTCAACCGCGTTCGAGACGATCGCGTCGCAGCCGGCCTTCTTCGCCTTCACGATGTATGGCGTGTAGTCGGCACCGCCGTAGGGCACGGTGTCGTCAACGAGCAGCGGCTCCTTGCCCGTGATCTCGCTCCAGCGGTCAACGGCCGCCTGATATGCGGGGCCGGTCGAGCCGATCACACTGGTGAATACGCACAGGTTCTCGAGGCCCAGCTCTTCAGAGCCGTACAGCATTGTGAGCGTGGTGTCGTTGAACGGACCAATGTTGACCGGGGCGATGTTGGGGGAGCTGAAGCAGCCGGGGTCGACGCCGATGCCCTGGATTGAGCGCACGCCCTCTTGCTCGTAGTACTTGGCGTTGATCTCGCAGTCGAGCAGCGATGCACCGCCCACGAGCGCAACCACTTCGTCGCTCCCCACAAGATCGCGCGCCGAAGCGGTAGCCGTTGCGGGGTCGGCCTTGTCATCACTCGCCTTGTACTCGATCATGCGGCCGTTAATGCCGCCGGCCTCGTTGACCTTGTCGAAGACGGCCGCAGCGGCTTCAGACGCCTCTGGGAAGGTGGCGGGGCCACTGATCGTGTTGACCGACCCGAGCTTGATGGGCGCGCCGTCGCCCCCACCATCGGCACCGGCGCAGCCGGTGAGTGCGAGCGCGCAGGCCGCGGTGAGCGCGGCGGCGCTGAGAAAGCGTGACTTCATTGTGTGCCTTTCAAAGCGGGGGAAGGGATGAAATGTGTCAGCAAACGAAACTTAGACCGGCCAGACGTCGGGGTATTCGAGGCCGCCGCCGGGGTAAATGTGGCCGCCCGCCTTCGAGTGCTCGGCCTCGCCCGACGCCGTGATGCCCAGAAAGACGCCGGTGGTGCGCAGCTGGTAGCCGAGATCGTGCAACCAAACGCTCGCAACGGCGATGCGAAACTCCCTAAAGCAGAAGAGGTAGAGGCCATCTTCGAACTTCCACACCGTCGACATGTCGACGTCGCCGTGGCCGCGCTGCACACCCTGCACGCACTGCCACGCATAGCGCTCGCTCGACAGGTAGACGTGTTCGTACAGGTGGTGCGGGCTGTAGCGATAGAGGTTGCGCTTGCCCACGAGGTAGCGCGAGGGGCTAGGCGCCTCACCGGTTGCTTCGCCGCGGTCGGTCGTGCCAGCCCAGAAGGTTTGGCCGACGCGGGGCTCGCCGTCTACGTCTGCCTCGCCGATCACCGAACGGGTGACGAGGGCACGGTGGGTCGACTCTGAGTACACGACCGTGATCTGCTCGCGCTCGCGCGACTCAATGGGCAGGTTCACGAACATGATGTCTGAGCGTACGCGCACCGCATCGTAGGGGTCACTCAGCTCGCCGTCGGTGGCGAAGGCGCCCGTCGCGCTCCAGCGCACACGGTCTGCCCCGAACGCGAGGGCGATTGTGCCGCCGTCATCAAGCGTCACGGTGAGCTCGGTGCCGTTGAGTGAGCCGCTGGGCAGGCGGTACGTGTCGATGCCCGCCGCGAACTCATCGTAGCTGCGCCACTCGTTCGCGTCTGCCGCGCGCGAATCATCGGCCACAGCGATGTCTTGATAGGGCTGTGCGCTGGTCATTGTCAATACGCTCCTTTGCGTTATGAGGTGACACGGCAACCCAGCGCTCATGACAAGTGTCTGGGTATCCGTAGACCTTTAATGTACGCAGCGTATAGAAATTTCGTGCACGCTCAGGCTGTGCTGTGCGCGCCCAGTCAAGTGCCGGGCGCGCTCGCGCAAGGAGTGTCACGGCGCGGTCACGGCGCGGTCACGGCGCACGCCAAGACCGGGCCGCGGCGCGGTGCGAAGCGGGGCGCTCTACCGCCAGGCTGTTCTGTACAGGGCCGCTGCTAGCGCAGCCGCAGCTCACTGGGGCTCACGCCGTAAGCCGCTTTGAAGACGCGACTAAAATGCGCCGCATCAGTAAAGCCCCAACGCATCGCCACCGCGGCCACGGGCCGGTCAGAAAGCACCGGATCAAGGAGGTCCTCACGGCAGCGCTCGAGTCGGCGCTGCCTGATCCACGTTGACACGGTCGTGTCGGCCTGGCGAAATAACGAGTGCAGGTGCCTCGTAGACACGTAGTGGGCGTGAGCAATGCTGCCGGGTGACAGCTCGGGGCTCGCAAGGTTGTCATCGATATAGGCATAGATGCGCTGGAGCAGCAGCTGGTGTGGGTCGCGCGTTGCGGATCCCGTGTCAAGAATGCTCGAGAATAGCGTCGCGATGAGGTCAAGGCTGGTGTGCGCAAGTTTGGTGCGTACTCGATCGGTCAGCGGCTCAAGCTGTGCCGGAAACTGCGACAGAAACGACGAGATGACCGGGGCGAGCCCGCTGTGTTCTTTGCTCAGAGCTACAGCGGTGAGCTGCTCGGTGACGGGCACGGGCAGATCGAGTCGGTTTTTGGGAAACATCATGATGAGGTTGCGCATGTCTTCGCCAAACAGCAGTGAGTACGGTCGTGAGGTGTCGTAGACCGAGAGGTCACCCGGCTGCATAACCACCTCACGCCCGTCTTGCACGAGAATGCTTGACCCCGACAGCAGCAGGCTGACCTTGTAGTATCCGCTGCCGCCGTGCGCGATTTCTTCGGGAGTGCGCTCCACGAGGTGCGGCTTTGCCTCGACCTCGGTGAACACGACATCGTCTGCGTCTGCAGAATTGAGTTTGCCACTGAACGTGCCGCTGCCCTCGGCCGAGATGCGCAGCGGCACGAACGAGTGTGACGCGAGCGAGCTGAAACTGCCGATGTTGTCTGCCCGCTCAGGCGGCGTGCTGGCAGCGCCCGGGCGTAGCCCAGTTACTTTCTCCACGAAGCGCACCTCATTGTCAATCGAACTCCACGGCTGTAGAAATTATCGCAGCCGTTGCCGAGAGACTACACCGAAACCTCGTCGAGCGCTTCCTGAAGCGCTCCGAGCAGCAGGGGTAGCTCGGCGTCGCTGAAGGCGAGCGGCGGCCGCACCTTGAGCACGCTCTCATCGCGGCCGATGCGCGAAATGAGCACGTGGCGAGTCTTCATCGCCTCCACGACCTGTTTCGCGAGCTGGGGTGCGGCGACCCCGTCGACGGCGAAGTCGAGCCCCAAGAAGAGGCCCGTGCCCTTCGCCGCACGCACGAAGTCGTAGCGTGCAGCGAACTCCTGAAACTTCGCAAGCGCCGCAGTGCCGAGCGAGGCGGCGCGCGCCATCAGCTCTTCTTGCTCCATCTCTTCGAGCACGGCTTCGCCGACGGCGGCCGAGACCGGGTTGCCCGCAAACGTGTTGAAGAATTCGTTGCGCGCACCAAAAGCGTCGAGCACACGCTCGCTCGTGACGACCGCCGACATGGGGTGACCATTGCCCATGGGCTTGCCCATCGTGACGAGATCGGGGGTCATGCCGGCGTAGTCGTGGCCCCACATGTGGCTACCGGTGCGGCCAAAGCCGCTCTGCACCTCGTCTGCGATGACCATGCCGCCCGCGCGCTGCACACGCTCTACGATGCCGTCGACAAGCCCCTCGGGCACGCGCGGCATGCCCTCGGTCGAAAACAGCGGGTCAAAGAGGCAGGCGGCAACGCCAAAGCCCGCCTCCTGCAGCGAGGCGATCGCAGAGTCTAGGCCCGCGAGTGTCTCGGCGAGTACCTCCGCCGCGGGGCGCGGGTCGATATCGAGATCCGGGATCCGGATCGTGCGCACATGCTCGCCGAGCGGCTCGCGGGTCTTGAGGCCTGTGGTGAGCTGGGCGAGCGTGATTGTGGTGCCGTGGTAGCTGTAGTCAGAGACGATCATGCCGGTATTGCCGGTGAGCTGGCGAGCGATGCGAATGGCGAGCTCGTTGGCTTCTGAACCCGAGTTGCCATAGAGCACACGGTCGAGCTCGGGGCGAAACGTTCCGAGCAGGCGTTCTGAGTAGTCGACGACGCGCTCATTGAGGTAGCGCGTGTGAATATTGAGCGTCGCCGCCTGGTCAGCGAGCGCCCGCACCACTCGGTCGTTGCAGTGGCCTACGTGTGGCACATTGTTGTAGCCGTCGAGGTATTTTTCGCCCGAGGCTTCGGTGAACCATACGCCCTTCGCTGAGACGAACTGCAGCGGTTCGTTGTAGAACAGGGGGGAGTAGGGGCCGATCGTGCGGTTGCGGCGGGCAATGAGGTCTGGTGTGGTGGTCATGGGTTCAAACTTTCTGGTTATGCTGTGCGCGTTGATTGCTGGGGAGAAACGCGCCAGCGTTTGTTGCAATTCACGTTGGCGCCATTGCGCCAAGCGAGTCGTAGAATCTAGGCGATGAGCTGGCGTGAGAGCGCGACGATGTGCGGCAGCACGGTCGTCGCGTGCCACTCAGCCGTGGGCTCGCCGCGCCGATCGGCCGCCCAGCCGAGGTACGTCAGGCCCCGGGCGAGCAGCATCGCGGGGAACGCGGCGTGGTCGTCGGCATCAAGCGGGCGCACGGATTCGTAACCCGCGAAGAGCGCCGCGCGGTACTCGTCGTGCCGCGGGTGCGGGGTGTAGAAGTAGATCGCGGTGGCGAGGTCGAAGAGGTGCCAGCCGGCGGCGAAGTCGTCGAAGTCGATGAGCACGAGGCCTTCGTCGGTGCGCAATACATTCTCGGGTGTGAGGTCGGCGTGAATCGCCCCGAATCGGCCCGCGGGGGTGCCGTAGTCGCCGAGCTCCTCGCGAATGCGGGCAATCGCGGCGACGACCGCAGCCCTATCGTCGCCCGCGAGCTCCCAGATGCGCAGCGGGTCGCCCCACGCAGGGCTTTCACCGACGAGGCCGTCGAGATCCCAGTCGTCGCGGGGCACCGCCATCTCGTAACCGGAGCGGGCCGTGGCGTCGTGTACCTGCGCGATGAGCCTGCCGAGCGCCTCAAAATCGCCGGGCTCAAGCTGGGCGGTGCCGTCGACACCGGTGCGCTCGTCACCAAAGTTGCCGTGGTTGGGAATGAGCCGCTGCAGGTCGACCTGGTGGGGACCTGCGGGGTGCGCGGCTCGGCCTGCGCCAGAATCGCCTGCGCCAGAATCGCCCGCGCCGACCACACAGAAGCCGCGGCCGCCCGGTGCTTCGATGAAGCTCGGCACCGCGACTCCTTCGGCGTGCAGGGCGCGCACGAAGTCGAGCTCGCACGCAAGCTCTGCGTCGCTGTGGTAGCCCTGACGGTGAACGCGCAGCACATAATCTTCGCCCTCGTGCTGCAGGGCAAACACGAAGTTCTCGCGCTGTTTGAGTAGCGTCAGCTCGGCGGCAGGGTCGAAGTCGTAGCGCGCGAGCGCCTCGCGTGCCAGTTCAATCGCTGCCTCGAGGTCGACGACGAATGGCTCAGGCGTGTGGGGGAGTGCGGGTTCGATGGCCACCGTGGGCATCCTTTCGACAAGGGGGCGCGCAGTCACGCGCCTTTCTGTACTCAGAGTATAGAAACTATATCCTTGGTGCACAAGACGGTGGTGTCGCACATAGACTGGACGCATGAGCACGCGATCGTCGCAAGAGACGCCAGCAGTACCCACGCCACCCCTCAGCCTGCGACAGCGCCGGCAGCAGCAAACGCGCCAGGATCTCGTTGCAGCCACGCTCGTTGTGATCGGCGAAGAGGGCGTCGCGGGTACGACTATTGATCGCGTCGCGGCGCAATCGGGCATCTCCCGCGGCACCGTCTACGCCCACTTTTCGGGCGGCCGCGACCAGCTACTGCGCGCAGCATACGCGCAGCTGGGCGAAGACCTCGTGGCCCGCACCCGCGCCGCCGTCTCAGCCGAAACGGGTTGGCGCGGGCAGCTCGCCGCTCTCGCCCGGGCCATGTTCGCCCTCGCGAGCGACGAGCGCGTCGGTCACTTCTACAACGTCTCGGGCCCTGCCCTCATCACCACGGGCTCCGAGCGGGGCATCGGCTCAAGCGCGAGTGCCTCGATGATCCGCGACGCGCTCGCCGCCGCTGCCGCCGCAGGCGAGGTCGCGCAAGACCTCGAAGTTGACGCGACAGCACTGCTCTTGGTTGGGGCGCTACGCGAGGCCGCGACCGGGGTCGCGGCGGGGGCAATTGATCCGGATCATGCCGTGCGTGCCTTCAGTAGGCTCGCGAGCGGCATCGCGCAGTAGCCCGCTGGGCCTCGGTGTCATTGCGCACCGAGGCCGCTAAGCATCGAAACGCTATACGTCGAGGCCGTTGACGCGCTGAATCTCGCGCTGGTACTCGGCGACGACGCCGCGCGAGACGCGGCAGTCGAGCAGGATCGTGCCGCGTGCGCCCGCGTTCGTCCACTCGGCGAGCGCGTCGAGGTCAGACAGCTGCGTCACGCGCACGCCCTGCGCGCCGAGGGCGGTCGCGACGCCCGCGAAGTCGACGTCGGGTATGAGCATGGGGCCCTGATCGAGGCCCATCTCGCCGTACAGGTGAACTTCGGCGCCGTAGGCTGCATCGTTCCACACGACGATCACGCAGCTGGGGGCGACCCGAATCGCGGTTTCAAGGTCGGCGATCGCCATGAGGCCGCCGCCGTCACCCGTGCTGAGCACGGTGGTCGTGCCGGGGGCCGCGGCGGCGACACCCGCGACGGTCGCGAAGCCGAGCCCGATCGTCTGGTAGGCGGTGCCGACCATGACCATGCGCTCGGGGGATGCGACAGGCCAGTACATGTTGGCCCAGCCCAAAAAGTGGCCGCCGTCGGTGGTGACGTGGCGGTCTGCGGGCAGCAGCTCGGCGACGCGGGCGGCCACGGCGCGCGGGTCGAGGCGACCGTCGGGGCAGACTTCGGTGCCCGTGTCACGCACGCGCAGGGCGCCGCCGGGCTCGAGCCCGGCCACCTGTTCGCGCCACGGCGGGGTGCCGCGCGGCACTGCCCAGTCGCCGTGCCGCTCGTGCTCGAGCAGCGTGCGTGCACGCTCAGACTCGACCGCGTGGGTGAGGGCGGTGACGGTGGCGCGCGCGTCGCCCTGCAGTAGCTGGTGCGTGATCGGGTGCTTCGTAACTGGGGGTGCCACCTGCTCGGCGTCGACGCGAATCACGGTCGTGCCGGGGGCGAATAGCTCCCCGAAGCGCATGGTGAACTGGTTCAGGCTTGCGCCCACGACCACGACAACGTCGGCTTGGGCGACGACGTCCATTGCGGCGGTCTGGCCAAATCCACCCGTGACCCCGAGGTCGTACTGGGCGTTGGGAAAGATGCTGCGGCCGAGCGCGGTGGTGGCGGTGAGGGCTCCGAGTGACCCGGCGAGAGCGCCAAGTTCGGCGCCCGCCTTCGCGAGATGAGCGCCGTGGCCCGCGAGAATCAAGGGCCGCTCGGCTTCAATCAGCGTGTGTGCCGCGGTTTCGACCTGGTGGGCGGGGGCGGCTCCTGCCGCGTGCAGTGCGGCGAGACCATCGGGGTGGGGCTTGCTCTGCGCAGTGTCGTGCGCTGCGATCTGGGCTGCATCGTGCTGCGATACCGAGGCAGCGAGCGTGGCAAGCACGGCCGGGTCGTTCAGGTCGATGCCCTCGGGTTTAGGCTTTGGGGCCGGAGCTGGCACCGCGTTTGCGCTCACGATGTCGTAGGGGATGCCGAGCACGACGGGGCGCCGCGCGTGTGCTGCGTACGCCACGGCGCGCTCAACTGTGCGCTCAATGTTGGTGATCGAGAGGGTGTGCGTGCGTACGCCCATCGCCGCGGCCAGCATTTCTTGGTCGACGTCCCACGGGCGCGGGCCGGTGCTCGGGGCGTCGCCGACGACCACGAGCATGGGGGTGCGCGCCTGGGCAGCTTCTGCGAGTGCCGTGAGGGTGTTGGTGAAGCCCGCGCCGTAGGTGGTGGTGGCGATGGCGAGCTTGCCGCTGACGCGGGTGTAGGCGTCGGCGGCGGCGACCGTGCCTGCCTCGTGACGCACAGCCGTGTAGCTCACGCCCTCTGCAGTGAGGTCTTCGATGAGGTGGGCGTTGCCGTTGCCCATGAGGCCAAAGCTGGCCTCGGTGTGCTGGGCGAGGGCGCGTGCAAGCGCGCGGGTGAGCGTGGTGGGTGATGACATCACAGTGCCTTTCGCGTAACTAAGCGAGGTGAGAGTGGGAACCGTGTATGTCTCGCCGGGCGGGGCACCTGTGGCGTACCCGGCAGCAGCGCCCCTTTTTCGAGCGCCTTGCCGGCCGGGCCTTGTGGCGGCCGGGCTGGACACTGAAAGCATAGCGGCACAGGGGTGCAAAGGTGACAAATCTGAGACCATTGGCTAAAGTGACACTCAACACACCGTGTGCAACAATCGGGCAGAGAGTTCGATAGTTGAACTTCACGGAGGTTGACTTGAAACCGACAAGGGAGTCCTCAACATAATGTCTACCCCCGCCAGTACATATTCCATTCCCATCACGCCAGAGAAACGTAGCGAGCTGCGCCGCGTCGCAGCCGCCACCGTGATCGGAACCACGATCGAGTGGTACGACTTCTTCCTCTACGCGAGCGCCGCAGGCCTCGTCTTTGGCAAGTTGTTCTTTGAACCCGCCGGCCCCGAGTTTGCGACGATCCTGTCGTTCGCGACGGTCGGTGTGAGCTTCCTCTTCCGCCCGCTCGGTGCGTTCCTTGCGGGCCACTACGGTGACCGCATCGGCCGCAAGGCGATGCTCGTCATCACGCTGATTCTTATGGGTGTAGCCACCACGCTCATTGGTGTGCTGCCGACATATAACCACGGCGCATACACTGCTGGCATGCTCGCGCCAGTGCTGCTTGTGCTGCTGCGCATCGTGCAGGGTCTCTCGACGGGCGGCGAGTGGGGCGGCGCCGTACTCATGGCTGTCGAGCACGCACCCACGAGGCAACGCGGTCGCATGGGCGCGTTCCCGCAGATCGGCGTGCCGATCGGCCTGCTGCTCGCCTCGGGTGTACTCGCGCTCATGACCGGTGTCATCTCGCCCGGCGAAGCGTTCCTCGAGTGGGGCTGGCGCATTCCGTTCCTGCTGAGCATCGTGCTGATCGTGGTGGGCATCATCGTGCGCCGCACGGTTGAAGAGAGCCCCGTGTTCAACGAGATCGCTGAACGTAAGGAGCGCAGCTCGATGCCCGCTGTGCAGTTGTTCAAGAAGCACGGCCTGCTCGTGCTGCTCGCTGCCCTCACCTTCGCGGGCAACAACGCGGCTGGCTACATGACGACCGGTGGCTACATTCAGAACTACGCCACGCAGCCGCTCGAAGACGGGGGACACGTGGGCATGGAGCGCACGCCCGTGCTGCTCGCGGTCGCGGCGGCTTCGCTCGTGTGGCTCGCGGTGACGTTCTTTGCGGGTGTGATCTCTGACCGGATCGGCCGTAGGAACACCTACATTGCCGGCTGGATCGCGTTTCTTGCCGTTGTCTTCATTCTGTTTCCGCTCGTCAATACGGGCAGTGTGTTCTTGCTGTTCCTGGGGCTCGCACTGTTTGCCATCGGCAACGGGCTCACGTATGGCCAGCAGGCGGCGTACTTCGCCGAGTTGTTCCCCGCCTCGATTCGCTACTCGGGCGTCTCGATTACCTATGCGATCGGCGCGATTCTCGGCGGTGCGTTCGCGCCCATGATCTCGGCTTGGCTGGTTGCTACGGCGGGGTCTGCCACCTCGGTGGCGTTTTACATCGCGGGCGTCATGGTGGTGGCGTTCATTGCCACGCTGCTGCTGCGCGACCGCACGGGCATTCCGCTCGAGCACGAGTACGAAGAGCAGCAGCAGACGGGCCACTTCATCTGGGAGAAGGAACCCGCGAAATGGTGAGGTAGTGTCACCGAACGGGCGAAGGCCCGGTCTCACCGCTCTCCGGTCGCGCAGGCTTCGCCCGCGCTCCTGCCAGACCCAGCCAAGCGGTGAGACCGGGCCTTCGCCCGTTCGGTGGTTCGTCGTCCTGCGGGAGCTTCTCACTTCGTCGTCCTGCGGGAGCGAAGCGAGTCGCAGGACCCACACCCGTGGTGCGCGCTAGCGGTAGTTGCGGGCGACCCGCTCGGCGGCGGCTTTGAGCGCGGCGACGACGTCTTCAACGGGATCCGGAGCGTTGAAATGCACGATCGCGATGGCGGCGGGCGCCTCACCCGCGATGCGCAGCGGCACCGCGATTGAGGTGACGCCGTCGATCACCTCGCTCTCGCTGAGCGCATAACCGCGTTCGGCCGCCGAGACTGACTCGGGCGTGGCGGCCTCCTGCCCAAGCAGTGACGTGCGCTCGGCCTGGCTGAGTGACGCCTCGATCGCGTGGCCTGGGGCGCCCAGCTGCCAGGAGTGGCGGTCACCCGGGCGCCGGGCTACCGCGGCTGCCACGCCGACGGGTTCGACCGACGCGAGCGTGATGATCTCGTCGCCGTCGAGCACCGTGACAAACGCGGTCATGCCGGTGGCCTGCGCGAGCCGGGTGAGCTCGGGGGTGACGGCGGTCGTGAGCCCCGGGGCGACGCCGCGCGCGAGCGCTGCCATGCGTGGGCCGAGGCGAATGAGCCCCGCGTCGTCGCGCAGCGCAAAGCGGTACTCCTCGAGTGTGCGCAGCAGCCGGTACGCGTTTGAGCGGTGCACGCCGAGCTCCTCGGCGAGCTCAGCGATCGACAGCGGGCGCTGTGCCTCACCTAAGATCTCGAGCGCCTTAAGTCCGCGCGCGAGGGTCTGCGATCCAGCGGGGGCGGGCTGCGCCGGCGTAATAGTCGCGGCGGCTTTGGTGGTTGGGCTCATCTCGACATTCTCCTCTAGGGGCCGCTGGGAACTTTGGGTGGGAGTCAGTATTGAGTCTGGCGCACGAAAAGCGTATGATCAGTGTGCGATATTCAAACGACATGTTCATTATATGAACAAAGCAACGACGCTCACAAGGAGTTACAGTGCAGTTTCACCATCACGGTTACGTCTCGGGCGACCCGCGCGTCCTCCCCGCCGCTGGCGTTGGCGCAGACCGCCCCGAAGACCTCCCCGATGAGATCGATGTGCTGATCGTCGGATCCGGCCCCGCGGGCATTGTCGCCGCGGCGCAGCTCGCGCAGTTTCCCGGCGTGGTCACCCGCATCGTTGAGCGCCGCGAGGGGCGCCTCGTGCTGGGCCAGGCCGACGGCATTCAGGCGCGCAGCGTCGAAACTTTTCAGGCGTTCGGCTTTGCCGCGCAGATTCGGCAAGAGGCCTACCAGATCACCGAGACCGTGTTCTGGACTCCTGACCCCGAGAACCGCGAGAACATCGTACGCTCCTCGATTACGCCAGACGACGCCAAGGGCATCAGCGAGTTTCCGCACCTCATCGTCAACCAGGCCCGCGTCATCGACTACTTCGCCGAGTACGGCTCGCGCGCGCCCGCCCGAAGCAAGGTCGACTACGGCTGGGAGTTCGTCGACCTGACGGTAGGCGAGGGTGAGTTCCCCGTCGAAGTGACGCTGCGCCGGGTGAGTGGCCACAGTGGCGCAGGCATCAACGCGGCGGCAGACGACCTTACAGTGAGCGAGACCCGCACGGTGCGCGCCAAGTACGTGGTGGGCGCAGACGGCGCGGGGTCGCGCGTGCGCAAGTCGATCGGTGGATCGCTCTCGGGCTCGACCTCGATGCACGCGTGGGGCGTGATGGACGTGCTCGCGAAGACCGACTTCCCCGACATTCGCAAGAAGTGCATTATTCACTCTGAAGCGGGCAGCATTCTGCATATTCCGCGCGAGGGTAACCACCTCTGCCGCATCTATGTCGACCTCGGTGAGGTCGACGAGAGCGACGGCGGCAAGGTGCGCAAGACGCCGCTGTCAGACGTGGTGGCTCAGGCCAACGCGATCATGCACCCGTACTCGATCGACGTGCAAGACGTGCCCTGGCACAGTGTCTACGAGGTCGCACACCGGCTCACCGACCGCTTTGATGACGCCGCCACCTCGCCTGACGGTAAGCCCCGCGTGTTCTTGATGGGTGACGCCTGCCACACGCACAGCGCCAAGGCCGGCCAGGGCATGAACGTGTCGATGCAAGACGGCTGGAACCTGGGCTGGAAACTCGGGTACGTGCTCGAGGGGCGCAGCCCCGAAGCGCTGCTCGAGACCTACTCGGCCGAGCGCTGGGTGACTTCGAAGAACCTGATCGACTTCGACCACGAATGGTCGTCGCTCATGGCGAAGAAGCCCGAAGAGTTCGACTCGCCGTCTGAGCTTGAAGACTTCTACCTGCAGACCGCCGAGTTCCCTGCCGGGTTTATGACCGAGTACACCGAGTCGATGCTGGTGGGCGACCTCGCACACCAGGCGCTCGCGCCCGGTTTTCCCATCGGCAAGCGCTTCAAGTCAGTTGAAACGACGCGGGTGGCCGACGCCGTCGACGTGCACCTGGGGCACCACCACCGCGCCGACGGCCGCTACCGCATCTACGCGTTCGCTGACGCCGGGGGAGAGAAGCTGGGCCGCTGGGCCGACGCCATGCTGGCCGACGGCTCACCCGTACGCCGATTCACGCCCACGGGCACCGATGTCGACTCGGTGTTCGATGTGAAGGCCGTCTACCAAGAGCAGCACCACGATGTTGCGATTGAGCGGGCGTCAAAGCTATTTCTGCCGGCGTCTGGACCCTTCGGCCTCACCGACTACGAGAAGATCTACGCGGTGCACCGCGACGTCGACATCTTCGAGGAGCGTGGCGTGAGCCGCGACGGAGCCGTGATCGTTGTGCGCCCTGACCAGTACGTGGCGGGCATCTTCACGCTCGATGACACTGACGGGCTCGCTGAGCTGCTCGGCCGCGCGTTTCTGCCGCAGCAGTAGCGACGTGGCGTGCGCCGCAGGTGACCTGCGGCGCACGCTGCTCGACGATATCAGTCGACGGTCACGCCGGCGAGATCGTATGCGGTGTGACCGTACAGGCTGGGCTCGAGCCCGTGTACGTTGTTGCGGTAGAACACGATCTGCTGGCCGAAGGCCGGAGTAATGTACGGGCCGCGTTCGTACTCAATCTGCTGGAGCTCGCCGATCAGCTCGCACTGCTGTGCCGGATCGCTTGTTTCGTAGAGCTTAGCGACGGTGTCGTTGTACTCTTTGTCATCGAAGTGTGACGCATTTTCAGACCCACCGGGGCTGAAGTGGTTGGTCGCAGTAATAATGTAGGGGCTCGACGAGCGACCGATGTAGAACGGCCACTCGGTCCACTCATTCAAGAATGCCGCAGTGTCGAGACGGTTGACTTGAATATCGATTCCGGCTTCGGCTGCCTGCTGTGCAAACAGTTGCGCCGTTTCAAGCATGCCTGGCTGCCCGGCGTTCGTTACGAGCTCGAGCGAGAGGTCTGCAACCCCTGCTTCCTTCAGAAGTTGTTTGGCATGTGAAATGTCTCGCTTGCGTTGGGGCACCTCAGGGGCGTCGCACGCCGTGTTCAGTGTCACGAAGTCGTTCGCGACTGTTGCGTAACCGCCGTAGGCGTTGCTCACGATTTTTTCACGATCAATCACAAGTCTGAGGGCTTCACGTACGCGTGGGTCGTTCAGGGGCGCGATATCGGTTCGCATGCCGATGAGTGAGAATGCTGCGCTGTCAGCTGCGAGCAGTTCAATACTGGGATCGCTTTCAAAGTTCGCCACTTCGGTAAAAGGTAGCCCGTGGGCCACGTCGATTTGGCCGCCGTGAAGAGCGTTCGTGACCGCCGTGAGCTCTTGGAAGTAAGCCAGAGTGACCTCGTCGATCGTGGCTTTCTCACCCCAGTAGTCATCAAACTTTACGACCTTCGCCTCTTGGCCCGGGGTGAACGATTCAATTTGGTACGGCCCAGTGCCCACGGGCTCCGCTTCGCTGGCATTCTTGGTGCTGCGCATCAAGATGCGGTCCATCGCGAATAGCTCTGGGAGCGGGCCGACCGGCTCGCTGAGCTCGAGCTCGAGCGTGTGTTCATCTACAACCTTGATCTTGTTGGGGTCGACAAAGTCGATTGATGAGGAGAACGCCCACGCAGCCGCCGGGTCAAGCATGGCCTGCAAGCTTTCTTGGACGTCTGTCGCGGTGAAGTCTTCACCGTTGTGCAGCTTCACCCCTTCTCGCAGATGAATTGTCCAAGTATCGAGCGTCTCATTGGGCTCCATGGACTCCGCAAGAACGTATTGCACCGCGCCGTCTTTGTCGAAGGTGGTTAGCCCTTCGTAGAGCTGCTGGTACAGCGCCAGGTTCGATACCGAGCCGTGCTGGGCATACGGTTGTAGTTCGTCGGTTGTGCCACCAACCATGCCAATTGAAATTCTGCTCGCGCTTGCAGCATTGCCCGCGGTGTCGCCCCCGGCGCTAGGCGCACAAGAAAGAAGTGAAGTTGCGATCAGTGCTGAGAGCACGACCGCTCCGAGCTGTCGTGCAGTCTTGACTCTGGGTCTTGTCATTTTTGGCACCTGTCTACGGCCAATCCGAGGCCATCACACGGCCAGCAAGAACGCTGCTGGATTGCTAACTGTCACACGAACATACGAAATTTGCGGCACGCTGGCGATGCACGAATGACGGTAAGGCTAGGACTTTCATGATCTAAGACACCTGTTAATGCTCGATGAAAGTACCAGCGAACCCGTGTCCAGTGCATCGCTGTGTCGGCTCTGCTCTGCCTACGCTGGGGGCACTCGGGCGCTACCCCAGCACCCGCACACGAGAAGGACTGTGAAGACCATGACTGAAAGCCCCTATGAACACCTGTTCGTGCGTAAGCTTCGTGATTGCCGCCTCGACATGGTGAACGAGGGCGAAGCCGCAGGGCGTCCTCTACCCGCGAATCTGAGCGCACCGTGGGCCCTCATGAGCTCGACTGAAGTGCCCGAGGCGAAGGCGTACCTCACGATGAGCTGGGTGCATCCCACCGACGAACGCGTCGACTGGGTACACGAGCACGAGCACGACTACGACGAGGTCCTCACTTGGACGGGTTCAAACCCCGACGACCCAAGTGACCTCGGCGCCGAGCTCTTTATTGATGTCGAGGGTGAACGCCACATCATCACAACGTCGGGTTCACTGTATGTGCCTGCCGGCACCAAGCACTGCCCGCTTGGTTTCAACCGGGTCGATCGACCGTTCCGTTTCATGGCACTCGCGCTCAGCGGTGACGGTCAGTATCTCCCGGCCAACGAACGCGAAGAACGTAGTGAGTGATCCGCTGCGCGGCACCACTCAAGAGCCACAGTGAATCTCGATGAATAAAATTTCACAGTCGCGATGGCAACGTAGCCTCGCGCTAGGAATCACAGGCGTATTCGCGTTGGGAGCGCTCGCTGGCTGCGCCCCCGCCGCTGACGACGCGGCCGCGGGATCGGGCGGCAACCTGACTATCGGCATGGTCGGTAATACGAAAGACGAACAGCAGCCCTATTCTGCGCAAAACTCGGTGTCGGGTGGTGCGCTGTACCAGCAGATCTACGACGGGCTGACGCGCTACGACAGTACGGGTGAAGTTGTCTATGACCTGGCTGAAGCGATGACACCCAATGACACGCTTGATGTTTGGACCATCAACCTGCGCAAAGGCGTGAAGCTGCACAACGGCGAAGAGTTCGTAGCAGACGACGCAATCGAAAGCATCAAGTACATGCTTGATCCGGAAAACGCGTTTGCGCCCTCGACCCAGATCGCGTTCGTTGATCCAGAAGGATTGACGAAGGTCGATGATTACACCGTCGAAATGAAGCTGCTGAACCCCTTTGGGCCAGTGCCAGATGCGTTCGCAGATGACCGCATCGCGATGCGGTCAATCGAGGGAGCGACCGCGGAGGAGCCGGTAGGCACCGGGCCGTTTGTGCTTGACTCATTTACGCCCGGTCAAGAAGCTACGCTCACGCGATTCGACGACTATTGGGGTGAACAGATCGAGATCGAACACCTTAAGTTCTCGTATCTGCAAGACCAGCCCGCAATCACGAACGCGCTGCGCGGCGGCCAGATCGACATCGCCTACTCGGTGCCGTTCACCGATGTGAAGACGCTCGAATCAGAGAACGGCATTGAAATTCTTGCGAGCGATAGCGCTAGCTATCAGCTGCTCGAAATGAACATGGATGAGGCTCCGTTTGACGACCCCAGGGTGCGTGAGGCATTGCGCCTCGTGGTCGACAGGGAGCGCGTCGTGGAGAACGCGTTTGGCGGCTATGCGACTGTTGCGAACGACTTCATCGGTAACAACACTTCGTGCCCGGCGCCTGACGTGCCACAGCGCAAGCAAGACATCGAACAGGCGAAGAAGCTGCTGGCGGAGGCCGGGGTCGAAAACCTCGAGCTCGAGCTCGTTACTGACGCCGCGTTCCCTGGAATGATGGAGGTCGGCCAGCTGTTTGCGCAAGACGCGCAGAAGGCCGGCGTGACGGTCAACGTGAAGAAGCTCGATGTGGCAACTTTCTTGAACCGCTGGCTTGAATGGCCGTTCATGATTGGGTTCACTTCGAACCCATACATGGTGACGGCCACAAACCATTTCCTCCCCGGTGGCGAAGAGAATGCGACTCACATGGACGACCCCGAGTACAACGAGCTTGCCGCGAAGTTGTACGCGACGGCCGACCCTGATGAACAGTGCGAGATTATCACGCAGCTTCAGTCGATTGAACACGACCGAGGCGGTGACATCGTGCCTGCGTTTTCACAGTCGATTACGGCATATCGCGATCGCGTGGAAGGCCTCACTCCCGACCTGTTTGGCCGCACAGCCTTTCAGCTCGAAGGCGTGAGTGTGCAGTAATCACACACAAGAAGTATCCCGGGGACGCAGCTCGCGCCCCCGGGATACTTCTTGTGCCGGATCACGCCACCTAGGCGGCTTCACTCCGTAGGTAGCGTTCGAGCAAGTCGAGCGGAATGCCCGGGCCACGATGCCCATCGGCGCCAATCATCTCGGGCGAAGCGACGATTGCGTTCAAGATCGCTTCTTCGGTTGCTTCGATGACCGCGTGAAACAGCGGATCGATGTGCTCGTTTGAGAGCATTTCTACCGTTGCTGTCTTGCCGCTGCCACGTTCGAACCCCGCTGGCAGTGCATCGTGCGCTGTGCTGAAGCACAGCATCAAATCACCGCTACCGTTCTCACCCGCACCGCCCACCCGAGCCACCCCGAGTGAGGCGCGCTTCGCGAGGCGAGCACACTGGTGCGGCAGCAGCGGGGCGTCGGTGGCGACGATCACGATGATCGAGCCGTCGGAGTCGCGCGTTTGATATCGCGACCCCGTAAAGTAGCGTTCTTTGGGGAGCTCCCGTGAGAACGCGCGCCCTACGGGCACGCCTGAGACCGTGAAACGTTCGCGTTCGCCGTGGTTGGCTTGCACGAGCACACCGACGGTGTATCCACCGGAGTCTGCTGGAAGCACGCGTGAAGAGGTGCCGATGCCCGCTTTGAAACCGTGGGCCATCATCCCTGTGCCGCTGCCGACGCTGCCCTCGGCTACCGACCCAGACACCGCGTTTGCGATGGCTTTATGTACGTGCTCGGGGCGCACGTGAAAGCCATTGATGTCGTTGAGCACACCGTCCCAGGTCTCGCCCACCACAGGCAGCGAGAAGAAGACCTCGTGGTCGTCTCGTGCAGCAGCTTCGTGCGCGATGAGGGTATCGCGCACGACGCCGACGCTGTGCGTGTTCGTGAGCCCGATGTAGCTCGTCAACATGCCTGATTCGCGAATCCATTCGAGCCCAGTCAATTCGCCGTTGCCGTTGAGCCTGAATGGCGCGGCGAATAGCGGGTGATGCCAGGGCTCATCGCGCGGAATCACGACTGTGACGCCTGTGCGCACCGGCCCTTCGCCCACCCGCAACTCGCCCTCACCGCTAATGAGGGTCGTGTGACCGACGCGCACCCCATCGACATCAGTAATCGCGTTGTGCGGGCCGGGCTCAAAGACGCCGAGATCGACGGGAAAACCGAGATCGCGTACGCGTGTCACTTACTCTTCCTCTCCAGAGGAGTAATTCGCGTTCAGCGACAGTGCACTGAAGTTGAAGGGGCGTGTGACATTGGTAAATCCGAGAGGACAGTGCTTGACCCCGGCCGGAATGTACACCGAACCTGAGGTTGTTACAGCATGGCGTACCCCCTCGATCTCAAAATAGAGCTCAGCGCCCAGGTCCTCAGGATTGTCGGGGTCAGTTCCCGTCCAGATCAGCATCTCGTCGTAGTCGTGCTCGTGCTCGTCGACCCAGTGGACTTCCGAATCGATAGGAAAAATCCAGGTGTGGCTCATGTGGATCTTGCTCTGCGGTACGTCGATCGAACGCATCAAGCCCAGCGGTTCGCCAACGTTCGTGGGGTTAGGTAGGCCTGCTGGTTCGCCCTCATAGATGAAATCTGAGGCACACGAGTTCATGTGCTTGACGAACAGGTGGTCGTGGATAGTAGTCATTTCTTCTCCTGTGATATTGATGACGGAAGATCCTCGATAGGTGAGGTGTGAGGCGTGCGAGTCGGATCGGGGGAGCGGCGGAGGCCGAACAGCCCAATCGCGAGGCAGCAAAACATTGTGCCGGTGACGGCCGCAGCAAGGATGAGTGGTGTCACGCCCAGCAGCGAGATGGTCGGTGCAAAAATTGGGCCGAGCGCGAGAGAGGCTGTGCCCATGAGAGCTGCTGCGGTGCCGGCGCGGCTTCCGTGATCATTGAGTGCGAGAGCGTTACCGTTTGGGAGTGTGAAGCCTGTGGAAAAAACGTACACAGCAAACCCAATGACGAACGGGACGAGCCCCCAATGCGCGAGCGCACTGACGAAGGCGATAGTAGCGCCTAGGACGGCGATGCCGAGTCCCGCTAGGAAGAGGGCTTGCGAACCAGTGCGCACGACAATCACACGACTGAGCTGTGCTCCCAGGATTGTGCAGACTGACCCCGCCGTAAAGACGAGGGAAAATGCTTGCGGTGTGAGGTCAAAGCTGGCCTGTAAGACGAAACTCGACATTGATAGATATGTGAAGAACGCCATGCCAGAGAAGGCACTTATGATGAGCAACAGTCGAAAGTGGGCTGAGCTCAGCAGCACTCGAGAATCTGCCCCGAACGAGCGTGAACCTTGAGTAGTTCGTTGATGAACGGGGTGCGATTCCTTCAACGAAAGCGCGGCGATCGTGAAGATGAGCCCGCCGAGCCCTGCGAGTACTACGAACACACCCCGCCAGTCCATCACGAGCGTCAGCACTCCGCCGAGAAGCGGTGCGAATACGGGGGTGAGTGCGCCCACCACGGTGAGCCAAGCGAGGGCTCGGGCTAGCTGCACACCAGAAAAGAGGTCGCGTGCAATTGCGAGCGCAATCACCATGCCTGCTGACCCGCCGATGCCCTGCAGTGCCCTAAAAACCAGCAGCCATTGAATCGTCGGAGCCCAAGCGCAGGCGAGAGAAAAGACGGTGAAAGCCAACACTCCGACGAGCACGGGCACACGACGTCCCCAACGGTCACTCAGCGGGCCCGCTATGAGCTGCCCGAGCCCCAGCCCCAACATGCACACGGCCATGGTGAGTTGCGCTGCAGCGTCGCTCGTCTCAAGGGTGCGCGCGAGCTCAGGCAACGCCGGCATGTACACGTCCATCGAGAGCGGGCCGAAAGACTCCAGCAGGCCTAGTAGCACGATCAGGCCGACTCCGACCTTACGCGGTGCTGCTAGCGACGTCGCCGTGCTTCTTGAACGTGGCACGCTATGAAGCTGCCTGCTCATGATGGGCGAAGTGCGCATCGCTGCGAAATTCACTCGGTGTGAACCCCACCTCGCGGCGAAAAAACCTACTGAAGTACGAAGGCTCATTGAACCCCAGCATCGCTGCAATCTGAGCGGCCGACAGATCGGTGCCGCGCAGCAGTCGCTGCGCCTCCCGAGTCACCGCCTGGCGCAGAATCTGACCGGGCGTTGAACCGGTCTCAGCGACAACCTGTTCACTCAAATGTCCCGGTGTAACCCCCAGCTTGAGCGCGCAGGTCGCCACGCTCGTACGTGCGTTAGGCGCGCGCATCGCGATCCCCTGAAACTGCTGCACGAGCGTCACCTGGGTGGACGTATGAGCGATCCGGAGCGGCGCCTGAGCCAGTTCCCACAAGAACGCGAGGGCGAGGTGCCGCCTCGATTCGATGCCCACTGCCGCTTCTAAGGCGGCGAGCAGCGAACGTAGCGCGCGCAGCGACGCCGGTGTCGGGCGCTCAGGTGCCTGGCCGAACAGTAAGAGTTCTCGCAGCTTTGGTGGAAGGGGCCCAGAAGGATCAAGAAACTCCTCAGAAAACATGAGTGCCCGGGCCGAGAGACTCTGTGTATTACGCCACAAATGCACCTGACCCGGTGCGACGACGTGAACGTAACCGGGGTGAACCCGGTAGGCTACACCGTCGATCACGTGCTCACCTGCACCGTTGTCGATCAGTACGAACTGTGCAAAGGCGTGTCGATGGGCGAAACGTACGGTGTCGGAGTCTGAGATGGTCTCGACGGCGAGATCAAGACCGATCTGGGCAGCATCATCGATGTGGTGCACGGGAAGTTCCCGCACGCACACTGAACGCATTTTCGAACGCATCTTTGCGCACCTCCTGGCATGCCGATCTGTGGCTGATCCAGTATCTTCATGGACCGTCGCCGGTTTCTTGTACAGCAGAGCAGCGGTTTTGTGTTCTGGTGCATTGCTGCCTGAAGAGCGTTGTTTCGCGCCCCGCGCCAAGCGCAGTATGGGCGGTGAGGCAGCTCACGAGAGCCCGCAACGAAGCGACCTCGTGCGCCAGGCACACAGCATCTACGCCTCATTTCCCTTGAAAACAACATGTGAGGAAGAGTCATGGGACGGTTTACCAGTAGTCGTGCTCGGGGTATTACCCGCGCGGCGGCGCTCACCCTGAGCGCCGCGCTCATCGCCACGGCAACAGCATGTGCCCCGGCTCCGAGCGACGCCGAATCATCAAGCGACACTCTCGTGCTGGGCATTGTGGGCAGCACGAAGGACGAGGTGCAACCCTACGGCGACGCGAGCGCGATCTCTAACGGCACGCTCGTGCGCCAGCTATATAACGGGCTCACGACGCTCAGCAATGACGGTGGGCTCAACTATGACCTGGCGGAGAGCATGGACCCCAACGACACGCTCGACGAGTGGACGATCCACCTGCGCGAGGGGGTGAAGCTCCACAACGGCGAGGAGTTCACCGCCGATGATGTGATCGAAAGCCTCGACTACATCCTCGACCCCGAAAACGCGTTCCCAGCAGCGACCGCCATTTCAATGGTTGACCCCGATGGCATCACAAAGGTCGATGATCACACCGTTGAGATGAAACTCACCGAACCGTACGGCCCGCTGCCGTTTGCGTTTGCGTCTGAGCGTCTGGTGATGCGCGGGCTCGACGATCCGAGTGACCCTGACACGGCGGTCGGCACAGGTCCCTTTACTCTCGATTCATTCACTGCTGGCCAAGAGGCCAAGCTCACAAAATTCGACGACTACTGGGGCGAAACGAGCGGCTTTGATCACCTGAAGCTCGCATTCTTCCAAGACCAGCAGGCCATTACGAACGCGCTACGCGGTGGCCAGATCGATGTCGCCTACTCCGTGCCCTACACCGACGTGGCCTCGCTCGAGAAAGAGCAGAACATTGAGATCCTGGTGAGCGACAGCGCAAGCTATCAGACGATCGCGATGCGCATGGATCTCGAACCGTTTGACGACCCGCGCGTGCGTGAGGCGCTTCGCCTGTCGATCAACCGGCAGCAGATTGTCGATAACGCATTTGGCGGCTTTGCTGCGGTCGCAAACGACTTCTACGGCAAGAAGAGCGACTGCCCAACACCCGATGTGGCGCAGCGCGAGCAAGACATCGAACGCGCAAAGAAGCTGCTGGCCGAGGCAGGTAAGCAGAATCTCGAGCTTGAGCTTGTCACCGACGGTGGGTTCCCAGGCATGATGGAGGTCGCGCAGCTCTTTGCTCAGAACGCAAGCGAAGCTGGCATTGACATCCAAGTCAAGAAGCTCGACGTCGCGACGTTCCTCTCGAAGTGGACAGAGTGGCCGTTCGCGGTGGCTTACGCAGGCGGCCCCTACCTGCAGGTTGTGAAGACGCACCTGCTGCCAGGTGGTGAAGAGAACACCGCGCACATGGACGACCCAGAGCTCAACGCGCTCGCCGCAAAGTTGTTTGCCACGGCCGACGAGACCGAGCAGTGCAACCTCATCACCCAGATGCAAGAGATTGAATATGAGCGCGGCGGCTACATTGTGCCGGCATTCTCACAGTCGATCACGGCATACCGCGACAACGTTCAAGGGCTCAAGAAAGATCTGTTTGGTCGCTCTGCGATTCAGTTCGCAGGCGTAACCGTCAGCTAACGAAAGCGAGGCCAGGGATCTCCCTGGCCTCGCACCGGTTGCAACCGCCACAACGAAGTGAAGGAAACGGGCATGACTGAACTTATTGCGCTGTCTCGCGCCACAGAGCAACAAACACGCTCCAGCGCACGGCGTCGCAAACTGAAGCGCATAAGCGGCAAGGTACTGCAGGGCGTTATTACGCTGCTGCTGGTTTCGGTGCTGATCTTTTTTGCCACCCAGGCGATGCCGGGTGATGTCGCCCGAGTCATTCTCGGCGTCAATGCGACCCCTGAGCGGCTCGAAACCCTGCGCGAGCAACTGGGGCTCAACCTTCCACTCTCGACGCAGTACTTCAACTGGCTCACCGGCATCTTGCGCGGTGACTGGGGCACATCGCTCACCAATGGTGCGCCCATTGCCGACATTCTCGCGATTCGCGTGCGCAACTCGGCCACGCTGGGGCTTCTCGCCATGGTGATCATGCTGCCGATCGCGCTTGTCATCGGTGTTATTGCAGCGCAAAAGCGCGACCGCGCTTTTGACAATGTGTTCATGGGAAGCTCAATGGTGGTCAACGCCGCCCCCGAGTTTGTGCTCGGCACAGTGCTCATTGCACTGTTTGGCACGACCGTGTTTCACTGGTTTCCGCCGGTCGCATTGATTCCGCCTGCAGATATGCCCTGGTGGCATATCCCCGCACTCGTTCTGCCTGTTATGACGCTCGTAATCGGTGGGGTGGCCTATCTCGCTCGCCTCGTGCGCGTCTCGTTTATCGACGTGATGCAGAGTGAATACATTCAAACAGCTCGGCTGAAAGGTCTGAGCACCAGGCGAATCCTCTACAGGCACGCGCTTCCCAACGCACTCGCCCCCATCATTCCGGCCGCATCGCTTGTCGCTGCCTTTGTGATCGGCGGCACCGTGGTGGTCGAGTATCTCTTTTCTTACCCGGGCATTGGATCGGTGCTCGTGGAAGCGGTGGGCAACCGAGACCTGCCACTCATTCAAGCCGTGGTCCTTATTATCGCGGCCGCATACTTCGTCTTTAACTTCATCGCAGACCTGCTTCAGCAGGGCGGCCAGAAGTCGCGAGAGGCCTAGGAGAAGCCATGACTCACGTAGAACCAACGGTTCACACATCAGCGCCAAATCTCGAGCCCAGCCGCAGAGTAGAAGGCCCATCTGCAGAACCTCCGGCGGGGCCAGCGGCAGAGTCCCAAGCGCAGCCCGCACGCGCCGGTGTCATGCGACGCTTCTTGGCGGTGCGTCAGGTGCGCTGGGGTATCTTGCTCGTCGTCGTCATGACGCTCGTTGCCTTTTTCGGGCACCTTGTCGCACCCTTTCCTCCCACAGAGCCCGTCTCGACACCGTACGCGCCGCCCGGCGACGGTTTGCTTCTGGGCGCTGATCAGCTGGGGCGCGATGTGCTCTCTCGTGTGCTTTCGGGCGGCGCTTACCTCGCGTGGATGGCGCCTGTAACAGCCGTCGTTGGGGTCTTCTTTGGCGCGCTCGTTGGAATGTTGGCCGCCTATTTTGGTGGCTGGGTCGACACACTACTCATGCGGTTCATGGATGTACTGCTCGCCTTTCCCGGAATCCTCATGGCGCTTCTCTTCGTCTCGATGCTTGGCCCGAGCCCTCTGTTACTCGTGCTGCTCGTGGTCGTTGCGCTCATTCCAGGAGTTGCGCGAGTGATTCGCGGCGCGACAATTCCGATTGTCAATCGTGAATACGTGCTGTGGGCGCGCGCCGTCGGCGTGAAGCCCGCATCAATCTTGACGCGTGAGGTGCTGCCAAACATTACTTCGCCGCTGCTCGTTGAACTGGGCATCAGGCTCATGTGGGCTGTCGGTATTCTCGCCTCAATCAGCTTTATCGGGTACGGAATCCAGCCGCCTACCCCCGACTGGGGGCTCATGGTGAGCGAAAACCGCACAGGTCTTGCTACCCAACCATTCGCAGTGCTTGCCCCCATCGTCATGATCGCCCTCTTCACGATTGGCGGAAACCTCATTGCCGAGGGTGGCGCCCGTGTCATCGCGCGCACAGAAGGGAATTAACCGTGACCACCATTGAAGTACGCGACCTTACTGTTTCGCTTACAAGCTCTCCCACGACCATCATCGAGCAGGTTTCCCTTTCGTTAGAAGAAGGGGAGGTGATGGGAATTGTCGGTGAGTCAGGCTCGGGCAAGAGCACGCTCGCCCTTGCGCTCTTGGGCTACACACGGCCGGGCGGCACGATTAGTGCTGGCTCTGTAAAGATTGATGGAACCGATTTACTAGCGCTTGACGAAGCGGGGCTGCGTGCGGCCCGGCGCTCTCAAGTCTCGTACATTGCGCAAGATCCCGCGACGGCGCTCAACCCGGCGATGCGTCTGTCGACGCAACTTCTCGAAGCATTAGACGGGCCCAAGGGCGAAGCAATGGCCCGAATTAGGGAAGTGCTCGAAGCGGTCGGGCTACCGAGTGATGATACATTTTTGAAGCGGCACGCAAGCGAGCTTTCGGGTGGGCAGCAGCAGCGCATTGCTATTGCGATGGCTGTCGTCGCGCAGCCGCGCCTGCTTGTACTTGACGAGCCCACTACAGGACTAGACGTTTCGACGCAGGCGAAGGTACTTGAACTCGTGCAGCGTCTGTGCGCCGAGTACCGCATTGCTGCCATCTATGTCACCCATGACCTTGCGGTCGTGGGAGAGGTCGCCGACAGCGTGACGGTTATGTACGGCGGCCAGGTTGTCGAGCAGGGCAGCGTTGAGCACGTGTTGCAGTCGCCAGCTCACCCGTACACGCGGGCGCTGCTGCGAGCGTTGCCGTCGACCCAGCAGCGCCAATACCTGATCCCGATCCCCGGCCGCGCGCCGAGCATCACCGACCGTCCAAGCGGCTGCGTGTTTGCAGAGCGCTGTGCTTTTGTGACCGACGCTTGTCGGGCGGCTGTGCCCGAGCTTGTGAGCGTAGGTGCAGTGCAAACCCGCTGTATTCGCGCAAACGAACTGGCAGCTGCCGATCCCATTCAAATTGTGCCTGCGCCGGTCCATGCGCGCGAAGCGGGAGACGCTCCGCTCCTGCGGGTGTCTGGTCTATCGGCCTCCTATGGGGCGCATAGAGTGCTAAACGACATCTCGCTTGATGTTCGTCGCGGCGAGTGTGTGGCGATCGTGGGGGAGTCTGGCTCAGGCAAGAGCACACTGTCTCGGTGTTTGATTGGTTTGCATACGCAGTGGGCTGGCGCGGTTGAGCTCGACGGTGCACCGCTTGTGCAGGCCGCGGCCAAGAGGTCCCGTGAGGCGCGCCAGAGCCTGCAATACATTTTTCAGAACCCGTTTGGGTCGTTGAACCCGAGGCTCACGGTGGGAGCCTCGCTCGCGGCGCCGCTCACCCTGTTCTCGGGGTTGCGGGGCGCGGCGGCAAAAGCTCGCATCGCCGACGTTCTTGAGCGTGTAGAAATTTCGGGCCGCATGGCCAGCATGTTTCCGGCCGAGCTCTCGGGAGGCCAGCGGCAACGCGTCGCAATCGCCCGTGCGCTCCTAGCCGAGCCGACGGTGCTTATTTGTGACGAGGTGACCAGTGCGCTCGACGTTTCGGTGCAGGCTTCGGTCGTCGAACTGCTGCGTAGCCTGACCGATGACGGGTTGGGCATGATCTTTGTCACCCACAATCTGGCGGTCGTGCGCAGCATCGCGGACTCTGTAGCGGTGCTCAACCAGGGGGTCATTGTCGAGCACGGCGATGTTTCGAGCGTGATGGACGCCCCACAAGACCTCTACACGCAGGGACTGCTCGCTGACACACTCGACCTGCCCGTTGTCTGACCGGCATTTCGTGCCCCATTCTTAGGAGACTCGCGTTGAACCCTCAACTCAACACTGCGCTCGCAGGGATTACTGCACTCATCGAACATTCTGCCGCCGAGTGGAACGCGCGCGACGCTACGCTTGACCCGCAATTACCCGATCGCGACGTCAAATCGGGGGGTGAATTTCTGGTCGAATTCGATCCCCACGGCATAGCTGCGGGCGGCGTGCGCACGCGTGTGAGCGTCGACCCAGGCGCTCCTGAGGCGATCTGGGGAGCAGCTGAACGCGAGGACTTTGCGCTGCGGTGGGACGGTGAGCCGGGCCCTCTGGGGGCACTGCTCGACGCTTGGCTTACAGACGCTGCCACTGCTTCGTGGCGTACGCCAAACCCCTGGGATACCGCGCTTACACTCACCGCCCCCGCACGCGACTCCGCTCTCGCGATCCCGCTGCTTGAGCGCGGCTTCGCGCTCGTGGGCGTTGCTGGGATCCGGATCGGGGCCCGCGGTGCGAGCGAGGCTCGCGCCCGTGATGCACTCACTGCGGCGGGGCTGTGGGTGCGGCCTGCCAGCGCAGCTGATCTCGATCTACTCGCCGAGCTTGACAGTGAGCTGCTCGCGCACGATGCCCAGCACGGTTCAGTGACGGTGCGACAGGGGGCGCAGGCGGTGTTGCGCGCAATGATCGCCGAGCGTTTGGCGCAAAATCCAAGCTGGACCTGGATCGTTGAAGACGAGACGGGCGCTGCGGGGTATCTCAGTATTGAGATCGATGCACCAAGACACCGGGCAATGTGCGCAGAGGGTGGTTCTATTGCCCACCTGCAAGCCATGTATCTGCGGCCGCGTGTGCGCGGTGGTGGCCTTGGGGAGGCGCTCGTCGAGTTCGGTCACGCTCGCATCGAAGCAGTTGGCATCGAGCGGGTGCAGCTTGATTATGCCGCGCTCAATCCGAGGTCGGGGCCGTTCTGGTGCCGCATGGGGTACAGGCCGCTGTGGCACCACTGGCAGCGGCGCCCGGCGAAGATCTGACACTGCTGCACCGGACCAAAGTTTTAGAGCCTAACGAAATACCTAGAGAAAGAGGAAACATGAGTGATTACGAGCGCTTATTCGTGCGCAACATGCCACACACGAAAGATGAGTTCGAGGCTGAGGGTGATCAGGCAGGGCTGCCTGATCCCGAAAACCTTGGCCAGGGGTACTGGTTGATGAACTCTGACCTGGTGCCCGAGGCACAAGCGAACATGACCCATGTGTGGGTGCACGAAAGTGATCAAGAGACATTGTGGGTGAACCCGCACGTGCACGACTACGATGAGATTCTCATTTGGACGGGTTCAAACCCTGACGATCCGCACGATCTCGGGGCAGAGATCTACATGGACATCGACGGCGAGCGGCATGTGATCACCACGTCGGGTTCTGTCTACATTCCCGCTGGTACGGTGCACTGCCCGCTGGGCTTTACGCGTGTTGACCGCCCGTTCCGGTTCAGCGCGCTTTCGCTTGCGCCTAAGTACAAGAGCAAGGTCTAATAAGGATTGAGTTCTATACCCTGGGGTCTGCGTTTACGCGGGCCCCAGGGTTTTTCTGTGGTTGTGGTTGTGGTCGGTTATGGTTGTGGCTGTGTGTTGGGTTGTGGGCGCCCCTGCGGGCGACCAACGCGGTAGTTACTAGTTTCGACTGTTTTGATTCTTTCGAACACGTTTCTCGTATATGTGTTATGCTTGGATCATGTCCAGCAACGTTGCTGGGACAGAGGATTTGACCGTTGAAGCTGAAGCGGAGCAGCTTGTGTCAGGTCTGGCTGACCTTTCTGAGCGTATGGGTGACCGCGAGTTCGCACTCATCGCAGATGACTCCCTGCTCGCCCTCGTAACCGGGCTTGAGCAGGCGTCCCGGCAGCTCGAAGCGTTGATTGTGCGGGCCGAGGGCACGGTGGTGGAGCGTTGCGTGGGTGATACGCGTGAGACGCTTGCGGGCCGGTTGGGGTGTCGCGACGGGGTTGATGTGCTGCAGCGCATTACGCGTAGGTCTCATCGGCTGCTGCGGCAGCGTGCCCTGCTCGCGAGTGACCTACGCCCTGACCAAGGGTATTCGGGTGGTGTGATTGGGCCCGTGTTTCCGGCGATCGCGGCCGCGTTTTATGCGGGCGATGTGTCGTTTGAGACAGCGCAGATGATTGCTGACGCGCTGCGCAAGGTGCCCGGTCATGTTGATCCGGCGGAGGTGGCAGAGGCTGAGCGGTGCATTGTGAATCAAGCGGCGGGGTATCCCGAAGACCACGGCCTTGCAGGTGCTGCGGGTGATGCTGACCTTGATGCTGGCGCTGATGCTGATGCTGATGCTGATGCTGATGTTGACGCGGCCGGCGATGTTGATGCGGGTGTGGTGGCGGAGCGGTTGCCGGTGGGGCATGACACGGTGCGCGAGATTTGCGCGTATTGGGTGACGGCGCTTGATCAAGACGGGCCTGAGCCTGACGAGGAGTCGGTGCTTGCTCGTCGTTCGTTTCGGTTGGGGCGTATGTGGCGGGGCCTGGTGCCCGTGCGTGGGGCGCTCACGCCCGAGGTGGCGGCGCTGCTGGGCAACTTGATCACGGCGCTCAACTCCCCGAACACAGCAACCAACACGGCCGACCCGGCGAGCGCGGCCGACCCGGCGAGCGCGGCCGACCCGGCGAGCGCGGCCGACCCGGCGAGCGCGGCGGACCCGGCGAGCGCGGCGGACCCGGCGAGTGCGGCCGACCCGGGCAACATGACCGACTCAACCGAGTCAGCCGTGTCAACCGACAACCCGACGGGTGATCTTTCCGAGGCGTCGCGGGTGCGGTTTCGTGTCGCTGATGAACCAGACTCCGAAGATCTTGAGCCCGACTTGACGCCCCGGCCAGAGGATGCCCGGTCGCAGGGGCAGAAGATGCATGACTCGCTCATGTTGATCGCTCAGATGGCCGGGCAGGCCGCCGAGATGCCTACTCAGGGTGGGGCGCCGGTGACGGTACTCATTCAGACGACCCAGGCCGAGCTGGCGGCGAGCCTGGCCCGCGATATCGCGCGCGCCGATCAGGCTGAAGCGCAGCAGGCGGCGGGCCGCGGCGGCACGCACGCTGGTGGTGGCCGTACCAGCACGGGTGTGCAGGGCCGGCCCGAGCGGGTGGGGGCGGCGTGGCTACACGGTGCTGACGGGGTGCCGGTGCCGGTGGGGTTTGCGGCGGTGCGGCACAGCATGTGTGCGGGCGCGACGCAGCGGGTGCTGGTGGGTGAGACGGGGCGGATTGTGGGGCTTGAGAGCCCGGCCCGGTTGTTTACGGCGGTGCAGCGGCGGGCGATCACGGCGCGTGATGGGGGTTGTGTGATTCCCGGGTGCACGGTGCCGGGGGCGTGGTGTGAGGTGCATCATGTGACGGGGTGGGCGGCCGGTGGGAAGACGACGCCTGAGAATGGCGTTTTGTTGTGTTGGTGGCATCACCGCAGTGTGGAGGCGGGTGGCTGGCATGTGCGTATGGTGGCGGGGTTGCCCGAGGTGCGGGGGCCGAGGTGGTGGGATCCCGGTATGGTGTGGCGGCCGGCCAGGTCGGTGTGGGCGGTGGCGATGGAGCATGTGGCGGGGCGGGCGGTGCCGGGGCAGCAGCGCAGGCCGCGAACGGGGTAAAAGAATCCTCCTGGGACGAGTGTGTCCACAGGAGGAATACTGTGCCCCCAGAGGTTTTGGCCGCCGTTGCAGATCGCTGGAGCTAGCGGCCTTATCACTAGCCCCAGCGATCTGTCTGACGCAGATCTAGCGATCTGCGTCAGACATGATGCGCCCGTCTTCGTCAGAGCCGTAGTTTGAACTCAGTGACAGCGCGCTGAAGTTGAACGGCCGGGTCACCTTCGTGAAGCCGAGCGGGCAGTGCCGGGTGCCGGCGGGAATATAAATAGAGCCCGAGGTCGTTACAATGTGCCGAACACCCTCGATGTCGATATAGATCTCGGCACCCAGATCCTCAGGATTATCGGGGTCAGTGCCGGTCCAGATGAGAATCTCGTCGTAGTCGTGCTCGTGCACGTTGACCCAGTGGTGAGGTTCGTCGGTCTCAAAGATCCAGGTGTGGCTCATGTGAATCTTGCTCTGCGGCACCTCATCAGCGCGCATCAACCCGAGCGGGGTGCCCGTATTTGGTGGCGAAGGGAGACCCGCCGCGTCACCCTCATTGGTGAAGTCCTCGCCAATATTGGGCATCTCCTTGACAAACAGGTGGTCATATTTTCCGGTCATTTTTCCTCCATTGGATTGTCGAAACGATGTGTGTTGAGATCTGTATCCACCCTATGAACAGGGACAAATAAGAGCGATGCACCTGGCGTGGGTTAGCTGGTACTTTTAGTGGCTGTGCTCAGCAGAACCATTGTGTGCGTGCGAACGAAACTCGCGTGGAGTCACACCGGTGTGACTGCGGAAGAGCTTGCTAAAGTGCGCGGCGTCAACAAAGCCTGAGCGCGATGCGATCACCGAAATAGCGTGGTGCGCGAGTCGAACGTCTGCGAGTTCTCTCTGACATCGTTCGAGCCTACGCGCGCGAATCCACGCCGAGACGCTCACGCCTTCAGCGCGAAACAGGCTATGCAAGTGGCGCACCGAAATGTAGTGCGCTGCAGCGATCTGCGGCGGGCTGAGAGTCGGTGACGCCAGGTTTGAGTCTATGTAGTCTCGAACCTCCTGCAGCAGTCGATACTTAGGATCGAGCGCAACAGGGTCCGTGCCGAGCTGGTCGAGGCAGACCGCCTCGACCAGCCCCACGGTGGAACGCGCAATGTGCGTTCCACCGACGGCGCTCGAATGCGCAGTTGCCTGCGGGACGAGCGGTAGGTGCTGCGCGAGCAGCGCCGTGACAGGTGATGCGGGGCACAATCGAGATGCTACGAGTTGATCCATGAGTTCGAGCGGAATATCTAGTGTTTCCTTGGGTAGCATGAACACAAAGTTGCGAAACTCGGCGTCGAACTCGAGCGAGTAGGGCCTTCCAGTGTCATAGATTGCGATATCGCCCGGGCTCAGGGTGAGCTCTCGGTTATCTTGCACCAACAGGCCGCGCCCAGACAGCAGCACGCCCACCTTGTAGTACTCGCTGCGTCCGCGACTGATGAGCTGGGGCGTGCGCTCAACCTCGTGCGCACCTGCCGCAACCTCAGCGAATGCGAATCTATCTACACGGGTGCTGCATACCCGGCCTTGAAACTCGGGCGTGGGTTTGTGCCGCACCGCGAGCGGCACAAACGAATCAGAGACTGCTTCGCGAAACTCCGCGAAGCTTGTGATGTTCTGGCTGACACTGTGCGCGATGGGGGCGCCTGTCACAGTCATGATGACTCCTTATGCGTAGCTGTCCAACCTGCGGTGTGAAGAAGAAGCGTGAGAACTAAGCTGCGGCTGAACCAACTCCCTCAGGGTTCTTCGGGGGCTCGGGCACCTCGCCCGAAACGCGATCGCGCACGACATAACTGGCCGGATCATCGCTCAGCGTGGTGCCCCAGGACGCGTCGGGCGAGACCACGTCTGCGTCAAACCAGAAGGGGGCCGCTGCCGCGAGGATCTCATCGCGTGAGTGACGGGCAAGAAGATCAAACGCGCCGAGATTCTCAGCGGTTTGGGTCGGGGTGCGTGAACCAATGAGCACGTTGGAGGTGTGCTGGTTCAGTAGCGGAACAGCGATTGCGAGCTGCGCCACGGTGGCGCCCAAGCTTGTGGCGGCGTCTCGCATGGCATCTACGCTGGCGCGAATGCGCGAGTGTGTGCCGCCAATATCGCCGCCGATGATGCGTGTTGACCCGGTGTCACCGAAGATGAGGCCGCCCTCAAAGGTGTCAGATGCCTGAATGGTGAGCCCCTGGCTCTTGCAGAGCTCGAACATAGGTGCGCCCTCAGGGATCGTGCGTCGAGTGAGACCATATTTGAGCTGTGCGTAGTCAGGAGCCTGCAGCCCAATGCTGTTCGCTTCGGCCGTGGCACGCGAGATTTCTGCGGCCGACCAATTGTTGACGCACCAGCCGCGCACCCTGCCGGTGTCGATGAGCTCCTTTATCTGCTCGAGCGTGGGCAGATAGGTTTCTGGTGTTATCATCACGTCGCCGAGCACCAGGAACTCTGCGTAGTCGGTGCCGTGGCGCTGTAGAATCGCATCGAGCTGAGCCGCGAGTGGCTGCACTGGGCGCCCGAGCGTCTCAGGCAGCCAGCCCTTCGCCGCGATCTGGTATTGATCTCGTGTAAGGCTGAGCTCACGCATCGCGCGCGCCAACACGATGTCGGTATCACCGTCGCTCGGATGCTCGAGGGCATAGCCGTAAATGCCAATGTCGAAAAGCGTGGCACCCGACGAAATAGCAAGGTCTACGGTCTCGATGACCTCGGTCAGTGAGGCGCGATCCCAAGTATTCCAAGAGCCGAGCGCGAGCGTTGAAACTTCGAGACCCGAGGGGCCGCTGATTCTGGTGGGGACGTGAAAAGTCACAAATTTCTCCTATATATATCAGTGAATGAGTGCGATCTCGGGGTCAGTTTTCGACGGTGACGCCGTCGAGACGCCAGGCCGAACGCCCGTAGAGATCGGGCTGCAGGCCATCGACCTTATCTGAGAAGACCGTCACCTTCTTGGCGTAGATCGGCACAATGTATCCGCCTCGCTCGTGTTCAATCTGCTGCATCTGGGTGATGTAACCGCACTGTTCTGCTTCGTCAGCG
Source organism: Leucobacter faecis (assembly GCF_054456635.2). Taxonomy (NCBI): domain Bacteria; kingdom Bacillati; phylum Actinomycetota; class Actinomycetes; order Micrococcales; family Microbacteriaceae; genus Leucobacter; species Leucobacter faecis. The sequence continues at coordinate 342,005 of NZ_JBTJEP020000001.1, forward strand.
GTGGCCGATAACTTCTTGACGAGTTCGTTGTACTCAGAGTCATCGAAATGGGTGCCGTTTTCTGAACCACCGGGGCTAAAGTGCCCTGTAGCCGTCACGAAGTACGGGCTTGAGGTGTGTCCGACGTAGAAGGGCCACTCGAGCCACTGATCGAGGAACGTGGCTACGTCGAGCTTGCGTACCGTGGTCTTGATGCCGAGCTTTGACACGTCTCCGGTGATGAGCTGCGCCATCTCTGACATGCCTGGAAGAGCTCCATCTGTAACAATTTCAAGTTCGATATCCTCGGCGCCCGCTTCGGCCAGCAGCTTCTTTGCTGCTTCAAGATCTTGCTTGCGCTGCGGTACGTCGGGGGTAGGGCAGGCAGTGTTCTTGCCGATGAAGTCGTTTGCTACCGAAGCGAAACCACCGAACGCATTCTCGACGATCAGGTCGCGGTCGACGGCCAAGCGGATCGCTTCGCGCACGCGTGGGTCGTCAGTCGGAGTGGTGTCAACGCGCATGCCCACCAGGGGAGTGGCCGCGGTTTCGTGTACGAGAGTGTCAAGCCCCGGGGTTTCCTGGAGCGCCGGAATATCGGGGAACGCGATGCCGTGCGCGACATCGATCTGCCCGCCCCTAATGGCGTTTGAGACGGCTTGTTGATCTTGGAAGAACGTAAATGTGACGGTGTCCAGCGTGGCGGGGTCGCCCCAGTAATCATCGAACTTCGTGACGACGGTCTGCTGGCCCGGTGCGAAAGATTCGATCTTAAAGGGGCCTGTTCCCACCGGCTCGTCGACGCTTGCGCCTTTGAGGCTGCGCATAAGGATCCGGTCCATCGAGAACATCTGGCGCACGAGACCGTAAGGCTCGTCGAGGTGAAGATTGATGGTGTGATCATCAACGATCTCCATACTCTCTGGGGTCATAAAGTCGAGGTACTTGGCAAATGCCCACGCATTTTCGGGGTCGATCATCCAGTTGATGCTCTCCACCACGTCTTCTGCGGTGAAATCTTCGCCGTTGTGCAGCTTCACACCCTCGCGCAGCTTGATTGTCCACTCATCGAGTGAGTCACCCGGCTCAATAGATTCGGCGAGCTTGTAGACCAACTCCCCGTCGCCATTGGTCGCGGCCAGACCCTCATAGAGCTGGTCGTAGACAGCACCGCCTGAAACGGAGCCCTGCTGCGCGTAGGGCTGTAGTACGTCAGAGCTGCTGCCCACCATGCCGACGGTGATGGCGCTCTGTGACGTCTGCGCGTTGCCGCCCTCAGACTTCGCTGCTGGGGCACAGGATGCGAGGGTCGTGGCCAGCGTGACCGACAGTATGACTGCGCCCAAGCGGGTGCGAAGTGTCGAATTGGTATTCATGATTCTCCTTGGATTTTGATTGCCGCGTCGTTGCGGTGTGCCCAGCGAGGCTGAGCCGATGTGAGCAAGGTAGTCGTGGGTTATTTCGTGAGTTCACCGACGGTGAGTTCGCGATCATTTTGTGACAGATCGGCGAGCAGCGCCCTGATACGTGAAGGCCCTTCGCGGTCGAGGAGGGGCAGCGCGCCAACGTTTTCTTGCAGCTGGGCGACACTACTCATGCCCGCGAGCACAGACGCTACACGTGGCCCCGTAAGCGCGAATGCAAGGGCGAGCTGCGCTGGGGTGGCCCCGACGCTGTTTGCGATGTCGGCAAACTCGGGTGAAACTCGTTCAGCGTGCTCTGTCATGCCCTCGGGGCCCAGCGGGCGCGTGCTTGCAAAGCTGGGGCGGCCGGCGAGCACGCCCACTGCGAGTGCGTTTGAAACCTGGATCGCAAGGTCGAACTCTGCGATGAGATCTTGCAGCTCTTGGTCTTCGGCCATCTTGCGTGCGATGGCGCTGTAGGGAATCTGTAAAACGGTCGGTAGTGGCATTCCCTCGCGCTGCGCGAATTCACACGCTTCGCGTAGTTCGCCCGCGGTCGCATGATTAATGCCCCAGTGTCGGGCAAGACCGGCTTCAATGACACCGGCCATTTGTGTGACGATGTCGGTCATGTCAACTTTTGTGCCGAAGTAGTAAGCGGTATCGGGATTTTCGATCACGAGGTCGGCATAGTCAACCTGCGCACGCGGCAGGGACTCAGCGAGCTGTGCCTTAAAACTCGGGCGGGGGCCTCCGTACCAGAGCTTTTCGGTGTGTAAATAGTCTTCGCGGGCGATGCCCGCGGCCTCCCGGGCGAATCCAAACCGAATATCGGTGGTTGAGACTGGTGTTTCAGGAAAAGCGGCCGATGCGTAGTGGCCCACATCAAACCAGGTTGCTCCCGCAGCGTGTGCGGCCCCGATGAGTTCGGTTGCTTCGGTCAGACTGAGCCGGTCATACACGTGGTACGAGCCCAAGGCGAGGGTGGGGACCTGAAGTTCAGAGTGTCCAAGGCGACGATGCTCCATTGATTCCTCTCGTGACACGCTGCGCGACTGTGCGGAGCGTTGAAATAACAATATCGTCCAAATTAAGATTGTCTAGATCTGAACAATCTAATTGTGAACTATCGTTACCGTTTGGTTATCCTGGTTAGAGGGTGGCGTGCTTGACGCGGGTGCTCTAGGCAACGTGCACAAACAGGGGAGAAGGATATGGCGAAAACAATGAAGAATCAGCCGCCGCTCGAACTCGAGATGTGGGAGGTGCGCAACCTCGCAACACGTATTGTGCCCGCAGAAGTGGCGGGTGTTGACGCCGCGGCAATGCGGCTGTGTATGACGCTGCGCACGGCATCAAATATGGTCTTCTACGACCTGCGCGAGCATCTGTCGGGTCATACCGACCTCAACGGAGCTATGCTCAACGTGCTTTTAATGGCTCACCTCAATGAAGAGATCGAGTTGCGTCGCATTATCAAGTTTGCAAATCTCAAGAAAGCGACCGCATCGGCGCTAGTTGACTCGATGGTCAAGCAAGAGTTGCTCTCGCGCCGCACTTCACCAGATGATCGCAGGGTGCTTCTCTTGTCGTTGACCACCAAAGGGCGAGAATTGTTCGCCGACGCGTTTCGTGAGTACAACGCGCGCGAGCAACGGTGGGCGGCGCTGCTCACCGAAGACGAGCGTGAAACTTTGATCACTATTCTCATGAACATGGTCAATCGCGGTATTGAAAGCGGCGACTGAGACGCCGCGACACGCGCACCGACAGTGAACGTAGAAGGGCCCGCAAACCGGTTGGTTTGCGGGCCCTCGTTGCTACTGGGCTAATTAGCCAGCGAAGCGGAAGAGCTTCTTGTTGGCGAACTCCAGCATGCCGCCCTTGCCGAGCTCGCGGCCGTAGCCCGACTTCTTCACGCCACCGAAGGGCACGTCTGCGCCCTCGAGGCCTGCGCCGCCGATGAAGACCATGCCCACGTCGAGCTGGTTGCCGATCTCTTCTGCGCGCTCGAGGTCATCACAGATGACGACCGAGCCGAGGCCGTAGGGCGACGAGTTTGCGAGTTCGATCGCCTCTTCGTCGCTCGAGACCTTGTACAGCTGTGCGACGGGGCCGAAGAGCTCCTGGCTGTACACGTCCATCGCGGGGGTGATGTTGGTGATCACCGTGGGGGTGTAGAGGTTGCCCTCGGGGGTGTTATCGCCCACGAGCACCTCGGCGCCCTGGTCGAGCGCACCCTGCACCTGTGCAGTGAGGTTCTTCGTCGCGGCGTCAGACGACATGGGGCCAAAGTCGCCCGCCTCGTACGACTGGCCAGCGATGGCGGCCTTGAACTTCTCAGCGAACTCGTCGAAGTACTTGTCCATGACGACGATGCGCTTCGAGCCGTTGCACGCCTGGCCGGTGTTCTCCATGCGGCCGCCGACGGCGTGCTCAACAGCGTGGTCGAGATCGTCGGTGTCGAGCACGAGGAAGACGTCAGAGCCGCCCAGCTCGAGCACACACTTCTTAAGCTCGCGGCCGGCCTGCTCGGCCACGATTGCGCCCGCGCGCTCCGACCCGGTGAGCGAGATGCCCTGCACGCGATCGTCCTTGATGATGTCGGCGATCTGGTCGTGCGTCGCGAAGATGTTGACGTAGGCGCCCTTGGGGAAGCCAGCGTCGAGGAACAGCTGCTCGAGTGCAAGGGCTGACTCGGGGCACTGTGCCGCGTGCTTCAGCACGATCGTGTTGCCCAGCACCAGGTTGGGCACTGCGAAGCGTGCGACCTGGTAGTAGGGGTAGTTCCAGGGCATGATGCCGAGGATCACGCCGGTGCCCTGGTGGCGCACGAAGGTCTTGAGGCCGTCTTCGACCTCGAGTACCTCGTCGGCGAGCCACTTCTCAGCGTTGTCGGCGAATGCTGCGGTGATGGCGCCCGAGAACTCGGCCTCGCCCACAGACTGCTCGAGGGGCTTGCCCATCTCGCGGTTGATGATCGCGCCGAGCTCGTCCTTGCGCTCGTCGAACAGTTCTGCTGCGCGCTTTGCGAGTGCTGCGCGCTCGGCAACGCTGGTCTTGCGTGCCCACTCCTTGTAGGCGCTCTGCGCCGAGGTGAGTGCCGCCTCGATGTCGGCGGCGGTTGCGTCGGGGTACTCGGCAACGGTCTCGCCCGTGGCCGGGTTGATGACGGCGAACGTGCTCATCAGACTGACTCCTTCAGTAACGTCGTTGTGGTGGATGACACTGTTTAGTCTCCCACAACCGTACGTTTGGCACTAGCTCGCAGCGCCGCAATATGCGCATGTCAGCCACATCTCAGCTTCGGTTTCATGCGTGTATCGATAAGTTGACAACGAATTCCGTAGAAATAGGCCTCGGGTGTAATTTGTCAACGTCATTGTCTGGCAGAATGACAACGTACGAGACGCAATGAGGCCACCTCACTCAAACGATGTAGATCTAGAAACTCACCATCGGCGACGTCGCCGGAAAAGAAGTGCCAATGACGAAACACACTCTAAAAAACGCCACCGAGACCGGCCACATTCACGTCGGTAAGGGGCTTAACCAGGGCGCCCTGGGTGTTGTGGGCTCCACTGTCATCGGGCTTGCTTCAACAGCGCCACTCTATTCGCTCGCCGCGACTCTCGGCTATGTGATCGTCGCGGTCGGCGCCCAGGCCCCGCTCGTGTTTGTGGTCGCTTGTATTCCCATGGTGTTTGCGGCACTCGCATATCAAGAACTCAACCGCGAGATGCCCGACTGCGGCACCAGCTTTGTGTGGGGTACGAAAGCATTTGGGCCGGTGACCGGCTGGATCGCCGGCTGGGCGGTTGCTGTTGCCGGGGTGATGGTGCTCGCCAACGTGGGCGAGATCACGGGTAAGTACTTTTGGCTCTTGCTGGGTAACGACGAGTTCGCGAATAACCGCGTCATCGTCATCGCAACGTCGGTGGTGTTCATGGCGCTCATGACGTTCGTGAGCACGGTGGGGGTGCAGATTGGCGAGCGCATGCAGATGGTATTGATGGTCATTCAAACCGTTGCGATGCTCGCATTCGGGGTGCTGGCGCTGCTGCACGCTTCAGACGGAACAAACGCGGGTTCGGTCGCCTTCGACTGGAACTGGTTCAACCCCGCCGAGCTCACGAGCTGGTCCGGTTTCATGCAGGCTGTGCTGCTCGCACTCTTCATCTACTGGGGCTGGGACAGCTGCCTTGCCCTCAACGAAGAGACGAAGAATCCGCGCAAGACCCCCGGTCATGCCGCGCTCTTGAGCATCGTGATTCTCATCGTGCTGTACGTGGGTGTCTCGGTGGCGGCGATGATGTTCGCTGGCTTCGGTAACACGGGCTTTGGGCTTACGAACGAGGCCAACCTCGATGACGTGTTCACCGTCTTGAGCGGCGCCCTCTTCGGCCCCTGGGGCTGGTTCTTGATTCTCGGGGTCATGCTCTCGGCCGCGTCATCGACGCAAACCACCATTCTGCCGACTGCGCGCGGCACTCTGTCGATGGCGGTATATCGCGCCCTCCCCGCGAAGTTCGCTGAGCTGCACCCCCGGTTCAAAACCCCGTGGTTCTCGACGACCGTGATGGGCGCCGCGGCGATCGTGTACTACGTCGGCATGTCGATCCTGTCTGAAGACATGCTCGCCGACTCGCTCACCTCGATGGGGCTCGCGGTCGCGCTCTACTACGCCATCACGTCGTTTGGCTGCGTCTGGTACTTCCGCGACACCCTGCGCGACAGCGCCCGCAACCTGTGGCTGCGCGGCATTCTGCCGGCGCTAGGCGGCATTATGCTCGGCTACGCTTTCGTGCAGTCCGCGATCGACATGATCAATGTCGGCTACAGCTACACCGTGATCTTTGGGGTGGGCGGCGCGTTCGTCATCGGCGTCGGGGCGATACTGGTGGGCTTTGTGCTCATGGGTTTCTGGTGGCTTCGTGCCGGATCACGCCCGTTCTTCACCGGGCGCAGTCTCAACCGCGACACTCCCGTGTTGGTCCCCGACGCCTAACGCGCTCGGTTGCTTGCGCCGGCGTCGACGGCGTGCCGAGCGCACAATAGCCACGACCACGATCGCCGCGACACCGGCGACGACGAGCCACGGCAGCAGCACCCCGAGAACCACGACCGCGCCCGCACCAGTTGCTATGAGGGACGCCCAGCCCGCCATGAGCCCGTCCCAGAAATTGGAGGGGCCGCCGCCGGGCAGCACACTCGGGGCCGTGATTGACACCCAAATCGTCGACTCAGACACCTGTTCGTCGAGCGCCTTGAACTGGGCGCGCAACCCGTCGAGCTCTTGCTGGCGTTGGGTGAGCGCGCCCTCGGCCTCGATCAACTCGCTCGTGGTGGCCGCCCCGGCCATGAGGTCGTTCAGCCGCTTCACCGAAGTATCGAGAGCTTTGATGCGGGCCTCGAGATCGACGTACTGGGTAGTGACGTCTTGCGCTGAGCTGGTTTGAGACAGCACCTCGCCGACGTCACTCAGTGTCGCAATGGCTGCCTCAAGCTGCGAGGGCGGCACGCGTACCGTGAGTGAAGCACTCGCGGGGGTGTCGCCCGTCGCGCGAAAGACGGTGCGAGATTCGACGCTGCCGCCCAGCTTCGTAACCGCCTGCGTGACCTCGTCGGCGGCTTCGTCGGGGTGTTGTGCTTCGAGCTGCACCTCGGCGGTAGAGATAACGTGCTGGCCTGGATCCATTTCCATGTCTGACGTGGCTTCCGGCGATACCTCGAGCTTGTTGCGCGCAGACTCATCCTGCGCAGACGATGCGCCGTCGAAGGCGAGCCCCGCACCACCCGCGCTGTCTGATCCCGAAGAGCCACTTGCACAACCCACAAGCGAAGCGAGCAGGCCGAACGCGAGCGCCACCGCCGCTGCGCGCATCGTGAATCGTTTACCGTTCATGGTCACACCATAGGTGCGCCGGGGCGGCCGCGACAGCGGGGCGCCGATCCGGTGTCAAATTGTGACCGACCGACTAGCCGAGCGAGCTAGGGCAGGGGAATGGTGATCGTGCCGGTGTCGGCGGGAGGCTCGATGATGCGGCCCTTAAGATCGGGGATCCAGCGCATCGCCGCGAGCGCGCAGAGCGTGCCGATGCCGAGCACGATCGCCGACACCATGATGGCGCCGCGCGGCCCAGCCACGTCGATGGCCATGCCAGCGATGGCAGATCCGGTGGCGACTCCCACGAGCTGCCCCGTGCCGACCCAGCCAAACGCTTCAGCGGTCTCAGAGAACCGCACTGACGCGCTGACGATGTTTGAGATCGCGGCGAATGCGGGCGCGGTGCCGATTCCACCGAGAAACAGTACGATGCTGAGCCACCAGATGTTGAGGCTTACGAGGCAGGCGAGAGTGCCAGCGAGCACGATCGTCATGCGCAGCGCGAGCGACCACGGTCGCATGTCGCGGTGACCGATGAGTAGGCCACCCACGAGGGAGCCGCCCGCGAATAGGGCGAGCACGACGCCAGATTCGAGGCTGCCCTGGTCTTCGCCGGTCGGGCCGCGAAACGCCGCGACAATGCCCGCTTCGATCGCGGCGAACGACGCGACGAAGAAGAACCCGATCACGGTCGAGATAATGACGCTGGGGTAGCGCAGCACCGCACCGAAGCCGCGCTTCGCGGCGGGTAGCTTGAGGCTGCCGAGTGCCGGGCTCATGATGAACCAGGCGCCGCCGAGCAGCATGAACCCGGCAGCGGTGAGAAGTCCCACGGTCGTGCCAAACTGCGATGACACGAGCACGGCGACAACCGGGCCGAGCACCCAGATGAGCTCTTGCGCCGCAGCATCGAGAGAGAAGAGTGCCGAGAGCTGGTTGCCAGGCACGAGCCGCGGATACATGGTGCGCACGGCGGGCGTAACCGGGGGAGTTGCGAGCCCCACACCCAGTGCCAGCACCGCGACGACGAAGAGCGGCAGCTTGGTCACGGCGATCGTGGCGAGCAACACCGCGCACAGCACCGACGTGACGGTGAGTACCGGGCGCATGCCCCAGCGGCCCATGAAGCGGCTGCTCAGTGGGCCCGACACAGCCTGGCCCACGCTCTGAGTGGCGAGCACGAGGCCCGCTGACGTGTAGTCGCCGTACGCTAACTGAATGTGCAGCAGCAGAATAATCGAGAGCATGCCAAACGGAAATCGCGCCAGCAGCTGCGAGGAGAGTACTCGAAATACGCCGGGGTTCTTGCCCAATTGACCGTAGATGCTCACCACAGGATTCTAGTGTGTGCCGGGCCGTTGTCACGCGTGTTGCGCTAACTATCGATGGCGTGTCTGAGGCGTCGCGTGATTACGTCAAAGTACCGATGCCGAGGGAGCCCGAGCTTTCTAAAGTGGAAGCGTAAACACTTCACACATTCTTCGTGACATGTAAGGACAAGACAATGGCGTTGCAGCTCAAGCGCATGGACAACTTCGATATTCTCACCAACGACGTGCCCAGGCTCGTCGAGTTCTATAACGGGCTGCTGGGGCTGCCGTTTTACCTGCCGTACGAGGCGAGCGACGTGCCCGAAGAGCAGTGGGCCGGCATCGACTTCGGTAACGTGACGCTCTACATCTTCCACACCACGAATGCGGGCGACGTGTTCCGTCGCTCATCGGTGAACCTAGAAGACCCGGTTGGCATGGACTCATTTGCGTTTGAGATTGAGAACCTCGACGATACGATCGCTGAGCTCGACGGCAAGGTCACCTGGGTGCACGACGAGATCACGACCTGGCAGCACCCCTCGGGCGTCTGGTACCGCTACCGTCCGTTCTTTGACCCCGACGGCAACATGATCTACGTGACTGAGCCGCACACAGAGAACCGCCCGGCGGCGTAACGCACGGCGCACCCTAGGCCGACGGCGCACGCCAGCGAAATGCGCCGTCGGTGTAGGGCTCGGGGCCGAGGCAGCGGTGTTCGCCATCTTGGACTTGAAAGATCAGTTGGGCGTTGCCCATCGACGGGTCACTCGTCTGCTCGGGGTATGCGACGGTTGACTGTAACCCGGCCGCAAAGTTATAGCTGCCGTTCACACCGCGGTATCGCGTCGCGCGTAGCGCCGTGAGTGTGCCTGGCACATCGCTCGGGTCTGCCGCCAGCCGCCACGCACCCGCGAGTACCTGTGCCATGTCGTAGGCGAGCCCGGCCTGCGACAGCCCGGGTGTGACGCCGTAACGCGCGGCATAAGCGCTGCGAAACTGTGCGCCGAACGGGTCGGCATACGTGCCAGAGACGGTCGCCCACACCACACCTTCGGCTGCGGCTCCCATCTCTGTCACAAACTCGGGCACCGACGGCGCATAGATCGTGTAAATGACCGAGGGGCACCCTGCCGCGTGCAACCGCAGCAGCAGCGCTGCCAACATCGACGGCAGAAACTCGCTCACGACGAGCACCGTCGGCGGGTCAAGCGTAATTTCTGCGACGAGCGCGTCAATCGCGGCGGCGTCCTCGGGCAGCGGATCAACCCGCTGCGTGCGCCAACCGCGCTCGGTGAGCAGCGCGAGCGTAGCCGCATCGGCGATCTGGCCGCTGTCGACGGTGGTCTCTACAAATCGCACGGTGCGTTCGTGCGCGCCACTCGTGCCGTCTTCGCGCGTATCAAGCAGCTCGAGAAACCGTGCGAGCCCCGGGCCGTAATTGGATTCGGGCGGCACGCACTGAAACAGCGTGCGATAGCGATCCGGATCACGGGCGAGCGCAGCCAGATGCCTGCTGGAGGTCATCGTGTGCAGCACCGGGATCGTGAGCGAGCTGGCTGCGTCGAGGGCGGCTTGTTCGTCGAACACGTAGCTCATGAGCGCACCGTGCACTTCGAGATTGCGCAGTGTTTCGAAGGTGCGAGCGACGCCATCGGCCGTGTAGATGTCGGCATCGACGTGTACGGTCTCGATGAAGCGGCCGCGCACGCCCCCGGCTCCGTTCAGTTCTTCGACCGCGAGCTCGGCGCCGCGGCGCGACTGGGTACCGTCGTGCCGGGCAGGGCCCTGCTGTGGGTAGACGAGCGCGAGCCTGATGGGGTGCGGGGCCCGTGACGCCTGAGCCGAGTGAGCCGAAGCGATCCGGGCCGACTGGGTGGTCGCGCTGTGCGGGGTAGGTTCGGTGACGAGCGCCGCGATGTCGAGGGCCCCCAGAGCCTCGGCCGCGACGGGCATGGGCATGCGAGCCCAGCCGTGCTGCACCGCGAGCACACCGGCCGCGGTGCGGCTGATCGCTCCGAGCTTGCCGCGAATCGTTTCAACCTGGGTTGATACGGTGCGCGGGCTCGTAAACAGTGCTTCGGCTATGGCCGGGTTTGAATGCCCCGCGGCGACGAGGGTGAGCACTTCAAGCTCGCGCGGGGTGAGCCGGTGCGGCAACTGCGTGAGCGTTGCTGTCACGAGCGTCGCGGCGGCACCCGATGCATAGTCGGTGGCGAGCGTCACCTCGAGCCAGCGGCGTGACGCGGCGAGCTCGAGCAGAAACCTGATGCGGTCGTGCACAGAATCTCGTTGCCTGCGTGCGTAGCGCAGCAGATCGGTGGTCTCGAGGGCCTCGCGTAATAGGGCCCCGCCGCCCCCGTCGGCGGCGACGTGGCCGTCGACGGGGAGCACAAAGCGAAACGAGTTCACGGGAGCGTGACTCACAGGGGCCTCCTTGCGCGAAGCGGGGACTGTAAGGTTACAGATTACTGGGCCAGCTCGTGAGATGGAGCGGGTGCGTCGGATGGAGCGGAGGCATCGGGTGCGAGCAGCTCCGCGTAATCGAGCGTGTGCCACGGCGTATTGCACGGGGTGCCTTCTGCCAGATGAATCGTGCGGCCAGCCGGGTCCAACACCACTGAGGCGAGGGTCGCCCACTGGGCGGCACGGTCTGAGCGGGTGTCGGGGTGGCAGCAAATCGAGCTGGGCGCATCGGCGTGGTCGGCGAGCGCCGCTTGCATGTCAGAGAGGCTGAGCGTGCCTTGCGGTGTGACGACGGTGCGGGTGAGTCGCCCGAGCCGCACGAAGCTGTCAGCCATTGACGCGGGGGCGAGGTCGTAGCCGCCTGCCGGGGTACGCACGAAGTGGTTGGTGTGGGCGACTGCGCCGCCCACCGCGGTTAATGGGTGTAGAGTGCGGGCGTCGCCGGGGGCTGTCTCGATGTTAAGGACCGCCCCGTCTGCGGTCGCGAGAATGTAATTGCCAGATGATGCGCGGGGCACACTCGCAAGCATTTCGACGGCGTCAGAGATATGACGGGCGTCTGCGACCGCCCGCACCAGCACGTGAAACGGCACCCCGTGTGAGCCGCCGTCGAGGGAGCACACGATCGTGTTGATGCCGATTGCGACGCCCGCCTGGTTGAGGGTGGTCTTCGCGAGAAGGCCTGCTTCTACGACGGACACAAAGTTGGGCCCGTCTTGGCGCTCGGTTTCGAGCACGATGACACCGTCAGCGAGCACGTCGAGCCAGTCCCAGTTTTGCGCAACGACTGCTTGCCCCCACTCAACGCGATCGGGTTCGAGGGCGAAGCTTGAGCATTCTCCGCGCAGCCAAGGAGCTACGGCGCCCGCCTTTGACACGGCCTGCCGCCAGAGGATCTCGGTACGGCAGTTCATCGCGAGCACATCGGCGAACGGCAGCCCAGCCCCCTGGGCAATGCCCTCAAGTTCGGTGAGTAGCTGGGGGAAGTGGGCGCGAATCGCGGGCACAAATCCGAGTGCAAAAGCGGTCGCTTCGTCCCACGCCACTCCCTTCGCAGCGAATGCGCGCTCATAGCCCTCGCGGGTGACGCGAATCTGAGCTCGTGCTAGCTCGCCGTACTGGCGGGAGCGGGTGATGGCGTCGCCTGAGACGCGAATACGGGGGTAGCGGGTGGCGTTCATGCCAGGACTCCTGTGGTGTTCAGTGCGAGCGGCCCGTGCGCCGCAATCTGGGCGCGGGCGTGCTCGGCGATGTCTGTGGTCGGGGCGATCCAGGCCCCCGTCGAAGTGACGTGCTGCAACAACCGCTCAAGGAACGCCAGGCGAGAGGGACGGCCCGTGAGAAACGGATGAAATGTGAGCATGACGTGCCCGCCGAGATCTGCGATGCCGTCGATTTCGGGGAGCCACACGTCGAGCACTTCGCGGGGCGAACGAATCGTCTTCTCCCACGTATCGTTTGCAAACCAAAAGTGCGGGGCGTCATCGAGCAGCCACGACACGGGCACTTCAATGAGGTCGTGGGTCTCATGCTGATACGGCAAGATGTGGTCGAGCAGATTCGAACTGTAGCGCAAGCCTGCCTCCGCGAGCAGGTCGAGCGTGTGCGGTGTGAACTCCCACGAGGGTGAGCGGTATCCGGTAACGGTCGCCCCGAACGAGTGCAGCGTCGCAAGACCCTGCTCGAGCTCCGCGCGCTCTTCCTCAAGCGTGAGCGTGGTGGGATTAGTGTGCGAATGCCCGTGGTGGGCGACTTCATGGCCTGCATCGATGATCGCACGCACCGCGTCGGGGTGCCGCAGCGCATCTTTACCGGGTATGTAGAACGTGGCGGTGACACCGTACTTACGCAGTAGTTCAAGAATCAGAGGCACGCCCACTTTGGGTCCATAGGCGCCCTGCGACAGCACGCCAGGGGAATGCGCGTTGGCGGGGTTCTCGCCAATCCAAAGTTCTTCGGCGTCGAAGTCAAAGCTGAACGTGGCGGCATAGCGCTGCCCGCCGGGCCAGTGAGACATGTGGTTCTCCTAAAGTCGCGCGTGATCGACATTGAATCAAGGCGGGCGTCAAGCCCTGCTTCCAGTCTGCTGGAACCCTAACCGCGTGGCATGCGCGGAATGACGTATCTTTGCGCGTGTTTAGTGGCCCCGCCGGCTGCGCTATCGTGTGCGGCCGTAGATCAGCTTGTGTACCTTGAGGATCGGCCTGGTCGAGGTCGAACGCACGCCCGGCAGGGCCGCGATGCGCAGATTGAGTATCTCCCAGAGTTCGTGGTTATCTGCGCAGCGCACTTCGCACACGATGTCGCTCTCGCCCAGCACGGTCGACACGTATGTCGTCTCGGGCATTGCCACGAGCGCCGCCACGACAGCTTCGTGGCTCGCGGGCTCGACCGTCAGCTGCACGAGTGCGAGCTGCGATTCACCCACCTCGTGTGGGTCTGCGAACGCGATGATGCGCAGGATTCCCTGGTCGCCCAGTCGCTTCATGCGGGCCCGGATCGTCGCCTCCGGGGTGTCGAGGTTGCGTGCGATTTCACGCATCGAGCGTCGGCCGTCTTGTTCGAGCTCGCGGATGATTGCGCGGTCGAGGTCGTCCATTGCGGTGATAGCCATGCCACAACTGTAACCGGCTGCGGTACGAATACGTCATATGGCGGATCGCCACGAGGGGGATTGCGTGGTTTTATCGAATTTGCATTACGCAAATCGCAACCTATAGTGGTTTCATTCAACAAGTGCGCAGCACGGCTGACATTCAAAGACGAAGAACCAAGCCGCACGGCTATAAGCCAAGACCGCGCATTGAGAGGACAAAGACGTGACTCAGCACGAGAGCCCCGCGGGCAGCCCGTCGGGTGAAGAATATGCGCAGACCCTGCGCTGGTGGGACGGCTTCACCATCAGCCTGTCGATCCCGGCCGCACTATTTATTGGTATGGGCTACGCGATCGGTGCGGTTGGAGGATGGACTACCCTCGCCCTGCTGGGCGCCGTGGCGATCATCGCTTGCCTGCAAAACTTCATCTACTCAGAGCTCGCCGGCATGTTTCCCCGCATCGTCGGTGGCATCGCCGCCTACGCAAACGAGGCGTGGCGCTCACGCACCACGATCGTGGGCCCCCTCGCAGCCTTTGGTTACTGGTTCGCTTGGTCGAGCTCCCTCGCGATCTACGGCATTCAGATCGGTTCGCTCGTGCAGGCGCAGTGGTTTCCAGAACAGACCTGGACTATCTCGACTGGGCTCGCAGACATCGGCTTCGCTCACTTCGTGGGGCTCGGCGTGCTCGTGCTCGGCTGGATTCTCAACATTCTCGGCATGCGCGTAGCCATGTGGCTGATGTACGTGACCGGCGCCGTCATCTTGATTCCCATCATCGTGTTTGCGCTCGCGCCATTCTTTAGCGGTCAGTGGGACGTCGCTAACCTCGAGTGGGGCCTCGCCGACAGCGGCGAAGCTGGCTGGACCACCTGGATCGCCTGGATGTTCGTGCTCGCATGGTCGGTGTACGGCGTCGAGTCGGTCGCCTCGTTCACCCCCGAGTACAAACGCCCCGTCTCAGACACCCGCCGGGCACTGCGACTTGCGGGCGTGTTCGTGATCGCCGTGTATGTCCTCGTACCACTCGGCGTGGGCGGCCTCGCCGACAGACAAGACGTCATCTCAGACCCGGTCGCGTTCTACAGCGGCCTGTTTGAGAACTTGCTTCCGGGCAGCGGTCCCGTCGTGACCATCTGTCTCATTGCGGGGCTCATGCTACTCATGATGATGACCACCGCCGATGGCGGGCGCGTACTGCAGGGCAGCGCGGAGCAGGGGCTCACCATTAAGCAGCTCGGCGAACTCAACCGCTTCGGCATGCCCGCACGGGCGATGACCTTCGACCTCGTACTCAACGTGATTCTCATCGTGTTCGTGGGCGAAGCCCTCGCGGTCATCACAGCGGGCATCATGGGCTACATTCTGTGCCACGTGCTCGCGCTCTCGGGCTTCGTGCTGCTGCGCATCGACAGACCTCACGCCCCGCGGCCCATCAGGCTCGGCAAAGCGTGGGTCTACGTGGCGGCGCTGCTCGCGATTGTCGACCTCTCGGTGTGGGCGATTGGCACCGCGAACGCCGAGATCACCGGCTATGGCGGCCCGCGCGAAATCCTCATCGCAGTGTTCGTGCTCGCCACCTCGATCGTGCTCTACGCGATCAGGCGCGTCGGCCAAGACAAGCAACCCTGGGTCTGGCGTAACCCGCGCAGCGCGGCCTCGCTCGCCGAGGTCGAAGCACCGGCCCTCGCCCTCGTCACCCGCGGTGAACTCGCGGGCAACGACCCCACTGACTCGGCACACTCGCTCACGAAGGAGAACGCATGAACACCCAGCCACTCACCGACCTCACCGGCCGGGTAGCAGTCGTTACCGGCGCGGCTCGCGGCATGGGGGCGGCCCACGCTCGCTCGCTCGCCGCACGCGGCGCCCGGGTGCTGCTCGCCGATCTCGATGAGGACGTGTTCGAGACCGCACGCGCCCTCAGCGCCCTGGGACCCAAGGCAAGCGCGATCCGGATCGACATCACAAGCCCAGATGCGGCCGCCGAGCTGCGGGCCGCCCTCGCCGCCGCGAGCGAAGGCGACGAGCCACGACTCGATATTCTCGTGCACAACGCTGGCATCATGCACGACTGGCGCACCCTTGACGAGACCGAGGCCGACGAGCTCGACCGGTACTACCGCGTCAACGTGAAGGCCCCCTACGCGATCACCCGCGCGCTTGCAGATCTGTTGCGCGCGAGCGACCACGGTCGCGTCATCATCATCTCGTCGACGTGGGGGCAGGTGCCCGACGGGCACTCATTCGGCTACATGATCTCGAAGGCCGCGCAGCTGGGGCTCATGAAAGCGCTCGCCGCAGCGCTTCTGCCCGACGGTGTGCTCGTCAATGCGGTGGCACCCGGTTCGATTCACACCCGCATGATTCCCGACGAGTACTACGACGTCGAGGTCGCCTCGGTGCCGCTCGGGCGCCTCGGCAAGCCCGAAGAAATAGCAGAGACGGTCGCCTTTCTCGCTTCAGACGGGGCCGGGTTTCTCACCGGTCAGACGCTATCGGTCAACGGTGGCGCGCTGCGCGTGGGCGTGTAGTGCAGCGCACGCTTGGCTACCACCCCTAGCTTCCTATTTTCACAGTTCACCAACACTAAAGGAGAAGACTCATGTCTGATACCGCAACGCTCGAAAAGAAGAGCAACCGCGAGCTCGTCGAACAGGCGATGCGCCACAGCTGGTTTCCTGTCGCACGCTCGGTAGACCTCGTCGCGGGCGGCAAGCCCGAGTCGGCCGTGCTTTTGGGCGTGCAGCTCGTCGTCTACCGTAACGGTAACGGCGAAGCTGCCGTCGCCTCGCGCCGCTGCCCGCACCGCGGCGCCGACCTGTCTCTCGGCCAGGTGCACGACGCATCGATCGGGTGCCCCTACCACGGCTGGCAGTTTGCGAGCGGCGACGGCCTGTGCGTGCGCGTCCCGTCGATCGAGGATCAGAGCAAAATTCCGGCGAAGGCGCGGCTCAAGACGTTTCCCGTGACCGAGCGCTACGGCCTCGTGTGGACCGCGCTTGAAGAGCCGCTCGAGCCGGTCTACGAGCTGCCCGAGTGGGAGGCAGAGCCGTTTGAGTGGCTGCAGGCGAACCCGCTCGATTCGCCCGTGGGTGTCGCGGTGACGGTCGAGAACTTTCGCGATGTCGCCCACTTCCCGTTCGTGCACAAGGTGTCGATGGGCCCCACCCCCGAAGTGGTCGAACCGCTCAAGGTCACCCGTGATGGCAGCCACGTGTGGATGAGCCGCCCGCTGAACGCGGGCACGGGTGAATGGGCCGGTGATGGCGACTGCACTATGCAGTATCACTGTGTTGCCCCTGGCTTGTCGTCGATCACCTACGACTACGAGAAGTTTGGACGCCGCGTAGTGGCGGGTTTCCCGAGCCCCATCTCGTTTGAGCACGTGAAGATCTTCTGGGGTGTGGCAAACGCGCTCGACTACACGGGCGCAGACCTCGAAGAGAACCTGCGCCTCGAAGAGATGGTGTACCTCGAAGACATTCCGATCGTCGAGAACCTGCAGCCGCGAGAGGTGCCGTGGGACGCAGAGATCGAAGAGTTCTCTGCCCCCGCCGATATCTTCACGCTCAACTACCGCCGCGCGTTCCTCGATCGCGCACGCCGCACGGAGGAGAAGTTCTATGGCCGCGACGCTGCTCAGTAGCACCCACGTCGCCCCGACGCACCGCGTCACGGTGCGAACGGTGGGGGAGGAAGCGACGGGCATTCGCTCGTTCGCATTCGAACCCATCGACGGGGTGCCACTGTCGGGGTGGAAGCCGGGCGCCCACATCGACGTGCACCTGCCCTCGGGCACCATTAGGCAGTATTCGCTGTGCGGTGACCACGAAGACCGGGCGGGGTACCGCATCGCGGTGCTCGAAATACCCGACGGTCGCGGTGGATCAGTTGAAGTACACCGCGAACTGCGCGAGGGAGCCACTCTCGATATTGGGGTGCCACGCAACGATTTTCGCTTGAGCGATGCCCCCGCCTACCTGTTCGTAGCGGGCGGTATCGGCATTACGCCCATCCTGTCGATGATTCGCGACGTTGCGAGGCGAGGCAAGCCGTGGCGGCTTGTCTACGGGGCTCGCACCGCGCAGCACTTCGTGTTTACCGCCGAGATCGACGAGCTCGCCCGCACCACATGGGGCAGGGTCGACTATTTCGCTCAAGACGAGGTGGGGCACGCACCGCTTGCGCAGCTGGTACGCGACTCGGTCGGTCACGGGGTGTACTGCTGCGGGCCCGGCCCGCTGATGGATGCGCTCGGCGCCGAAATGACGACGCAGGGTCGCGGTAGCGACCTCGTTATTGAACGCTTTGCACCGGTAGCCCCCATCGCGGCTGAGGGAGCCGAGGGCTTCGAAGTCGAACTCGCTGACAGCGGTGTGAGCGTCACCGTGGCGCCTGACGAGTCGATCCTTGACGCGATTCGCGCCGCCGGTATCGACGCACCCTCATCGTGCGAGATGGGCATCTGCGGCACCTGCGAGACCCGCGTCGTCTCGGGTGACGTCGATCACCAAGACTCGCTCCTCACCGACGACGAACGTGATGCGGGTGACGTCATGATGATCTGCGTCTCGCGGGCCCTCTCGCCCAAGCTGGTGCTCGCGCGGTAGCGCACTTCTGGCGGCGCTGGCCGCGAATACGCTTGGGGCGCCGGATCACTGATCCGGCGCCCCAAGTGTCTTGCGGGTGAGCTTGCGAACGGCCCGCACACCTACGATCTAGTAGCTTGACGAGCTCGTCGAATAGCTCGTGCCGCCGCCCTGGGCGCGACGGCCCTGTCGGCGCTGGCCCTGGGCTGCTCCGCCGTGGCCGCGGCCCTCGCCGCTGTGGCCCTGGCTGCGCCCGGATCCCTGACCGCGACCCTGGGCGCTGCCGCCCTGGCTACGCTGGCCGTGTCCCTGGCCACGCTGGCCCTGGCCGCGGCCCGCACCCTGGCCACGATCCGGAGCTGCGCCCTGACCGCCCTGGCCTGCTGCACGACCCCGGCCGCCACGCGAACGCTTGCGTTTCGCGTTGGCGCCCTGCGAGTTGCCCTGGCCTGCGGGGGCGTGACCCGCGGCGCGCTGCTGCGCAGCCTGCGCCTCGGCGCGCTTGCGCTCGGTCTCCTTGGGGTCGACGCGGGGAGCGACCTCGCCAATGAGCGGCAGTACCGCGGCAGCTTCGGCGACGCGAGCATCAAGCTGCTGGGGCGTGACCCGGATCTTGGCCGCGCGCATGATCTGTCGCATCTCACCGCGCTGTTCGGGCAGCACGATGGTGACAACGTCGCCCTCGTTACCGGCACGAGCGGTGCGGCCCGAGCGGTGCAGGTACGCCTTGTGCTCGACGGGCGGGTCGATGTGCACGACGAGGTCGACGCCGTCGACGTGCACGCCGCGGGCGGCGACGTCGGTGGCGACGAGAACCTTGGCCTCGCCCGACTTGAACTCTGCGAGGTTGCGGTCACGAGCGTTCTGCGACAGGTTACCCTGCAGCTCAACAGCCGGAATGCCGGCCGCGGTGAGCTGCTTCGCGAGCTTCTTCGCCTGGTGCTTCATGCGCGTGAAGAAGATGCGGCGCGCGGTGCCCGAGGCGAGCGCCTCGATGAGCGCGTCCTTTTGGCCCTTGCCAGCTACCTCGAATACGTGGTGTGTGAGCTGCGGTACAACGGACTCGGCTGAGTCGACCGAGTGCATGATGGGGGAGTGCAGGTACTTCTTGACGAGGTTGTCGACCCCGTTATCAAGGGTCGCACTGAAGAGCAGACGCTGGCCCTGCTTAGGGGTCTTGTTCATGATGCGCGTGACGACGGGCAGAAAGCCCATATCGGCCATGTGGTCGGCCTCGTCGAGCACCGTGATCTCGACACCGTCGAGGCTCACGACGCCCTGCTTCATGAGGTCGTCGAGGCGGCCTGGGGCAGCGACCACAATATCGACGCCGGCCTCGAGCGCGGCCTCCTGGCGGCGCTGCGGCACGCCACCGAAGATGGTGGTGACCTTGACGCCAACGGGGTCAGCGATCATCTTGATCGTCTCGGCGAGCTGCGTGACGAGCTCGCGGGTGGGCGCGAGCACAATGCCGCGGGGGCGGCTCGGGCGGCGCTTCTTTGCGGCATCCTCCATGAGGTTTGCGACGAGTGGAATACCAAACGCGATCGACTTGCCCGAGCCGGTGCGGCCGCGGCCGAGCACGTCGCGGCCCGCGAGGGTGTCGACGAGTGTGTCGCGCTGAATGGGGAAGGGCGCGGTCTTGCCGTTCTTGGCGAGCGCGTCGGCGATCGCCTCGGGTACGCCGAGCTCAACGAATGAGGGTGTGGGTGATTCGGTCACTGGTGACCTTTCATGCTGGGGGCAGCGCTGCGGGGCGGCTTCGCACCCCTGTGGGCGCACGAAAGTCGCTGATACACGCGTCGCTGCAAAGTGTCGAGTGCGCGGGATCGCGCATCCGTTCGCCGCGGGTCGGGCCGAACGGCGCCCAGGCTTGCACGTGTGTTGAAGCGTGTGAGCGGGCGGTGCGGTGATTGCGACGCGTGGCGCATAAACGCCAACCTGTTGAGCTTACCCGACAAGCGGCCGAATCACGAGTGCTATTTTTTGAGGCGTGCTTGTGCGCAGAATGTCGTGATCTGGGTCCGCGGGGCGTGGCATGATCTGTGTATGGGACGCATCTCGATTAGGGAGTACTACGACGACGACCTCGACGCGGTGGTGCGGTTGTGGTGGGAGGCGCACGCCTCCACCGAGCCGCCCGTGTACTCGCTCGCAGAGGTGACGGCCTCATGCCGGGAGGACCACGCGGTCGTGGCGGTGCACGACGGCGAAGTAATAGCGGCCGCTGTGGGGCGCGCTGCCCACGCGCAGGGTTGGATTGTCTTCTTTGGGATCAGTGAGCACTCTCGCACCGAGAACGTGTCGGGGCAGCTGCTCGACGCGCTCGAACGCAAGATGGCCCCGCTCGGACTGAGCGTCTTGAGCGTGCTGATTCCCGAGGGTGGCAGGCTCGACCTGCTCACCTCGAACGGGTTTCAGACCCGGCACAGTCTACGCTACCTCGAACGACAGATGCCCGTTCAGCGACGCGAGCTCGACCTGCTCAAGGACGTCGGCGGCCGCGTGCTGCCCAGGCACCTGTGGGAGAACGTGGCTGGGATGCGGCGCGAGAAGCAACTGCTCGAGGAGCGTCTCGTGGCTCCGCTGGCCCAGCCGGATCTCGCCGATCGTTACGGGGTGGTGCCGCCGCGGGCGGTGATGCTGTTCGGGCCGCCCGGTACGGGCAAGACAACGTTTGCGAAGGCTGTGGCGTCGCGGCTTGACTGGCCGTTCGTGGAGGTGTTTCCCTCTCGACTGGGCGACGGCAAGAGCTCGATGGCGGCGTCGCTGCGCAGCGTGTTCGAGCGTATTGCTGAACTTGAGCACGGGGTCGTGTTCATCGATGAAGTCGAAGAGATTGCGTCGCAGCGCAGCGATCCGCCGAACCCGACGCAGGGGGTTACGAACGAGCTGCTCAAGATCGTCGCCGACTTTCGTGACCGTGAAGGGCTGTTGCTCGTGTGTGCGACGAACTTTGTGCGCGGACTCGATGCCGCGTTTATGCGCCATGGACGGTTCGACTACGTGCTGCCAATTGGGCTGCCCGACGCGGAGGCGCGCGAGGCGATCTGGCGCCGTTACGTGCCCGACGAGATCGCTCAGATCGTCGATTTCGCTGAACTGGTGGAGCGCAGCAGCGGGCTCACCCCGGCCGACATCGAGTATGCGGCGCGGCGCGCTTCGCAAGACGCGCTTGCGCGCGCGTTGCGTGCACAGGACGGGCTGGGCGCAACCCCCCCCGCGCGGTGCAGCAGCCGACCGACCTGTCGACCGCTGACTACCTTGAGGCCCTCAGCCACACCCGTGCCACCGTTTCTGCTGAACAGCAGTCTTCGTTTCTCGAAGACATCGACACGCTCGCCCGGCTGTAGCCGGGCCGCGATGTCGGTGGCAGCGCATAGGGTCGACGGAGACGGCTGCGGGGGATCCGGAGCGAGCAACAGAGGAAGGAACACCGCGTGTTCATTCAGCAGCGGGCAGACGGGGGCACCCGCCTCGTCACGAGCGCGAGCGACCTTTCGGCGGCGAGCGCGTGCGAGTTCGCGTTTTTGCGGCGCGTCGACGCGAAGTTTGGGCGCGACGTTGTCGTGCCGCTTGACGATGATGCGATGTTGGCGCGCGCGGCCAGGCTGGGTGACGCGCACGAGGAGCGCACGCTCGCGGCGTACGTGCGGCAGTGGGGCGAGGGCGCGCCGGGGGAGCCCGGCGGCGTCGCTCAGATTGAGCGGCCCGCATCGATGAGCGAGGCCGATCTGCTCGCGCGGCAAGAGGAGACGGTGCGGGCGCTTACCGGCCGCGCCGAGGTGGTGTTTCAGGCCACCTTTTTCGATGGGGTGCAGCGCGCCGCTGACGGGGCGGGGGCGCCCGAGATCGGGTTTGTCGGGTTCGCCGACTTTTTGCGGCTTACCCCGTCGGGCGCATACGAGGTGCAAGACACGAAGCTGGCGCGCCGGGCGCGCGTGACCGCGCTCATGCAGCTCGCCGCCTACGCTGAGCAGCTGGAGCGTGTGGGCATCGAGCCTGCCCAAGAAGCGGTGTTGATCTTGGGCGACGGGGCGCGCTCGGTGCACCGCGTGGCAGACGTAGCGCCGGTGTTTCGGTCGCGCAGGCAGCGCTTGCACGAGATCTTGATCGCGAGCGCGCTGCGGGCGGGGCCCGATGGGCTCACCTCGTCGGCGGCGCCTGTCGCGTGGGGCGACGCGGGCGTTTGGGCGTGCGGTCGGTGCGAGGTGTGTGAGCCCGAGATCACGCGGCATCGTGACCCGTTGTTGATCGCGGGCATTAGGCGCACGCAGCGTGACAGGCTCATCGCGGCGGGCTACACCAGCATTGATGATGTCGCCGCGGCGGGCGTCTCAGCGGGGTGGGTGGAGTCGCGTGGGCTGCAGGCGCCGAATGCAGTGGGTGAGTTCGAACCGCACAGCTGCCTCATTTTAGAGTTCGAAGTGCCGGGTATCTCGCAGCGGGTACTCGAGCGCATCGCCCGCCAGGCTGCGCTGCAGTTGCGCGCCGAAAGCGGCACACTGCCGCCGGTGGAGGTGGCGGTGCCCGAGGTGTTGGGCGCGATTCCAGCCCCCAACCCGGGCGACCTGTTTTTTGATTTTGAGGGCGACCCGATGTATCGGGAGCCGGGTGGTGAGGGCGCCAGGTGGGGGCTCGACTACCTGTTTGGCATGGTCGATGCGAACGAGTCGTTTACTGCATTGTGGGCGCACGACCTCGCTGCCGAGAAGCAGGCGCTCATCGATTTTCTTGCGCTCGTGCGTGAGTGCCGGGCCGCATACCCGGGCATGCGCATTTACCACTATGCCGCGTACGAGCGCACCCACCTGTTGAGCATCGCCGCCCGTCACAGTGTTGGCGAAGCAGAGGTCGACCAGCTGCTGCGCGAGCACGTGCTCGTGGACCTGTACCCGATCGTGCGGCAGGCGCTGGTTGTAGGCTCCCGCTCCTACTCCATCAAGAAGCTCGAACCGCTCTACATGGGTGACGAGCTGCGCGACGAAGCGGGGGTGACGAGCGCGGCACAGTCAGTCACCGAGTACGCCGATGCGATGGCGGCGCTGGCGTCTTCCCGCGCTGCCGAGCGCGCTGAGGGTGAGCGACGGCTCGAGGCGATCGGCGACTACAACCGTTACGACTGCGTCTCGACGCTGCGGCTACGCGATTGGCTGCTCTCGCTCGCGGCGGTTGCTGGCGTTTCTCCGTATCAGCCGAGCGACAACGACCGAGGTGACGATACGGGCCCCGACCTCTCGGCGAGCGCGATCGGAGAAGAACTGCTCGAGCTCGCCGCCGCCGCTTTAGACCGTGACGAGCCCGAGGAAGCGCAGGCGCTCAGGCTCGCCGCGAGCGCCATCGATTACCACCAGCGCGAACAAAAGTCATTCTGGTGGGCGCACTTTGCGAGGCTCGTCGACCCGGTTGAAGAGTGGGCCGATACGAAAGATGTGCTCGTCGTCGAACCCGCCCTCACCCGCATCGAAGACGAGTGGCACAAGCCACCCCGCGCCCGCACCGAGCGGCGCAGGTTGCGCCTCGCCGGGAGCATCGCGCCCGGCAGCTCACTCAAAAGCGGCGACGTCTACCTCGTGTATGACACTCCCACGCCGTTTCCTCAGATTGGCGCTGCCCCTGGGGCGCGAGGGGCCAGGCGTGCCCGCATCGTCGAACGCGACGGCGACGTGATCGTCGTCGACGAAACGCTCGCGGCGGGCAGCGAGCCATTCTTTGAGTTGCCGGTCGCGCTCACCCCGGGTCCGCCACCCCCTGCGGGCGCACAGAAGGGCGCGATTGAAGAGTGGGGGCAGGCGCTCGCCGCCGCCCGCCGCGCAGGCACCGCCTTTCCGAACGCGGTCTACGAGCTGCTGCGCCGTGACGAGCCTACGATCGCAGGCGGGTTCGCTCCCATCGACGCCGCACCAGACGGTGCGATCCGGGCGCTGACGTCGAGCCTTACCCGCTCAGAGCACGCGGCGCTTGCCGTGCAGGGGCCGCCCGGTACCGGTAAAACGTACCTCGCGTCGCGCGTGATCAAGCGGCTCGTGGAAGAGCGGGGGTGGCGCATCGGGGTGGTGGGCCAGTCGCACAAGGTCGTCGAGAACGTGCTCAACGCGACCGTGCTCGCAGGGCTCCCTATGGGCCAAGTCGCGAAGGTACCGCAGGGCGGCAAGCTCGCAGACGACGCGCCTCAACCCGAGTTTGCTGTGCTGCCCGGCAACGGGCACGCCGAGTTCTTGCGCACCCACGAAGCGCAGGGCACCGGCTGCGTCATTGGCGGCACCGCCTGGGACTTTAGCAACGAAAAACGGTTCGCACGCGGCAGCCTCGACCTGCTCGTCGTTGATGAGGCGGGCCAGTTCTCACTCGCCCCCACGATCGCGGCATCGGTGGCGGCCGAACGTCTGCTGCTGCTGGGCGACCCGCAGCAGCTGCCGCAGGTCTCACAGGGCTCACACCCCGAGCCCATCGACGAGTCGGCGCTCGGCTGGCTCATCGCCCACCACGACACACTGCCCGCCAGCCGCGGCTACTTTCTTGCCGATACCCGTCGCATGCGCGCCGAGCTCGCAGACGTCGTCTCTGAACTGTCGTACGAGGGTAAGCTGCGCGCTCACGAGAGTGCCGGCAGCCGCGAGGTGACCGGTGCCGGGCCTGCGGGGCTCACCTGGCATCCCGTCGAGCACGCGGGCAATGCGACCTATGCGCCAGAAGAAGCGGCCGAGGTCGTACAGATTGCCCGCTTAGCGCTTGCCGGTTCCCTGCGCGAGTCGGGCGGGAGCCCGCGCCCACTCACCCCAGACGACGTGATCGTCGTTGCCGCCTACAACGCTCAGGTTGAGTGCGTAAGCGAAGCGCTCGCCGCCGCGGGGCTCGGTGGGGTGCGGGTTGGCACGGTCGACAAGTTTCAGGGCCAAGAGGCGGTAATTGCGATCGTGACGCTCGCCGCATCGAGTGCTGAAGACGTGCCGCGCGGGCTCGACTTCTTGCTCATGCGTAACCGGCTTAACGTGGCGATTAGTCGCGCCCAGTGGTCGGCGCACCTCGTCTCGTCGTCGCGCCTCGGCGCTGGCTTACCGGGTAACGTCGAGGGGCTCGCTGCGCTCTCGGGCTATCTGCGGCTGCTTGAACGGGCGCACTGATGAACGGGCGCACTGATGAACGGGCGCACTGATGAACGGGCGCACTGATGAGTAGGATCGCTGACGAGAAGTTTTGCCAGGCAGGCGGCGGATCGCCACGATTGATTCAAAATTGAGACCTTGTTTTCGGGCACAGAAGCGTAGTGTGAACGAGGGAGTCGCGAATGGCTCCCTCGCACTGACTCGGTTCGCACTGACATGGAGGTCAACATGGCTGAGAATCCCGGCACGCTGTCGAAAGAAGAAAGGGCTGCCGTGAAGCAGCGTGCGGCTGAACTGCGCGCGCAAGAACGTGCGGGCAAGAACCGCGCCGCGGGTGAGCAAGCGGTGCGTGAAGCGATCGCTGAGATGCCGGATCAGGATCGCGAGCTCGCCGAAGGAATTGACAGCATTGTGTCTGAGGTCGCGCCGCACCTCATGCCGAAAACCTGGTACGGGTTTCCGGCGTATGCCGACGCGAACGGCAAGATCGTGGTGTTCTTTAAAGCGGCTTCCAAGTTCACGACGCGGTATGCGACCCTCGGATTCGAGGAAGCTGCGCAACTTGACGACGGTGAGCTGTGGCCCACCTCGTTTGCGCTCGTTTCGCTCACACCAGAGTCGAAGCGCACCATTGCTGACTGCATTCGCCGGGCGGCGGGCAGCCCGAGCGCATGACACTGGGCAGATGTTGCCTAAACGTGGTTGAGTGGAGACATGACGGCATCATCGGAGCTCACGAAACACGACCGTAGGTTTCTGCAGCGCTGCATCGACCTGGCACAAGAAGCACTCGACAGCGGCGACGAGCCGTTCGGGTCGGTGCTGGTGAACGCGCAGGGTCAAGAGCTGTTTGCCGACCGCAACCGCGTGGCAGGCGGCGACCACACGCGCCACCCCGAGTTTGAGATCGCCAGGTGGGCAGCCGCTCATCTCACTGTGGAGGAGCGGCACGCCGCGACCGTCTACACCTCGGGTGAACACTGCCCCATGTGCGCCGCAGCGCACGCCTGGGTCGGCCTCGGGCGCATCGTGTATGCGAGCAGCAGCGCGCAGCTCACGACGTGGCTCGCAGAATGGGGCGTCGCTCCCGCACCAGTGCTCCCGCTGCCCATTCACGCTGTGGCGCCGCTCACTCCCGTGGCCGGACCCGACGAAGAACTTAGCCAGCAGGTGCGCGCGCTGCACGCGCAACGGTTCCAAGTTGCGCAGTCGCCAACAAGTACGAGCCTCGACAGCTACGCCGAATGACCGATGGCATGCGCGCCTCTGCGGTGAACGGCGTTGACCGGCCTGGGCAGCGTCAAGACTGGGCCGTCGACGCCGGGTTTCTTGCGTTACTCGTGGCCTGCGCCCTGCGGTATTTCTCGGTGCACTCTTTCGCGTGGCCCGGTGTGTTCGTGCTCGTTCTGGCGGTCGGGGCGGGCCTCGCCTATGTTGTCGGCGTTGTCTGCGCGTTCGGCAGGGTGAGAGAAGTCGCGGGTGAGGGCGTCGCGCCGGGCGCGGGTGGAGTCCTCACCGCTACAGCACTGTGGTTTCCGCTCGTTCTGCTTGCCCCATCCTTTGGCTGGGTTGCGTTCGCTTTGTTCTTCGCGGTGCACAGGGTCATTCCACGCGGGCCCGCACGCTGGGTGTCGGGCGCAATTGTGGCGGCCGTATCAGCGGGCATGTTTGTGCTTTCGCGCGGGCAAGACCTTGGGCTGGTGTTCGGCCCAATGCTCGGCGGGATAGTACTGTCGCTTGTTTACGTACAGCTCGACCGCGCGCTGCAGCAGCGCAATCGCCTGATCGACGAGCTCATGCGTACCCAGCAGCGGCTTGCAGCGTCGGAGCGTGAAGCCGGGGCGCTCGTGGAACGTACACGGGTCGCGGGTGAGCTGCACGATACCGTTGTGCAGCAGACGGCCACCGCGCTGCTACTACTCGAAGCGGTAGACAACGATAGTGCGCAAGTGCTGCGCGCCCGTGATGTGTTGCGAGACACGCTCCTCGAAACCCGACAGCTCATGCACGGTCTCACGAGGCCACGACCGGAGGGCACACTGGTGGACGTTCTCGCTGAGATCGCCGCTGCACGCGGCGCAGAATTTATGGTGATTGGAGGTGAGCGGCCGTTGCCCGATGACACCGGGCATGTTCTTCAGCGCGTGTGCCAAGAAGCACTCACAAACGCACAGAAGCACGCTGCCGCTACCCGGGTGCGCGTAACGCTAACGTTCTTCGATGATGAGGTGGGACTTGACATCTCAGATGATGGCATGGGCTTTGACATGAGCGAAAGCGCTAACTCATCGCTGGCGCACCAGACGAGCGACACTGGTCCCGGAGGCGACGCCCAGCTCACGTACGATGCTGGGTACGGGCTGCGTGCGATGGCGTGGCGGGCTGAAAATGCGGGCGGCACACTGGTGGTCGAAACTGCGCCGGGCCGAGGCACTGTGGTGGCGGCGCTGCTGCCCGCTGCGCGCGTTCAAGGTGAGCAGCCATGATCCGGATCTTGCTTGCAGACGATCACCCTGTGCTGAGATTCGGCATTAGGGCGCTGCTCGACACGCAAAGCGACTTTGCTGTCGTAGCCGAGACAGGGGAGCCCGCGGAGGCGGCGCTGCTCGCTGCGCACGAGCGGGCCGATGTCGCGCTCGTCGACCTTGACTTTGGGCGTGATCAGCCCGACGGAGCGGCGACCACGCGCATGATTTTACAGGCAAGCCCTACCACGCGAGTCATCGCCTTCACGGCGTTTGACGCCGACACCGACATCGTGCGCATGGTGGAGGCGGGGGCTGTCGGGTACCTCGTAAAAGACAGTCGACCCGCGGCGTTGTTCAGCGCGATTCGGCAGGCAGCAGACGGCGCAGGCCTCGTCTCGGGCACCATCACCCAGCGCCTGTTCGACCGCACACGTGACCCGCAAAGCGCGTTGACCGCGAGGGAACTTGAAGTGCTTGAGCTTGCGGCCAATGGGCTGTCCAACCGTGAGCTCGCACAGCGCCTTCTCGTGAGCGAAGCAACCATCAAGAGCCACCTGCATCACGCATTTACGAAGTTGGGCGCCGACAACAGGCAGGCCGCCATTGCGGCGGCGCTTAGACAGGGCATTATTCGGCTGTGACACCCTCGAAACCGCACCCTCTGGGTGGTTTCTCAGGCCCTCTCAACTGATTGGTTGATGTGACTCTGTGAGCGTGTCGGTAGCGTTCAAACTATGAGCAGTTTCAATTCACTTCGGTCAGTTTTCATGTCGGGTGCTCCGGTGGCGCTCGCGCTTGCCCTGGTCTTGACCGGGTGCTCGGCAGAGCCCCAGGCCGCCTCCGAACCGCGGCCTGTTGCGCAAAGCAAGTCAGCGAAGGCGCAAGCAACGAAGCCCGCAGAAGACACGGCCGAGGCAGAAGACACAGCCGAGAAACAAGCCAAGGTAGAACCCACAAACCAGGCACCCACGAACCCCGGCCTTGACCAGGCGGCGCTTGACGATCACCTGCGACAGGCCGCATGGGCGAACGACCTTGAAACAGCGCAACGGCTCATCGGCTGGGGCGCAAACGTCAACGCAAAGGACAACACCCAACAGTCGGCCTACCTCATCAGCACGAGCGAGGGGAGGCTTGAGCTGCTGCAGCTCACACTCGAACACGGCGGTGACGTCAACGACCTCGACAGCTGGAACGGAACCGGTCTGATTCGCGCAGCAGAGCGCGGGCACTGGGACGTCGTCGGGCAGCTCATCCAAGCGGGGGTGCCGCTCGACCACGTCAACAGGGTCGGGTATCAAGCGATTCACGAAGACGTCTGGATGGGCCGCGACGACGCGACCTATCACGCGACCACACGGGTGCTTTTTGCGGGCGGTGCCGACTTCAATTCGCGGTCGGTAAGCGAGGGGCTCACCCCACTCGAAATGGCCGACTATCGCGGCTTCGCCGGGCAATCGGCGCTTATTCGCGAGCTACTGAATGCTCCTGTGCCGACAGACCCGACCGCAGCTTTGTTGGCCGCGGCCCAGGCGGGTGACCCGACGGCGGTGGCGGCCGCGCTACGCGCCGGGGCAGACGGTGCGGCACAGAACGCTGACGGGCAGACCGCTTATGACCTTGCGCTTGCTGGCGAGCATATCGTGTCGTTGCAGGTGCTTACCGCTCTGGGCCACACGGGGTAGGAGGCACAGGCTAGTCGGCATAGGAGGCGGCGCGCTACGGTTACACCATGACGAATTTCGGAGGCACCGCACCCGTTCCTGCACCCGCGCCGCCGTCGCGGCGCTCGCAAATTCCCGCGTTCGAGGTGATGCGCATCACCGACGAGATCGCGCGTCGCCGCGCCGCCGGTCACAACGTGGTTTCGCTGTGCGCGGGTGAGCCCGATGCGATGCCCGCGCCCGGTACGCTGAGGCCCGCGGGGTACACCGGGCCACTCGGCACGAGCCCGTTGCGCGAGGCGATCGCGGGGCACTATCGTCACTGGCACGGCATCGACGTCGACCCCGGCACGGTCGCAGTGACCACCGGATCATCGGGCGCGTTTCAGCTCGTGTTTCTTACGGTGTTCGATCCGGGCGACCGCGTGGCGCTCGCGAGCCCCGGCTACCCCGCCTACCGCAACATTCTCGCAGCGCTCGGTGTCGAGGTCGTCGAGATCGCGACGGGCCCCGAAACGCGTTACCAGCCCACACCAGAACTGCTCGACGCGGCCGTCGCGAGTGGCGGCCCGCTCGCAGGCCTCATCGTCGCGTCGCCCGCTAATCCCACGGGCACCATGCTTTCGCGTGTTGAGCTGCAGGCGCTCGTCGACTGGTGCGATGCCCACGGTACACGGCTCATCAGCGACGAGATCTACCACGGCATCACCTTCCCCGAAGCTGGCGCTTCTGACGCCCGCGGTGTGAGCGCACGGGAGCTTTCGGGCGAGGCGATCGTGATCAACTCGTTCTCGAAGTACTGGGGTATGACCGGCTGGCGGCTGGGGTGGGCGCTGTTGCCCGCATCGCTTGTAGCGGCGTTCGAAGCACTCGCATCGAACTTTGCGCTGTCGCCGCCCGCGCCCGCGCAGGAGCTCGCGCTCACCGCGTTCACGCCAGAGACGTACGCGAAACGTGACGCGGTCGTCGAAGACTTCGCGCGCGCTCGCGCACTGATCCTTGACGCCGCACCGAGCCTCAACTGGGGCAAGGCAGCACCCTCAGACGGGGCGTTCTACTTCTACTCCGAGCTCGGCAAGTCACAGCTCGAACGCTACGGCGATTCGGTCGGGTATGCGCGGGCGCTGCTCGAGGGCGCTGACGTGGCAGTTGTGCCCGGCGTTGATTTCGATCCTGCCGAGGGGCACAAGGCGGTGCGGCTCTCGTACGCGGCGGGCGAGAAAGCGGTGGCCGAGGCGCTCGAACGAATCCTGCGCTTCCAGGCATAGTCGGTTCGAGGTCAAGGTAATCAAATGGTTGGTGCCGGCCGAAAGCGGTCGGCACCAACTAACCGAGAGGCTACTCCCGCAGCAGCATCCTTCCGGCCTGGCCGCTCCAGATTCGATCCTGATCGGGAAGATCGGCGCCCAAGTAATAGTCGGGTATCTCGATGGGGACCCCCGCGGGGAAGTACGTGCCAAACGGTGCTCCCGGTACGAACAGCCCGATACCTCCGGCAGATTCTGAGGTATCTCGTTCTGAGAGCTGCTCGACGTTTCCGCTGGGAAAGGTTACGTTCGGAAAATCAATGGTGTAGCACTCTTGATTGTTGTTACTCTCAGGCGTCGCACACCACCGGCCGTTGATGTCTTCGACGACAGGCTCGGCAGAGCGCTCTGCCTGCGAGCGGGCATCAGCATCAGCATCAACTCCACTGCTTGCACCGTCTTCCCATGGCACGACTATGCGATCGACGCCGCAGGCCGCCGTGCTGGTGCCGTCGACCTCCCAGAGCAGTAGCAGCCCCTCGTCGCCCGGGCTAAACGCGTGGGCGTTCGACAGGTAGTCGGCCGCTGGGTCGCTGCATGACGCCCAGTTGGCGGTGCCGCGCAGGGCGGTCTCGGCTCGGCGCAGCATGCCCGCATCTGTGAGATCCAAGAAATCGGTGAGCTGGGCTTGCTCACCCGTTTCGAGGTTCACCGTGGTCGAGAACGCGAGCGAGTTGCGGTCTCGCGTGCCCAGCGTGTAACTGGTGCGGGTGGCGACGGTGCCATAGCTTTCGTACACTCCCGCATGCTCGAGCGTGTACGTAGCGTCGCTCTCACAGGTGTCGCCGCCGGGTGCGAGCATTTGATCGCCACACTCCATCAGCGTGACCGTTGAATATCGCTCGAGACCAGCCTGCAGCTGCGCGGCATAGTCGTCTGCGACCGTGCGGGCGAATGCGTCTGCGATGTCGGGCTGCACTCCCGTGATGAGCATTTCGGGGGCACCCGCTGTGAGCACAATCTTTGTGCCGCCCGCATCTGTGACACGCACCGATGTCGTGCCCTCGTCCGCCGCCACGATCGGGTCAAAGACGAAGTCAGCGGCGCTGGCTTCGTTGCCCGTGTCGCTTGTGCCCGGCCCGTCAGCGACGGCTCGACCGCTTTTGCCTGGCTGCGCCAGCACGACCCATGTGACCGCGCCGCCGATGATGAGGGCCGCCGCCACGCACCCAGCTACAACTTTGCCTGCTGTGCTGGCCAAGAAGCCGGGCTTTGCGGGTGTTCCTGCGACACAGGTCGGGGGCGCGGGCGCACCCGCGGGCACCTGCGGGGGCGCGAAAGCGGTCGGGTCGAAGTGTGGAGGAGGCGCCGGTGCGCCCTGCTGCGCGCCAGCTGGGCCGCCCGCGTTCGGTGGGGGAGTTTCGGGGCGCGCTGCGCGGTCATCCATGCTTGATCGCCTTTCGTGTCTGAACGCCTCTAGTGTGCCACGCAAACGACGCATGTCGCACTACTGGTCCGACATAAAAAGGCGCGGGCTCTTCGCAACCGAGGAGCCCGCGCGCGAAGCGGCCTAGTGAGCTAGGCCACGATCCGGATCGGCACACCCGCTGCGACACCGATGCGACTGCGCAGTTCGTCGGTGACCGCGGGGGCGGCAGCGTCGACGCCAAGCGCCTTGAGCACCGCGGGGGAGTGTGAGCCAAGCTCGAGCACGACCGCCGAGACCTGCTCAGCGAGCGGCCCCTCGAGCGCCGCTACCGCGCGTGCGGCCGCTGAGCGTGCCGCGCGAGGCAGCGCCGCGTCATCTGCGCAGGCAACGTCGGCGCTCGTGTACACGACGCCTGCACCCGTGCGCACCTCGCCGCGCACGCCAGCTTCGGCCTGCGTCACAACAACCTCGAGGTCGCTGGCGCTGCCTGCGCCGCTCGCGGGGGTGAGGGGGAATGAAAACTTCGAAGGGGCGTCACCGTGATCATGATGATCAGGTGACGCCCCTCCGAATGAAAACTTAAGATCCATAGGTCCTAAGCGTACTCGGGCAAATTATGCCTGAGCTGCAAGCACGTCCTCGACAGACGAGAAGGGCAGGCCCTCGAACGCGTCTGCGACACCCTTGTAGGTGACCACGCCGTCGTGAGCGTTGAGGCCCTTGGCGAGCGACGCGTCGTCGTTCAGTGCCTTGACCCAGCCCTTGTCTGCGAGCGCCACCACGTAGGGGAGCGTCGAGTTGGTGAGGGCAGCGGTCGAGGTCTCGGGGACCGCACCGGGCATGTTCGCCACGCAGTAGTAGATCGAGTTGTGCACCTGGAAGGTGGGATCATCGTGCGTGGTGGGGCGCGAGTTCTCGAAGCAGCCGCCCTGGTCGATCGCGATGTCGACGAGCACCGAGCCGGGCTTCATCTGCGCAACCATCTCGTCGGTGACGAGCTTGGGAGCCTTCTTGCCGGGGATCAGAACCGAGCCGATCACGAGATCAGCTTCCTTCAGAGCCTCGGTGATGTTGTGCGCGTTCGAGGTGCGGGTCTGGATACGACCTGCGAACTCGTCCTCAAGCTGCTTGAGGCGGGGGATCGCGATGTCGATCACGGTGACCTCAGCGCCCATGCCGAACGCGATGCGTGCAGCCTGCTCGCCTGCAGCGCCGCCGCCGATGACGACAACCTTGCCGCGACGGGTAGCAGTCACGCCACCGAGGAGCACGCCGCGGCCGCCGTTCGCCTTCATCAGCGAGTATGCGCCAACCTGTACCGAGAGGCGACCAGCGACCTCTGACATGGGGGCGAGGAGGGGGAGGCCGCGGCTGGGCAGCTGCACGGTCTCGTATGCGATCGCGGTGGTGCCCGAAGCGAGCACTGCGTCGGTGAGCGTCTTGTCTGCAGCGAGGTGCAGGTAGGTGAAGAGCACCTGACCCTTGCGCATCTTCGCGTACTCAGAAGCGATGGGCTCCTTGACCTTGAGGATCATGTCGGATTCAGCCCAGATCTGGTCTGCACCCTCTACGATCTTCGCGCCAGCGGCGATGTACTCGGCATCGGTGATGGCCGAGCCGAGGCCGGCGCCAGTCTGCACCAGCACCTCGTGGCCACGACGGGCCAGCTCGAATACACCGGCCTCCGTGATGGCGACGCGGTTCTCGTTGTTCTTAATTTCGGTAGGAATACCGACGCGCATGATGTGCTCCAAAGGAATCAGCGTTGGATTGGGTCTCGTCAGCTCGTACTACTTCGCGAACGTTGCGTGGTAGCGTCGTTCGTAGCAGTGGAGCCAGCTTATTGTGCAGTATATTCGATATCGATAGCAAAATGGTGAATTCTCTTCGGAATTCGTTGTCTGGCAGAAGTTCGCACCCGGAGAGGTTGATGTACATGGCAGATGTAACGAAGATTCTGCGGCACGACATTGAATTAGATGACGTTGACCGCAAGATCCTCGCCGAGCTGCAGGCGAACGGTCGAATCACCAATGCAGAGCTCGCAGAGCGGGTGGGCGTGGCCGCCTCAACCTGTATTGCACGCGTGCGCAGCCTGGTGAGTCGGCGCGTCATCACGGGCTTCACCGCGACGGTTGATCCGCGCATGATCGGTCTCGACCTGCAGGTGCTCATTAGCGTGACGGTACGCTCTGGCGCTCGCCAGCTGATCACCGAAATGAGCGACCAGCTCAAGGCGCTGCCCGAAGTGACGCAGCTGTTCTTTCTCGGCGGCGTCGAAGACTTTATTATTCACCTGGCGGCGCGCGACTCAGACCACGTGCGCGACTTTGTGACCGAGCACCTCTCGGCGCACCCCGCCGTGTCGTCCACACGCACGAGCATCGTGTTTAGCCACCACCAAAACCCGGTCAGCGCCGCCTAGCACTAGTGCGTGTCGGGCGGTGTGAGCCTGGTCTCGTGTGCGTCGAGCGCAAGCTCGGCCGCGCGCAGCGCATGCGAGCTATAGCGGCCGATCGCCCGTTCCTCGAGCAGCGCCGTCCGTTGTGCCTCGAGTGCGGTGCGTGTCAGCCTGACGTATGCGCGGGCCGGGCTCTCGGCCGGGGATTCAGGCTGTGCCGCGGGGCCGGTCGCAGGGTCGGCCGCGGCGCCGTCTGACCCAGCCGAACCCGCGCCCGGCTCAGCACCGCCCATGGTGAAAGCCAGAGGGGCGAGAGCACTTTTGGCGCTGGCGCGGGCACGGGCGGTGACCTGCTCGGCGGTGGCATGATCCGGAGCTTCGTTGGCGATCGCATCGTTGATTGCGTCATTGCCAGCCTCGATTAAGTCGCCGCCGAGCGCCGCGAGCTCGGCCGCGCTCGATCCGGCGCCAGCGCCGCTGGGCCACAGCCTATGAATGAGCGGGGGCAGCGTGAGACCGTGCAGTAGCAGGGTGAGGACGGCCACTGCGAACGCCACCATAATCAGCTGCGGCCGGTAGGGAATGGTGACCGGGATCGACTGCGCCGCGGCGAGCGTGACGACGCCGCGCATGCCGCTCCAGCTGAGGGCAGCGCCGTCGCGCCAGCCGAGCGGCTGCTCGCGCTCGTGCGCAATGTCGGCGTGTACTCGCCGTTCGAAGATCGAGATGCGCCTGAGCTGTTGTGTGTTGGGGGCAGGCTCAGCGCGCCCCGCAGCCCGTTCGACTGCGCGCTTGAAATGGCGCCCGCGCCGCTCGTACGAGCGCACCGTGCTGCGCATCGTGAGCAGCAACGGCGCCATGAACAGCGCGCGCAGGGCAACGAGCACGCCGACGAGTACGAGCGCAATAAGCGGCACGTGCGCGACGACAAAGTCGCTGTCGTGCACCTGCTCTACGAGGGCGTGCAACTGCAACCCCATGAGCAGAAACACGCCGTTTTCGAGCGCGAACTGCAGCGTACGCCAATTGAGGCGCTCGTTCATGCGCGCCGTCGCGCTAAACCTGCGCGACGCGTGGTGACCGGTGTAGAGGCCGGTCACCACGACGGCGAGCACGCCCGATGCGCCGAGCTCTTCGGCGGGAATAAACGCGACGAACGGCACCACAAACGACACCATCGTGTCGTAGACCGGGTTGCCCAGCTTCGCCCGCAGCCACACCGTAATGACGCCCATGAGCATACCCACAATGAGCGCAACCGTCACCGAGTAGGCGAACGAGCCCGCCGCCTCCCAAAACACGAACGACCCAGCGACGGCGGCGATCGCGGTTTTGAGCAGCACGAGCGACGTCGCATCGTTGACGAGGCTCTCGCCCTCGAGAATGGCGACGACGC
Source organism: Leucobacter faecis (assembly GCF_054456635.2). NCBI lineage: Bacteria > Bacillati > Actinomycetota > Actinomycetes > Micrococcales > Microbacteriaceae > Leucobacter > Leucobacter faecis. The sequence continues at coordinate 377,950 of NZ_JBTJEP020000001.1, forward strand.
GATCGGGCATGCCGAGCCGTTTACCGATCGACGTGGCGGCGACCGCGTCGGTCGGGCTCACGACCGCGCCCAGCGCGATCGCCGCGGGCAGCGGAATGCCCGGCACGATGAGGTGCAGCACCGCGCCGACAACGACCGCCGAGATCACCACGAGCAATACAGACAGCCCGATCACCGGTTTGAAGTTGCGGCGAAAATCGACGAGGGGCACGTTTACGGCGGCCGCGTATAGAAGCGGCGGCAGCACCCCCAGCAAGATCAGCTCGGGTGACACCTCGACGAGCGGCACGAACGGCAGGTATCCCGCACCAATACCGATCACCACGAGCAAGAGCGGCGCCGCCACGCCAATGCGGCTGCCCAGAATGGACGTGCCAACGAGCACGACGACTCCGATCACGAGCAGGAGTCCGTATTCCATGGGCCACGTCGCTTTCGTGTTGGGGTGCGGTGCCGAGAAGGCGGTGCTTTAAGTGTATTGGCGCGGCTGGCGGGGTTGGCGTGGTGCTACCTGCGCCTGGCGAGCCCCACCACGCCCGCGCACGCGATCACGACGAGCGCGATCGCGCCGACCTGCAATGGGGCAAGGCGTTGGGCGAGCACGACGAGGCCCGCGAGCGCGGCGACCGCGGGCCCGAGACTCGACAGCACTCCGAAGACGCGCACGGGCATGCGACGCAGCGCCACGAACTCGAGGGCGTACGGCACCACCGAAGTCAACAGCGCAGCCCCCACAAACACGAGCGCGAGGCTGGGCGCCGCCGCGAACGCGCGTACTGCGTCGCTCCCGCCAAACGGCAATGCCGCGAGAGCCGCGATCGTCATCGCGACCGCGAGCGGGTCGATACCGCGAGTGCCGGATCCGAGCCTCGCTGAACTTACGATGTACAGCGCCCAGCATGCCGCAGCGGCGGCCGCGAACGCGATGCCGCCAGCCGCGAGTTGTACGCCAGGGGCTGCCCCGAGTAGCACGACGCCCGCGAGCGCGAGCGCGACCCAGCCGAGGTCGATGAGTCGCCTCGACCCGAGGGCCGCTACCGTGAGCGGGCCGAGCAATTCAATCGTGACGGCCACGCCGAGCGGAATCTGCTCGAAGGCGAGGTAGATGCTCGAGTTCATTCCAGCGAGGGCGAGCCCCAAAGCAGTGACGGTAAACCAAGTGCGGCGTGACCAGCCCCGCACCCGCGGCCGCACGATCACCAGCAGCATCACCGCGGCGAACGCGAGCCGCGCGGTGGCGGCCCCGAGCGGTCCGATCTGCCCAAACATTCCGCCGACAAGCGCGTTGCCAAACTGCACGCTAAAGATCGCGGCGATGGCGAGCACGCTCGGGGGTACGCGCTGCAGAGAGAATGAGGTCATTGCACAAAACCCTACCTCTGACTAGAGGCCGCGAACTCTAGGCGCCACGCGGCCCCGGGGATCGATACCCTATAGAAGAGCATTGGCCGAGCGTGACAGGAACGAGAAACGATGAGCCTAACGACGACGGTCTTGAAACTGCGCGCCGACGCACAGGCGGCGGGGCGCAAGAGCGCCACCCCCGACGACACGTTTGAAGCGTTCGAAGAGTGGGTGCAAGAAGAACGCGGGCTCAACCTGTACCCGGCGCAAGAGGAAGCGATCTTAGGCATCACGCTCGGCAGCAACGTGATCCTCGCCACCCCCACGGGTACGGGTAAGTCACTCGTTGCGCTCGGCGCGCACTTCACCGCGCTCGTCGAAGGCCGACGCACCGTCTATACGGCGCCCATCAAAGCGCTCGTGAGCGAGAAATTCTTCGAGCTTGTGCGCATCTTTGGCGCAGAGAACGTGGGCATGGTGACCGGCGACTCAGCCATTAACGCTGACGCACCAGTGCTGTGCTGCACCGCCGAGATTCTCGCTAACCTCGCGATCCGCGACAAAAACGTCGATAACCCCGACACGGGTGGCATCACCCAGGTCATCATGGACGAGTTTCACTACTACGCAGACTCAGAGCGCGGCTGGGCATGGCAGGTGCCGCTGCTCCTTATGCACGACGCGCAGTTCCTGTTGATGTCGGCGACGCTGGGCGACGTCACTGATCTCGCCGCAGACCTAAGCGAAGCAACCGACCGCGACACCACCCTCGTGACGGGTGTCGAACGCCCCGTACCGCTGCACTTCAACTATGCGGTGTCGCCCGCTCACGAGGTCGTTGAGGAGCTCGTCGCCGACAAGCAGACCCCCGCATACCTGGTGCACTTCAACCAGTCACACGCTGTCGAACAGGCGCAGGCCCTCGCGAGCATCAAGATCGTCGACCGGGCGGGCCGCGACGAAATCGCGGCGGCGCTCGGTGACTTCAGATTCTCCACCGGGTTTGGTACGACGCTGTCGCGGCTCGTGCGCTCGGGCATCGGTGTGCACCACGCGGGCATGCTGCCGCGCTACCGCCGCCTTGTTGAGCAGCTCGCCCAGCGCGGGCTCCTCAAAGTCATCTGCGGCACCGACACCCTCGGAGTGGGCATCAACGTGCCCATTCGTACCGTCGTGATCACCGCCCTCACCAAATTTGACGGCGAGAAAATGCGCCGGCTGAGCGCCCGCGAGTTTCACCAGATCGCGGGCCGTGCTGGGCGCGCAGGCTACGACACCGAGGGCGACGTAATAGCGCTCGCTCCAGAGCACGAGATCGAAAACGCAAAGGCCGAGGCAAAGGCGGCCGCGAAGGCCGCGAGCGCGAAGGGCGGCAAAAAGCCCAAGCCCGCCAAAAAGAAGTCAGCCCCGCAGGGGTTTGTGGCGTGGAACGAGCAGACGCTCGACAAGCTGGTCGCCTCAGAACCCGAACCGCTCGTGAGTCGCATGCGCGTCACCCACTCCATGGTGCTCGGCGTGATCGGCCGCGGTGAGGAATGGGAGGGTGAAGCGCTCAACACGATGCAGATGCTCATCTTCGACAGCCACGAACCCAAAGCAAAACAGTTCGCGCACGCCCGCACCGCGCTAGAAATCTTTCGCACCCTGCGCAACGGCAACATCGTTGAGATCCACGAAGACGAGAAGGGGCACAAACTTTTGCGGCTCACCGTCGACCTGCAGGCAAACTTTGCGCTCAACCAGCCGCTGTCGCCGTTTGCGCTCGCCGCCATCGAGTTGCTTGACCCCGAGTCGACGAGCTACGCGCTCGACGTGATCTCAATCATTGAGGCGACGCTCGAGAACCCGCGCGCGATCGTGCGGGCGCAAGAGCACAAGGCCCGCGGCGAAGCGATCGCGGTCATGAAGGCCGACGGTATTGAGTACGACGAGCGCATGGAGCTGCTCGAAGAGATCACCTACCCGCAGCCGCTCAAGGAGCTGCTCGACGAAGCGTTCCACGAGTACACGAAAGAGGTGCCGTGGGCGCGCGACTACGAGCTCAAACCCAAATCGGTGGTGCGCGACATGGTCGAGCGCGCCTTTGGATTTAGAGACATCGTCTCGTTCTACCAGCTGGGTCGCGCCGAGGGCGGCGTGCTGCGCTACCTGAGTGACGCGTTTCGGGCGCTCGAGCGCACGATCCCCGAGCAGGCGAAGACCACTGAACTTGAAGAGCTCATCGATTGGCTTGGGGAGCTCGTGCGCCAGGTCGACTCGAGCCTCATCGATGAGTGGGAGGAGCTGGCGAACCCCGAGGCAGCGGCAGAACACGCCGCCCAGGTCGCGCAGGCTGCCCAGGCCGGTGAAACGGTCGCACCGCCCACCCGCTCGGTGCTGCGCAACGAGCGCGCCTTCTTGGTGATGCTGCGCAACGCACTGTTTCGCCGGGTGCAGGCGGCGGCCTTCGAGCACTATGGTGAACTCGCCGAGCTCGACGGCGCGCACGGTTTTGGCGAACAGAAGTGGCGCGACGCGCTCGCAGGCTACTACACGGAGTACGACGAGATCCTCGTCACGGCCGACGCACGGTCGGCGGGCCTCGTCGAGATTGACCGCAACCCTGAAACGGCGGGGGAGGGCGCGTGGCGGTTTAGGCAGGTGTTGCTCGACCCGCAGGGGGACCGCGACTGGGCGATCGAGGGCACCATCGACCTCGCCGAGTCAGAGGCGCTGGGTGAGCCTGCCGTGCGGGTCGAGCGCGTCGGCCCCTTCGCGCACTAGACTCTCTCCATGCGCCTCGGAGTCATTGACGTTGGGTCAAACACCGTTCACCTGCTGATTGTAGATGCGCACGCGGGCGCGAGCCCCGTGCCGTATCACTCGCAACGCTCGGTGGTGCGCCTCATGCGCTACCTGGGCCCCGCGGGCGAGATTCTTGAAGAGGGCGTGCAGCTGATCCTCGAAGCCGTACGTGAGTCGGTGCAGACCGCTAACGAGATCGGCGTCGACGACCTGATTTGCACGGCGACGAGCGCGGTGCGCGAGGCCGCCAACGGCGAAGATGTGCTCGCCCGCATCGCGGCCGCGGGCGGTATCACCCCCGATGTGCTGTCGGGGGAAGATGAGGCCCGCATCACGATGCTCGCGGTGCGCCGCTGGCTCGGATGGTCTGCCGGCGAGATTTTGCTGTTTGACATTGGCGGCGGTTCGTTCGAGATCGCGCAGGGCTCAGACGAGTACCCCGATGTGCAGGTTTCGCTGCCGCTCGGGGCTGGCCGCTCGACGATCCAATACCTCGCAGAAGATCCTCCCTCGCGCGAGGCGGTGTCGCAGCTGCGCGCGCACGCCCGCAGCGAGTTCACGCGCGTGCGCGATGAACTGTTTCAGGGGCGCCCGCGGCCCAAACGCGTCGTGGGCACCTCTAAGACGATCAGGTCGCTCGCGCGGCTCGTGGGTGGCCCCGCCGACCCCGTCACGGGCGATCTTGCGCCGCTGCACTATACGGGCCTGCGCGAGTGGGAACCGTCGCTGCGCGACATGCCCGGCTCTGTGCGCGAGTACCTGCCGGGCATCACGCCCGAGCGCGGCTATCAGATCATGGCGGGTGCCGTGGTGCTGCGCACCGCCATGAAGGTGTTTGACGTTTCGACGCTCACGATCTCGCCCTGGGCGCTGCGCGAGGGCATCGTACTGCGCTACATCGATGCGCTCGATGGCCGCGGCGCTGACCCGGTAAGCGAGTAGCTTGATCCGGATCCCTGCGCCGCAGCGCCCGCGGTGACACGAAGCCACCGAGCTCGTCGCCTGTGTAGGGTGTATGCCCAGCCACCGCGTGACGAAAGTAAAATATGCGCGACAACTTCCGTTTCTGGGGCAGTCTTAACCGGAAGTAGTCGCGCATATTTTTGTATCCGGGGTTGGGGCTATGGCCCTCAGAGCACCCGGATCGCATGGACACTGTGACTCCTTCGTTGCGCAGGGTGGCCGGGAAGTGTCAATCGAGCTCAGTGATCGCCGCGCGCACGGCGGCCGCGAGCTGCCTGACCGCGTGTGACGGTTCGACCCGGGGGCCTTGGCCGGGCGCCGCGAGCACCAGTGAGCGCGCGAACTCGGGGGCCGCGATGGGCCGCAGCTCGACGCCGGGGTGGTGCGATCCGATCGCGAGCTTCGGAAACAGGCCGATGACCATGCGGGCGGCGACCATGCCGAGCATCACCTGCACGTCGTCGGTGCGAATGGCGACGTCGAGCGTGCGGCCGGCGGCCGCGAACGTGTCGATCAGCACGGTGTCCATCGGGTCGCCCTGGGTTGACCCAAACAGCCAGCGTTCGTCAGCCAGGGTGAGCAGCGTCTCGAGGTCGATCACCTCGTGCGTGGCGAGCGGGTGACCCTCGGGCAGCGCGAGCATGAGCGGGTCACGCAGCACCTCGGTTTGCGCGGTGCCGGGACGAAACGGCAGATCGTAACCCACCACCGTGTACACCAGCGCCGCGTCGAGCTTGCGCTGGTTGAGGTCGGCCACGAGCGGCACCGACTCTTCGAGGTGCGCGTCGACTTCGATGCCCTGCGCAGCGACCCGCGAGACGATGCCGGGCAGAAGCTTTGCAGCGGCCGTGGGAAACGTGCCAAACCTCAGTCGTACCCGGCCGTGCGCGGTGAGCTCGCGGGCGTCCTGCAGCGCGCGGTCAGTGAGCGTCAAGATCTGGTCGCCGCGATCGAGCAGCAGTGCCCCGACCTGCGTGGGGGTGCTGCCGCGGGTCGAGCGTTGCAGCACGGGCGCGCCCACGAGCTGTTCGAGATTCTTCAGGTGATAGTCGACGGTCGGCTGGCTCCAGCCGAGCGCGCGGGCGGCGCGCGTCACCGACCCCTCGGCGCGCACCGCGCGCAGGGCTTCGAGCTGGCGCAGATCAATCACGCTTGGTCACCTACTCCATATATCGCACATCGTACAGAACGTCGCATTTGTCACATACATCATATGTGACCCCTGAGAAGTGAGGGGGATTCCGCCCGCCACAATGTGCACGCCACGATGGAACCATGCTCTACGCCGTCTCTGCGCTCAATGACGCTGCCCTCAACGACGCTGCCCGTGGCGACGCCGCCCATGGTGACGCTGCTCTTCACGAGGCAGCCCCCGAGACCGTGGCCGCGCACCCCCACGCGGCCACACCCTACGCCGACGCCCTCGACCGGTACATCTCACGCGACCCGCTACAGCTGATGGTGCCCGGCCACGGCGGCAGCGACTACGGCATTAGTGGGCGCCTATCGCAGTTTTTTGGCGAGCGCATGCTGCGCCTCGACGTGCCGATGCTCATCGACGACATCGACCTCGGTGACGATAACCCGCTCGACCAGTCGCTCGCGCTCGCGGCCGACGCGTGGGGCGCGAAACGCACCTGGTTCTTGACGAACGGCGCCTCACAGGCCAACCGCACGGTTGCGCTCGCGGTGCGCGGCCTGGGCGAAAACGTCGTCTCGCAGCGCAGCGCCCACTCGAGTTTCAGCGACGGGGTGCTGCTTGCGGGGCTCACCCCAAGCTTCGTGTTTCCGTCAGTCGACGAGGTAAACGGTATGGCACACGGCGTTTCAGCGGCCGCGCTTGACGAAGCGCTCACCGCGGCCGCCGCCACGGGGCAGGCTGCGTCTGTGGTCTACATCGTTTCGCCGAGCTACTTTGGCTCGGTCGCAGACGTGCAGGCCCTGTCGGAGGTGGCGCACGCGCACGGCGCCCCGCTCATCGTCGACGGTGCCTGGGGCCCGCACTTCGGGTTTCACCCGGGGCTACCCGAGTCGCCCGCCCGCCTCGGCGCCGACCTCGTAATTTCTAGCACGCACAAGCTAGCGGGTTCTCTCACTCAGTCGGCCATGCTGCACCTGGGTCACGGTCCCTTCGCAGACCAACTCGAACCGCTCGTCGAGCGTGCCTTCGCGATGACGGCCTCAACCTCGACGAGCGCGATCTTGCGCGCCTCGCTCGACATCGCTCGCCACGCGCTCGCCACGGGCGAAGAAGCTATTGGCCATTCCATCGATGCGGCCGAGCAGTTTCGGGCGTTGCTTCGGGCAGACGATCGCTTCAGCGTCGTAAGCGACGATTTCGGTCGCTTCGCCGACATCGTCGACACCGACCTGTTGCGTGTGCCGATCGACGTGTCGGCAGCCGGCGTGAGCGGGCACTGGATGCGCCAGCACCTCATCGAAACCGAGGGTATTCACTTCGAAATGTCGACCGCCACCGTCGTGGTGGCCGTGATCGGCGCGGGTAAGGCACCCGACCTCGGCCGGGTCTACCGCGCGATGGTCGCGGCTATCGAGTCGCCCGCGGCCGAGCGCGAGCGCGCCCACCACGCCCGGGCCGAGGCGTTTCCGCCGCTGCCCGCGCCGGGGGCGCTGCGCATGCTGCCGCGTGCGGGCTTCTTTGCCGACACCGAGGTGGTGCCCGCGCACGAGGCGATTGGTCGGGTGTCAGCAGACACGCTTGCCGCCTACCCTCCCGGCATTCCCAATGTGATGCCCGGCGAAGAGATCACGGCCGAGACGGTCGCATTTCTCGCAGCCGTGGGCGCATCGCCCTCGGGCTACGTGCGTGGCGCCGTCGACCCAGACGTCGCTCACATGCGTGTGGTGCGCGAGCCGCGCGACGCCTAGCCAGACGCGGCAAGCACACACGACACACGCAAGATACACGCTTCGGCCGGGGTGATGCGCCCCGGCCGTACCCCGTCGCCCACCGGTGCGGGGATAATGGAACGATGCCGCACACCGGCGACCGCGTTCCGTCGGGGCCTGCACGCCCCAGACAACGAAGTCTAGAGAGAGACAACAACGAATGACCATGACCCTGCGACAGCAGCTCTTTCGCGTGAAGCCCGTGCCCCGAGACGGGGGCGACGGCAAGAGCGAGCTCAAGCGGACTATCGGCCTGTTTCAGCTCACCATGATCGGCGTGGGCGGCACAATCGGCACCGGTATCTTCTTTATCCTGTCTGAGGCGGTGCCGATCGCCGGCCCCGCCGTGATCTGGTCGTTCATCATCGCGGGCGCTGTCGCGGGCCTGTCGGTGCTGTGCTACGCCGAGCTTGCGAGCGCCGTGCCCGTCTCGGGCTCCTCATACTCGTACGCCTACAGCACGCTGGGGGAGCTGCCCGCTATGGGCGTTGCCGCCTGTCTGCTGCTCGAGTACGGCGTCTCGACCGCCGCGGTCGCGGTCGGTTGGTCGCAGTACGTGAACCAGCTGCTCGGCAACGTGTTTGGCATCCATCTGCCCAAGGCGCTTTCGTACGCCCCCGAAGAGGGCGGCATCATCAATCTGCCCGCCGTGATTCTCATTGGGCTGTGCATGTTCCTCTTGATTCGCGGCACCTCTGAATCGGTCGTCGCCAACACCATCATGGTGCTCATCAAGATCGCGGTGCTGCTGTTCTTTGTCGCCGTGGGCATCACGGGCTGGAACGCCGATCACTTCGCAGACTTCGCACCGTTTGGATTCGCGGGCGTCATGACCGGCGCGGGCCTCATCTTCTTCTCGTTCGTGGGGCTCGACGCTGTCGCCACCGCGGGCGACGAGGCGAAGAACCCCAAGCGCAACTTGCCGATCGCGCTGATGTCGGCGCTCGCGGTCGTTACGACCGTGTATGTGCTCGTCGCTGTTGTGGGTCTCGGTGCGCAAGCCTCGGGCGACTTTGCTGGCCAGAGCGCTGGCCTGTCGGCGATCCTCGAGAACATCGTGGGCGCGACCTGGCCGGGTACCGTCGTCGCCGCGGGTGCTGTGATCTCGATCTTCAGTGTCACGCTCGTCGTGCTGTACGGCCAAACGCGCATCCTCTTCACGATGTCGCGCGACGGCATGGCGCCCAAGATCTTCCAGAAGGTCAACCCGCGCACGCAGACCCCGGTCGCCAACACGATTATCGTGTCGATCATCGTCGCGGTTCTCGCGGGCGTTCTGCCCATCAACTTCCTCGCAGAAATGACGTCGATCGGCACGCTCGCAGCGTTCCTCGTCGTCTCGATCGCGGTGATGGTGCTGCGCAAACGCGAACCCGATCTCGAGCGTAAGTTTCGCGTACCGCTCTACCCGGTCGTGCCGATTCTGTCGATCATCGGCTGCCTCTGGATCATCAAGGACCTGCGCCCCATCACGATCATCGTGTTCGCGATCTGGACGGTGCTCGTGCTCACTTGGTACTGGTTCACTGGCCGCAAGAACTCGGTGCTCGGTCACCAAATCGAGACCGGCAAGATCGTGCTCGTGGGCCCCGGCCGGTATGAGCTCACTGAGCCCGCCGATCTCGCGGTCGACGCGGCAGATTTTGATCCGGATCACGCCCGCGGTGCCGGCTCGAGCGATGGCGGCGCGTCATGACCGGGCAGCTTGCCCCGGGCGCCGTAGTCGTGGGCGTCTCGCCCGCGCACCCCTCGCGCGCGGCCGTGCGGTTGGGGGCGCTGCTCGCGCGCTCACACCGCGCCCCGCTCGTGCTCGTAGCCGTCACGTCGGCGGCGTGGCCGCCGCTGCCCTCGAACCGCGGCGCAGACAGCGACTTTCGTGAGTTTGCAACACGCCAGGCCGAGGCAGCGCTCGCCGAGGCACGAGCGTGGGTACCGGGTGACCTCGACGCCGAGGTGCTCGTCAAGGGCGCTTCGAGCGCCAGGCGCGGCCTCATCGAGGTGTGCGAGGAGCTTGACGCGCTGCGGCTCGTGGTGGGTGCGCGCGCCGAAGGGGCGCACCACGAGATCGAGCTGGGGTCGGTCGCCTCGGGCCTCATGCAGAGCGCACCTCTGCCGATCGCGATCGCGCCGCACGACTTTGACATCGCAGACGACACGCGTGTGCCCAGGCTCACCGCGTCATATAGCGGCTCAGAAACCTCGGGTGAGCTGGTGCTGGGGGCCGCGGCAACCGCGGCCAAATTTGGCTGCGGCATTCGAGTCGCCTCGTTTCACACGCGCCCGCGCGGTTTCGCAGAGGCGGGCGTGGGACTCGACGTCGAAGACGAAGTGATTGCGCAGTGGGGCACGGTGATCCGGCAGCACGTGACCCAGCTGCTCAGTGACATCGAGGAGTTTGCGACCCCGCCCGAGGTGAGCGACGCGGTCGTGGGAGTCGGCCACCAGTGGCATGACGCGCTGCGCGCAGTCGACTGGCTGCCCGGCGAGCTGCTGCTCGTGGGCTCTACCAGCCTCGGCCCGATCGCGCGTGTATCGCTCGGATCGCACGCCGTAAAAATTGTGCGGCACTCACCAGTTCCGGTCGTCGTCGTCCCGCGGCGGGCGACCGGTGGCTACATTGCCCAAGCGAAGCACGCCTAGCTTGCGTTTCGTTCCCATCTTCCACACCACAAGGAGTCAACATGTCTAACCTTTCACAGCCGGCCGCTCAGGGAACGCGGCTCGACGAACTGTGGTCGATTTTGCCCGAGGAGTCAGCGGCTGACGAGGCGGGCGTGCTACACATCGGCGGTGTCTCGGTGGCTGAGCTCGCCCAGCAGTACGGTACCCCGCTCTATGTGTATGACGAGGCAGGGCTGCGCAGGCAAGCACGCAGGCTACAAGACGGGTTGCGTGAGCGCTGGCCGAACTCAGAGGTGCTGTTTGCTTCGAAGTCGTTCCCTGCTGTGGGCATGTACAAGCTCGCGGCCGAAGAGGGGCTGTCGGTTGATATCGCCGGCGCGGGAGAGCTGAAGCTTGCGCTCGCGGCCGGTGTGCCGCCTGAGCGGCTGCACTTTCACGGTAACGCGAAGACCGACTTTGAGTTGGCGTTCGCTCTCGAGGTGGGCATCGACACGATCATCGTCGATAACGAAGACGAGCTCGATCGCCTGGAACGATTGCTCACGAAGCCGCAAAAGCTGCTTTTGCGCGTGATTCCCGGTGTCGATGCGAAGACGCACGCCTCGCAGGCGACAGGCGGTGACGACTCGAAGTTTGGTTTGCCAATGGACCAGGCGATCGCCGCTATCGAGCGCATGCGCGCGCACCCGCTGATGCAGTTTGAGGGGGTGCACCTGCACATCGGCTCGCAGATTCTCGATGTCGATCAGTTTGCCGAGGCCGTCACAAAGATCTCGACCGCCGGCACGTTCGACACCTACGATGTGGGCGGAGGTCTTGGCGTGAAATACACCTACGACGAGACGGCACCCGAGATTGGCGACTACCTCGACGCGATCGTGGGTGCCGCCCGCGCCCACCTGCCCGCTGACGCGAAGCTGCTGATCGAGCCCGGCCGTTCACTCGTGGCACGCTCGGGGGTCACGCTGTACCGCGTCACCACGGTGAAGAGCACGGGGCACGTGTTTGCCGCCGTCGACGGCGGTATGGCCGATCAGCTCGACGCCGCACTCACCGACCAGCGCTTTGAAGCGGTGCTCGGTAACCGCGCACTCGATGCGTGGACGAATACGGTGCAGCTCGTGGGGCGCCAGTGCGAGTCGGGCGACCTGCTTGTTGACAGGGCACGGCTGCCGATGCCGCACGTGGGTGACCTCGTGGTGCTCGCCACAACCGGTGCCTACGGTTACACGCTCGCCAACAACTACAACGGTGCGCTCAAGCCCGCAATCGTGTTTGTGCAAGACGGCAAGGCGCGCCTGGTCGCCAGGCGCGAGACCTACGACGACCTGCTGGCCACCCACGCCCCGGCGCTCGAGGCGTA